>CAVKZC010000368.1:0-2011 GCA_963660455.1 Sphaerochaetaceae bacterium | reverse complement strand
TACTCGTAATCTCGCAAATTACAATTATTGCAAGAAGACAAGACAACGATGAATGCTCACGGTAGGTATATTGTACCCTGCCGTGAGTTGTCGTATATGCACCTAGCTTGCCGTGGTGCGTCTGCGGTTGCCCACGTATGGGATTGATATATGCCATGCGTGGGCTTTCTGCGTTGTCCGTCTCTGCAATAAGGGCAATGCGAGAGCCTCGAGTAGCGGGATGGGCAAAGGCGAATCCCGCGCATTTTTTATTGAGACAGAACTTTAACGGTTAACTTTCCGATAATAATAGGGATTCTATCGGAGTATATAAAAGGATAGAATCTGTTTCATAAATGTTCAAAGTAGTATGGGACACTAAATACAATGGCGTACGTCTTACCATGTCGGCCGCAGGAGGAGCGTTGAATGTTTCTCCACGCCCTGTTTTCTGGGAAGAGCTTGACTTGCTAGGGCTCAATAAGATGGGATGGATATACCCTCATGTTGATGAACCCTTGCTTTGGGCTTGCGACCGACGCTACTTTTACAAGGGACAGTTTGTTCTTGAGGTAAAAGGCGGAAATATCTTCGATGCCCCATCTGTTATTCCACAAGAGGGGTTTGAAAATTTGACCTTATCACCTGTGGACATGGATAAACTGCGTGAACGCAATGAGGATACCATGTTCATCATTGAGCATGAGGCGATGGACTTCATCAACCAAACATATCGACGTTACAAAAATATTCGCAAGGTGGCTTCTGAAAATCCAGATATAGATTTCCAGTCGCTTGCCTCTCATTTGGAGAAAAAGACCAAGCAAGAACATGTTGTTGTCAAGGAAGATTGCGACAGCTTCGACGTCATGCCATTGAGTAAGGCGGAAGAGTTAGGGAAGGCACCGATACTGAAGAATGACATAGAACTATTTGTTGCCTCATTCTCAGGAGGAAAAGATTCACAAGTCCTTCTTGATTTGGTTACCCGTGTAGTCCCGAGTGAAGACTTGATTGTGGTGTATTCTGATACAGGATATGAATTACCATCTTCTTTGCTACTATATGACGAGATCAAAAAATATTATGAATGCAAATATCCAGATTTGAAGTTTCTGCTGGCGAAGAACCACGAAAAGGTTTTAAATTATTGGGATAAGATGGGTTCGCCAAGCAATGTACATAGATGGTGCTGTGGTGTAATGAAAACAGCTCCTCTTTATAGAATGCTAAAAACACATTCTGGATTAGGTAGACAACCTCATGTTTTATCTTTTGTTGGTACTCGTGCTGAAGAAAGTGCGAGACGTGCAGCATATCAAAAAGTTGCCAAAGATGCAAAACATATGAATGTTATAAATGTTAGTCCAATCTTAGAGTGGAATACTACAGAGGTTTGGCTCTACTTGCTACTGAACAAGCTACATGTGAATATGGCTTATAGGAAGGGGCTTGGTCGGGTTGGATGTATTATATGTCCTTTTGGCTCTGATTGGAATGACTATTTGTGCAACCGTATATTTCCTGAAACAGCCCAGCCTTTTTTGTGTAAGATACGAGAAATCGTAGGTAAGAGAGGCGTTAAGGACATTGAGGCTTATATAAAGTCTGGTAATTGGAAGATTAGAGCAGGTGGAAAAGGTTTTGAGACCAAATCCAAAGTGGGAATAATCAGCAATGTCAATTCTCCAGACTTTAAAGCGTTGCTGGCGTACCCAAAAGAGAATCTTTTTGAGTGGCTTAAAGTTCTTGGGGATTGCACTTTGGTACAACATGATAATGTATATGAAGGGCAGCTACGATATGGAAAAAATCTTTATGATATAAGGTTGACAATTGACGAGGTGAATAATACAACACTTGTGGAGGTATTTAATGTTATTGAAAATCCTTACTTGGTCAGTCATCTAACCTGAATAATTCATAGAGAACCATTGGTCTCCGTCTTTAGCCTCGGTTCTTCTCAAATTAAGGGAATCAATGTCGCCTTTATGCTGAATAAAGGAATGGCTTTGTTATTTTTCTGCGATTT
>CAVKZC010000367.1:0-2020 GCA_963660455.1 Sphaerochaetaceae bacterium | reverse complement strand
GGGTAGGAGTTCCGCAAAAGACAAACACACTTCCTTAATCGTTATAGACGGAGCAAGGCGAACTTGCTAACTTTGCACCGCCTTTTAAAGGTAAAAAGGTAAAAAAGTAAAAAGGTAAAAAAGTAAAAAGGTAAAAACAACAAAAAGGTAAAAAGTAAAAATGAAGGGGAGGGCGACTGAACCTTATCAAAGTGTAAATAAACAAGGAAATGAAAAGAATGACGACAATGAAAAGTATGATTCCATGTGTGGGGATGGCGCTGTGCCTCTCCCTCATGACGACCTCTTGCCAGCAGAAGAAGCAGGAGGCTGCGGTGGAAAAGAGCAGTTACAAGACGATGACCGTGAAGCGGTCGGACAAGGACCTCTCCACCAGTTATTCCGCTTCCATCAAGGGTAAGCAGGACATCGACATCTATCCCCAGGTTTCGGGAAAGATAGAGCGACTCCTCGTGAAGGAGGGTGACAAGGTGGTGAAGGGGCAGTTGCTCTTCGTTATCGACCAGGTGCCCTATCGCGCTGCCCTCGCCAATGCCCTCGCCACAGAGAAGGCGGCACAGGCGCAGCTCGCCTCCGCCCAACTTACCTACAATAGCAATAAGGAGCTTTTCGCCCAGAAGGTGATTTCTTCATACACTCTCCAGACATCCGAAAACGCCTATCTCTCGGCGAAGGCCCAGTTGACTCAGGCTCAGGCGCAAGTGACAAGTGCCCGCAATAATCTCTCTTATACCGAGGTGAGAAGTCCAGCCAATGGCGTGGCGGGCGTATTGCCCTACCGTGTGGGTACATTGGTCAGTGCCTCGATGCCTAAGCCTTTGACTACCGTGTCGGACAACTCGCAGATGTATGTCTATTTCTCCATGACGGAGAAGCAGTTGCTTAGTTTCGTTCGCCAGTATGGCTCCAAGGACGCTGCCATCAAGAACATGCCGGAGATTAGTCTGCAACTGGGCGACCAGAGCCTGTACGCCCACAAGGGCAGGGTGGAGAGCATCAGTGGTGTGATCAACACCGAGACGGGAGCCGTGACGCTGAGGGCTGAGTTCGCCAACCCCGAGCGACTGCTCAATAGTGGCGGTTCGGGCAACGTCATCATCCCCACGACGAGGAAGAACTGCATCGTCATTCCACAGTCTGCCACCGTGCAGCAGCAAGACAAGCGCATCGTGTATAAGGTGCAGGGCGGCAAGGCTGTGGCACAGCTCATCTCTGTGGAGAACATCGACGACGGAAGAAACTTCATCGTGACCGACGGCTTGAAGCCTGGCGACGTAATCGTGAGCGAGGGAGCAGGAATGGTGAAGGAAGGAGAGAAAATATGAAAAGATTAAAATATTGAAATATGGAAATATTGAAATATGGAAATATTGAAAGATGGAAATATTGAAAGATGGAAATATTGAAAGATGGAAATATTGAAATATGGAAGTATTGAAATATGGAAATATGGAAATATGGAAATATGGAAATATTGAAAGATGGAAATATTGAAATATGGAAGTATTGAAATATAATTTTTGATTGAAGGAATGAAAGGCAATATATTTATCAAAAGGCCGGTGATGGCTATATGCGTCGCCGTGCTGATTGTGATGGTGGGCTTGATCTCACTGTTCAGTCTGTCCGTGGAACAGTACCCGGACATTGCGCCTCCTACTGTGAGAGTGGAGGCAACGTATACCGGTGCCGACGCCGATGCCGTGATGAAATCTGTCATCATGCCGTTGGAGGAGAGCATCAACGGTGTGGAGAACATGCTCTACATTACCTCTACCGCCACCAACTCGGGGTCGGCGCAAATCAACGTCTACTTCAAGCAGGGCACAGACCCTGACATGGCGACGGTGAACGTGCAGAACCGTGTGTCGAAGGCACAGGGCTTGCTGCCGTCGGAGGTGACGAAGATTGGTGTCACCACGCAGAAGCAGCAGAACAGCTTCCTCCAGATCGGTGCCCTCGTGAGCAACGACGGGAAGTATGACGAGACCTTCCTCGCCAACTACCTCGACATCAACGT
>CAVKZC010000366.1:0-2028 GCA_963660455.1 Sphaerochaetaceae bacterium | reverse complement strand
CCTTTCAGGGCGTGCAGGGGAAATGTACCAACTTATTTTTTAACGATTACTAAAGACTCCTAAGAATATACACTTCGAAAACGTTTACATAAGTAACTATTCAGCGAAAATCCAATCTTGCCTGAGTGGTACGGCGAGGGCACCGTACCTCCTATAGCGCCCTCGCTGCATCCAATAGGGAGAAACTTCAAGCGTGCAAGTGTTGGTATCTATAGTGTGTAATCGTTTGCACAAATTAATGCGCAAAAAAGAGGCGCGCTCATACAATAACACGCGCATTATTGCGATATGAGGGTAGGAGGAGAGATTGCGCTCTCCCCTGTACTACAAGAAAAACGACAAAACCGAAAGTAATAACCAATAACTATAAACCGATATGATTCAGATGAAACATTTCTTGGGCAAAGCCCTTTTGCTGGCTTCGGTATCCATGTTCTCCGTGGCAGGAGCAAGTTGCAGCAGTAGTAGTGACAACAACACAACGCAGACCGGAGGAGGTACATCGGGAGGTTCCTCTGGCGGGAGTTCGTCGGGTGGCAGCTCGTCTGGCGGCAGTGAGACCTCTACCTTTGCCAAGGGAGCCGATGTCAGTTGGCTGACCGAGATGGAGAAAGACAACAAGAAGTTTTATGACAAGAGCGGCAACGCTACCGAATGCCTGACACTGTTGAAGAGCCTCGGCACCAATGCCATCCGCCTGCGTGTATGGGTGAACCCCGATGGTGGCTGGTGTGGCAAGGACGATGTCGTGGCCAAGGCCGTACGGGCACAGAAGTTGGGTATGCGCATCATGATCGACTTCCATTACTCCGACACATGGGCAGACCCCAGCAGCCAGAAAGTGCCCGCCGCATGGAGTTCATACACCGTGGAGCAGATGAAGCAGGCCATAGCCGACCATACCAAGGACGTGCTCAATGCCCTCAAGGCGCAGAGCGTAGACGTGGAGTGGGTACAGGTGGGCAACGAGACACCCGACGGCATGCTCTACAACGACAAAGACGCTACCGTTACGGGCCGTTGCTCTAAGAACGCCGCCAACTTCGCCGCCTATGTCAATGCCGGTTACGAAGCCGTGAAGGCCGTCTACCCGAAGGCAAAGGTGGTGGTGCATGTGGACCAGGGACAGAACCTGAGCCGTTTCACATGGCTCTTCGGACAGTTGAAGAACAAGGGCGGCAAATGGGACGTTATCGGCATGTCGCTCTATCCGGAGGAAAGCAGTTGGCAGACCGATGCCAATTCTTGTCTTGAGAACATCACGAAACTCTCTACACAGTATGGCTGCAATGTTGTCATCTCCGAGATCGGTATGGCGTGGGATTCATCCAATGCCGCTTCGCTGATGAAGAAGATGGTGGACGGAAGCAAGGCCATTTCCACCTGCGAGGGCATCTTCTACTGGGAACCGGAGGTGTACGGCGGTTGGAAACCAGCCAACTACACTACGCTCGGATGGAACGCCTACACCAAGGGAGCCTTCGACAACAGCGGCAGGCCCACATCCGTGTTTGATGCGTATAAATAATAACTTGACCTTATGTACACAAAGATATTTTTCGCTACGGCACTTGCCTTTGCCCTCCATACGGCGGGCATGGCGCAGAGCCGTAAGGTAGTCAACCTGCCGGCGTGGGACTTCTCCCGCGACGGCAAGGCATGGACGCAGGTGCGCATACCGCACGACTGGGCCATTGCGGGACCTTTTGACAAGAAGTGGGATCTGCAGATGGTGGCCATCGAACAGAACGGCGAGAAGGAGAAAACCGAGAAGTCGGGACGCTCCGGTGCCCTGCCCTGGATAGGGGAGGGCATGTACCGGATGAACCTGCAGTTGCCCAAGGGCTACAAGCGTGCCGAACTGGTGTTCGACGGGGCGATGAGCGAACCCGTGGTGACGGTAAACGGCAAGGAGGCGGGTCACTGGGCCTACGGCTATAATGCCTTTCGTGTAGACATCACGCCCTACGTGCAGTTTGGCAAGCAGAACCTCGTGGAGGTGCACCTCAACAATGTGGAGGAGAGCAG
>CAVKZC010000365.1:0-2059 GCA_963660455.1 Sphaerochaetaceae bacterium | reverse complement strand
AATAAGATTGCCATCAGCAACGTGGAAGAGGCTAAGCGGTTGCGCGCAGCAAAGAATACAAATGCAGTAGAACCGCTGCTGGGCGACATCAACTACGACCAAGGAGAGCCATATTGCCTCTATTGCCCCACATACGAATACAAAGGCCAAACCAAATATACGGCAACAGGTTGTGCAGCCACAGCCATGGCTCAGATTTTCAGATACTATAAATACCCAGAGAAAACAACCGCAGAAATTCCGGCCTACCAGTCCGTATACAGCACATACAAGTATGACATGAAAGCCATCCCTGCAGGCACGGTTTTTGACTGGGACAACATGCTCGCAACCTATAGGCACGTAAAATATACCGACGCGCAGGCTAAAGCCGTAGCTAATCTGATGCTTTGCTGCGGATGCGCAATGGAGATGGGATATGGTCCCTCATCAGGTGCAAATCCCACTATAGGTGTCTTCACCAAGTATTTCGGTTACGACAAAGACCTGATACAGGAAGTGCCACGTCTGGCATTCTCACTGCAGCAGTGGACCGACCTCATCGACAACGAACTGGATGCCAAGCGACCGGTTTACTACATGGGACAGTCGCAGGACGGTGGCCACGGCTTCGTCTGTGACGGTTCGGATGGCAATGGACTCTACCACATCAACTGGGGATGGGACGGACGTCAAAACAGCTATTTTGACATTTCTATTCTGAACCCGGAGAAGGGCGGTACTGGTTCTGGTGCCGCAGACGACGGTTACACCGTATTAAGCTCCATGATTATCGGCATCACGCCCGACAATGAAAAGGCAGACGAGCCACTGACCGATTACGGGGCATTGGCAGCCAGCATACGTACCCAAGACTGGGGCTCTGTTCTGGTTTTAGCCAAAGATACGCGAACCAGCGCAGACGAAAAGTTCGGGGCATATTACGAACTCAATGTCACCAATATCACCAAAACAAACTTCACCGGTCTGGTGGGTGTAGGATACAAGGACAGCGACGGCAACTTCAAATGTATTGATTCAGGCTCTTGTGCCGATAACCCTATCGAACCGGACAGTACTTTGAACGCAATTTTGCAATTTCAATACGCTTTCCCTGTCGGAACAACGGATATCTATCCCATCTACAGCCTCGACAACGGCACTACATGGAAACAATGCTGCATGAACAACATCACTCCTGTCATAGTTGTTGCTGACGAAACCAGTGCCAAGACGCAGCTTGCTTTGGAATGTTCTGTAACATGGAATGACGGAACAATATACTATGGTGTGCCAACTTCCGTTACTGTTACCACCAAGAGCAATCTGAAAGAAAAATATCAGGGCAGCATTCTGCTTATGACCGCATATATAAATTCAAGCCAGCTGGCTTACGAAAAGTTAGGAAATGTGTTCCTTAGCATAGAACCAGGACAGACAGACACACAAACCTACATGATGGTTCCAAAAGCCAAGGGAAGTTCTACGCTACTTGTATGCGACATGGGCTTCAACATCTTACACACAGACAATATAAACATTACGACTCCGGAGGCTCCAGAGGTAAAACTCGTCAAGGTAGAGCACAACGCCAGCACTTCTGAAACTGACGAGATAACATGGAATTACAGTTCTTCAGCCTACGACCTCTACGTACCCAAGGTGAACCATGACCAGTTTGAAATAAAATACACCGTTACAAACTCGGCTTCCACACCGGGCGCTCTGTCCTATGGCATAATAGGGCAAAATACGGAAGACGGGGATTACTACCAGCAAAGTGCTAAGACTGTAAGAGTGGAAGGCAATGGTGCCGAAACAGTACTTTCCGCAGCGATAGACCCCAAGGAAACAGGCAAGAATGTATACGTATACCTCTTGGTAGAAACTGAAAATGGATACGGCAACATCGAAACTGAATTGCCTAACAACACATACCAGACTACAGCTGGACAAACAATAGGATTGCCTGCCAACCGAATGCTCGTTTACATCGCAGGCGAGTCTTCCGGCATTTCCACCACAACTACCGAGTCTGGCAACTACGTGGCAGGCGGCAAGGGCCTTATCGTAGTGAAGG
>CAVKZC010000364.1:0-2063 GCA_963660455.1 Sphaerochaetaceae bacterium | reverse complement strand
ACCATCACCAAGTATGGTGCCGTGATGATAGACAACTCCAGTGCCTTCCGCATGTGCGACGACGTGCCACTGGTAGTGCCCGAGGTGAACGCCGAGGATGCACTCAACCGTCCACGCAACATCATAGCCAACCCCAACTGCACCACCATCATGATGGTAGTGGTGCTGAAGCCCATCGACGACCTCAGCCACATCAAGAAGATACACATCTCCTCCTACCAGAGTGCCTCGGGAGCAGGAGCAGCCGCCATGGCCGAACTGCAGCAGCAGTACAAGGACCTGATAGAGACGGGCAAGACAGACCATATCGAAAAATTCCCCCACCAGTTGGCCTACAACGTCATTCCCCAGATAGACAAGATGACACCCAACGACTATACCAAGGAGGAGATGAAGATGTACAACGAGACACGCAAGATCATGCACTCCGACGTGCGTACCAGTGCCACCTGCGTGCGCGTCAGCTCGCTGCGCTCCCACTCCGAGAGCGTATGGTTTGAGACCGAGAAGCCGCTGGCCGTGGAGGACATCCGCAAGGCCCTGGAGGCAGCCCCCGGCGTGACGGTGAAGGACGACGCACAGAACTATGTATACCCCATGCCCCTGGAGAGTGCAGGCAAGGACGATGTCTACGTGGGCCGCATCCGCAAGGACCTGGCCGACGACAACGGCAACACCCTCTGGCTCACGGGCGACCAGATACGCAAGGGTGCCGCGCTGAACGCCGTGCAGATAGCCGAGTACCTCATCAAGGTGGGCAACGTGAAGTAAAACGCAAGCATGAAAGAACGAATCGGACAACTGCTCCGGGAGATGAACCGGGGCATTTACGAGAAAGAAACCGAAATAGCGCTCTCGCTCCTGGCCGCTCTGGCAGGCGAGAGCGTTATCCTTTTGGGACCTCCGGGTGTGGCCAAGAGTATGGTGGCAAGGCAGTTGAAGACGGCCTTCCGCGATGCCCGCAGCTTCGAGTACTTGATGTCGCGCTTCTCTACGCCCGACGAGATATTCGGTCCGGTGAGCATACAGAAACTCAAGAACTCCGATACCTACGAGCGCGCTGTGGACGGATACCTGCCCACTGCCGACGTGGTGTTCCTCGACGAGATATGGAAGGCTGGTCCTGCCATACAGAACACCCTCCTCACCGTCATCAACGAGAAACTCTTCCGCAACGGCAACCGTGAGACACACCTCCCCCTCAAGCTCCTCGTGGCGGCCAGCAACGAACTGCCTGCCAAGGGCGAGGGACTGGAAGCCCTCTGGGACCGCTTTGTCCTGCGCGTAGAGAGCCGCCCCATCAGGCAGGAGAAAAACTTCAGGGCAATGCTGCTGGAAGGGAAGAGCGAAGAGGATAGTGTGAAGAATGGAGAGGATGGAGTGAAGAGCGAAGAGGAAGGAGTGAAGAATACAAATGCCGTTTCTGCCGAGGAATATGCCGAGTGGACGGGCTGCATCGACAGGGTGGGGGTGAGCGGCGAGGTGCTCGACGCCATAGCCTCCATACGCAAGAGTCTGAAGGCCGTGAACGTGGACGAGGCTGAGGAGCGCCGCAACATATACGTGAGCGACCGCCGCTGGAAGAACATCGTGCGCCTGCTGCGTACCTCCGCTTTCGTGCACGACCGCACGGAGGCTGCCATATGCGACCTGCTGCCCGTTTACCACTGCCTGTGGCAGGAGCCGGAGGAGTGTGATGCCGTGCGCGCCATCGTGATACGTGCCCTCTTCGCTCCGTATGCCGACAAACTGGTGGAGATGAAGGCTGCACTGGCCGAGGACATCAAGTACAACCGCATACGCCGTAGTCCCGGTGAGGGGCGCGACTACGAGGGAGAGATAGAGACCCTCTCCGATGCCCTCAACGCCATGGAACGCGAGTTGGCCGACAACCTCTTCGTCTCTTCCGACGACAAGGCTGAGGTATCGGCCTACCTGCGCGACTTCTACCGCGAACTGGCATTCACCCGACAAGACACCATGAAGCTTGAAGGGTAAAGGGCCGATTAAAGGTAAGTAATCGTAAAAAAATAAGTTGGTACATTTCCCCTGCACGCCCTGAA
>CAVKZC010000363.1:0-2088 GCA_963660455.1 Sphaerochaetaceae bacterium | reverse complement strand
GAATACGACATCAGTGAAAATCAAATTCCGTGAGTCAACAGTTGACGGGAAAGAACGCTGTTGTATAATATGTTATGTGAATACTATCGTGTATTAGCCTATTTCCAGTCATCGTCGTCCCAAGCTTCCCATGCGTTGTAGGGCTTGTGCTCCTTGGCTGGGGTAACGGTGTCAGTGTCTCCTCCTTCTTCAGGACCTGTAGTTCCGTCGCCCTTCGAATCGGTAGAGGGCTTGGACAGTGTCTGTAGCATACATTTTGCGTTGTAGTGTACTACAAGCAGGTCGGGGCGGTTATATTGTCTTTTGTTGTGCATGATGTTCCTGAATTTTTATTTTACGTATTTCTTTCCGTTCACGATGTAGATGCCCTGTGGTAGAGAGGCGAGGGCATTGGTGTCATCGGCTACCAACTGACCGCTGATGGTGTACACCTTACTGTTGGCTGGCTGCTGGGTGAGGTGGCCGTTGCCGTCGATGGTGAGACCTTCTATGAGTGTGGTAGTGCCGTCACTGCCTTCCGCACTCTTCATGGCTACGTGCAGGGCGGGCTTGGCCTCTGTCGTGTTCTCATTGGAGAAGGCAAGATAACCGCGGAAGCCCTTGGCCTCAACGTCCTTGCTGCCTGTCCAGCGGTAGAACTTGCCGTCGCTGCTGCCGATGAAGTATTCGCCTTTCTTTACGTTGAACGGCTTGTAGCTCGACTTCCATACGTATCCGTTACCCTCACACCAGTCGGTTGGCTCGTCTGTCGCCTCGATGGTGACGTAGGGATAGTCGGTAATGTCAGCTGTGTTGAGGGTGAAGTCTCCTGTTTTCTTCGGCTTGATGAGGAACGGTTTGCCAGCCACGATGGTGTTGTTGGCGTGGCGCATGAAGTAGGCCGTAGTGCCTTCCACATGGTCGAAGTAGAGTATCTGGGTGTTGCCCGAATCGTAGTTGCCGTAGCCGTATGTCTGTCCGAAGATGGCATCCACCTGTTGCTTGTTGAGGCTGAAAGGCAGTACAGCAGCATTCCACACACCGCCCTTGAAGGTGCGGTCAAGCGAAACCTTGGCTATGTGGTCTTCTGCGGTCTTGCTCAATTCTGATGTTCCGTCCTCTTTCAGTGTTACTTCGTCTTCGGTAACGTTTTCTGTAGCCTCCATCTTAAATCCATAGAGACCGATACGCGAACCGAAGTTGTAGAGGTAGTATGTCTTGCCGGCCTTTACGTCGAAGGTGTAGGTGACGGGGGCGTCGCAGAGCGTACACCATCCGCAGGCACCGGTGGGCAGGTTCTCCGTACCGTTCTTGATAAGCTCGTTCTTTACGGTGTCGTAGCTGAGGTTAGACTCGTAGACACCGTTCTTCTGCGTATTGGCGAAGGTAAACTCGGTGAGGCCAACGAAATGACTCTTAACCTCGTCTACAGATGGTGCCTTGTTCTCGTTCAAGTCCCAAGTATAGTTGCTGATTTCGTAACTGTCACCGGGATTGAAAGTACCGTCTGTTAGGCTTGCCTTGGCTGAGTTGGGCACAAAGTTGCCAGCCTCGTCTACGATGAAGGTGCGGCGCTGTGGGCGGTATACGTATTTTGTGGTGTTTTTTTCTTTTGTGGTGTCGAATATACCGCTCTGGAAAATGACAGCCGTCACCTTGCCATTGGTCTTCGGTGCGAAGGAGAAGAAAGCACCTTCTACGGGCACGTTGAACATCTGGTCGCGAAGTGTTTCTGCCTTTACGTTGTCTGTATTGAGTTTTGCGTTGTACACTGCGGTAGACTGCGGTTGTGCGTTGGAGCCGTCCTCCTGTCTGGGGTTATTGTTGTCCCCCTCCTCGATGTAGTGGGAATATCCTTTCAGGCCAGACTTGCTCTTGGTGCCTCCCCAGTTTCCACTGCCCATAGTGTCACCTGTTGTTCCGTTGTCTATCTTTTTGTTGTTCTGGAACATCCATCCGCCGAGTGTCACTTGTAGGTTGCCGTCGCTGGTCTTCAGCACGGAGTGCTTGGTGTGGGGAGTGTCTGTCGTCACGATGTATGCCTGTTTGTCTTCGTCTACGGTAACAGTAAATGTGGCGGTACAGGGCAGATAGAGCGCCGTGTTGGTA
>CAVKZC010000362.1:0-2090 GCA_963660455.1 Sphaerochaetaceae bacterium | reverse complement strand
CTCCTCCTCAATCCCCCCTTATTTGAATATCAGCGTGGTGAGCCGTTCGGGTGCGAACAGCTCTTGGGCTACGGCCTGTATCTGCTCGGCGGTGATGGCGTCTATCTGTTGGTAGAGGTTGTCCACGTCCTTCTCCCATCCGTAGTGCAGGAAACTCTTGCCCATGTCGAGGGCGAAGCTCTCGCGGTTGTCGCACGCCACACCTATCTGTCCCTTTATCTGATTCTTGTAAGCCCGCAGTTGGATAGGGGAGAGCGGCTTCTTCATTAGTCGCTTCAGTTCGCGGCGCACCAGTTGCAGACAGTGTTCCACGTCATCTTCGTCACATCCGAAATAGATGCTCCACACGCCCGTGTCGCTGTATGCCACCATGGTGCTCTCCACGGTGTACACCAGTCCGTTCCTTTCGCGGAGCTCCAGGTTGAGGCGCGCGTTCATGCCCGGTCCGCCCAGAATGTTGTTCAGCAGGTAGAGCGGCATGCGTCGGTCGTCGTACACGTCGTAGGCCGTTGCGCCTATCATCACGTGTGCCTGGTGGGTGTTGCGCTCCTGTACGAAGGTCTGGCCTTCGAAGGGGCGTTGGATGTGGGGAGCATGCTGCGTGTTGCCCTGTTCTTCATTCCCCTCAGTCTCCGTGTCCGTCTCCTCTTTTTTCGTTTCAGCCACTTTCGTCTTCATGGCCCAGCCCAGCATACGGGTAAGAAGTTTGAAGTCGATGTCTCCGTAGGCGAAGAACACGGCATTGTCCGGCCGGTAGAGTTTGCCCGTGAAGCGCAGGGCGTCCTCCGTGATGAAGCTGCGCACCTGTTTGGCAGTGCCCAGAATGTTGTGTCCTAAGGGCGAACCGGCAAAGAGAATATTCTCGAATTCATCGTAGATAAGTTCGGCGGGCGAATCGTTGTAACTCTCGATTTCATCGCAGATAACCTCCACCTCCTTGTTTATCTCATGCTGGGGGTAGGTGGAGTGGAACACGATGTCGGTGAGCAGGTCGACGGCACGCTTGATGTGCTCCTTCAGGATGGCGGCATAGTACACCGTCCCCTCCTTGTTGGTGTAGGCGTTCAGTTCGCCGCCCACCCTCTCCAGGCAGTTGAGTATGTGCCACGCCTTGCGCCGTTTCGTCCCCTTGAAGGTGACGTGTTCGCAGAAGTGGGCCAGTCCCTCCTCGCCCGGCTGTTCGTCGCGCGTGCCGGCCTCTATCTGGTAGCCGCAGTACAGCACGTTGCTGGTCGATGGCAGGTGGATGACGCGCAGTCCGTTAGCAAAGGTAACAGTATTGTATCTCATAGATAAATCGGTAGAAAGTCTGTGTTTTGGAGGGCAAAGGTAAGGCTTTTCGCTTGGAAAAGGCGGTTTTTGCGTATTAATAAAGTATAAAATGTGGCAGTGTATGGCGGAATTTTTCGTATCTTTGCAAGCTAAACCCTTAAAAAATATACGAATATGACAAAAGAAGAATTGATGCATAGAGCCATTGAGCTATCCGAGAACAGTGTGCGCCACGGCGGTGGTCCCTTCGGGGCTGTCATTGCCAAGGACGGTATCATCGTGGCGGAGGCCTCCAACAGCGTAACCATCGACCTCGACCCTACCGCCCACGCAGAGGTGAACTGCATACGCCAGGCCACGCGTGCCCTGAAGACTTTCAGTCTGGAGGGTTGCGAGATTTACACCTCTTGCGAGCCTTGCCCCATGTGTCTGGGTGCCATCTACTGGGCGCACCTCGACCGCATCTATTACGCCAACGACCGCAAGGACGCTGCCAGGATAGGTTTCGACGACGACTTTATCTACGAGGAGATAGACCGCCCTATAGCCGACCGCCGCAAGCCCATGACGGCCCTCATGCGCGACGAGGCACTCGGTGCTTTCTGCCTGTGGGAGGAGAAGGCTGAGAAGACGGAATATTGACACGATTCCCGAATCGGTTTTGTTTTAGGCACGGATTACGCGGTTTTTTTCGAACTGTACGGTTGAAAATGCACGTTCGGATAAAATACGAACGTCGGATGCGTAGTGGGTGCGGTGTCTCACCGCACAATCATAGACGAATACTGTTGCGACGTGAGACACGTCGCCCACTACAC
>CAVKZC010000361.1:0-2095 GCA_963660455.1 Sphaerochaetaceae bacterium | reverse complement strand
AATAAGATTGCCATCAGCAACGTGGAAGAGGCTAAGCGGTTGCGCGCAGCAAAGACCTCTACGGCTGTGACTCCTCTCCTCGAAAAGGACGAAATCAACTGGAACCAGAACGCGCCCTTCAACCTCATGTGTCCTACGTATACCGACAAAAAGGGAAATGTAAACAATTGTGCTACAGGCTGCACAGCTACAGCCATGGCGCAGATTATGAGATACTACAAGTATCCTGCTACTACAACGGCAGAAATTCCAGCCTATACTTACACTTCATATTCTGGCGCAAAAGCAAACATGGAAGCCATCCCCGCAGGCACAAAGTTCGACTGGGACAAAATGCTCGGCAAGTATGTGGAAGGCTTCTATGAAGAAGAGCAGGGCAATGCCGTAGCCCAACTGATGTTGGCATGCGGATGCTCCAAGCAGATGAGCTATGGAGAAAGTTCCGGAACTGACTTGTATGCAGCCACACCATTCGCCACATATTTCGGCTACAACCCCTACATGATAGAGGATGTTGACCGCGCAGCGTTTACACTCCAGCAGTGGACAGACCTCATCGACACCGAGCTTGCCAACGCACGCCCCATCCTGTACATGGGTGCTTCGCTTACCGGTGGACACGCTTTCGTGTGTGACGGTTCGGACAGCAACGGTCTCTACCACATCAACTGGGGATGGGGCGGTTACCAGAACAATTACTTCGACATCACTGTCCTCAACCCCGAAAAGGGTGGCATTGGTTCGGGTAACGACACAGACGGCTACACCTGCTACAACTGTATGACTATCGGTATCACTCCCAACCAAGACCTCAAGCCCGAGAATCCATTGGCCAACTATGCACCGATAAGCATAGCCAACTATTATAATGCTACAGGCCAGTATACCCCCTCTTTTGTGTGGGTCAAGAAAAAGCGCAGCAGTGCATCCGATACCTTTACGGCAAAAGTAAGCAATTACCTCTACGTCAACCATGGCGAAAACTTCACCGGCTATTTCGGCTACGGCATCAAGAACGAAGACGGAACCTATACCTGCCTTGTTGGCGGAAAAATAGAAAATTGGCCTGCTAATCACGGAGGGGTATTTTCACAAGAATTCTCTTATGCCTTCCCCGAAGGAGAGACCATACTCTACCCTATCTACATGAAAGAAGGCGAGGAGACATGGAAGCGCTGTGTAGCATTGGACATCGTTCCTATCATGATAACAGCTAATGAGACTGAGGCAGATGCCAACATGGCAATCCAGGCAGGACTTTCTTTCGACACCGACCTGTACCAGAATGTTCCAAGCAAGGCTACCATCAATTTGACCAGCCATCTGGACGAAGACTTCTATGGTGCAACCACAATATACATGGAAAATGTCGAGAACGAGAAGATTTTTCAAGTCATCGGCAATTTGGACATTACCATTCCTGCCAACGGAAAGAAGACTGTTACTGTGAATATCACTCCGAAATTTAGCGGAACGACCACTATCGGCCTGTTGGACAAAGACAATAACAGTATCAGCGACGATAGTCAATGGAGCATAAAGGCTTCTGAAGCACCGAAACTCAAGCTCGTGGCTGTAGAGACAAATGCTGACAAGGACGAAACTGCTGAAATAGGCGCCATGCTCGACAAAATAGGACAAGTCAACATGACTGTTCCCAAAATCAAGGACGACAAGATTACTGTAACATACAGCATACAGAACGATGCCTCTACCCCAGGCGCTCTGAATTACGGCATTGCTGCAGAAAACACACTAGACAGTTACCAATACAAGCAAGTAGCCCAAGGCATAAGGATAGATGGCAACGGAACCATTACGAAAGTAAGCGCTACATTCTGTTCTAATGACATCGGAAAAGAGGTTTGTGCGTTGTTCAAGGTCTACGACGAGTCAACCGAAAAGTACGAATTCCTTGACACGGATTTGGAAACAAACAAGTACACCTATACATCCGGGACTTCCTCCTATGTATGGTCGGTAAATCCAGCCGTAATCTATGCCTACATCGCAAGCGAGTCTTCCGGCATTTCCGCCACTACTACCGAGTCTGGCAACTACGTGGCAGGCGGCAAGGGCCTTATCGTAGTGAAGG
>CAVKZC010000360.1:0-2097 GCA_963660455.1 Sphaerochaetaceae bacterium | reverse complement strand
TGACGATGCCTCGGTAGGAGCTGTCCACCTTCTGGCCGTTGAGGTTGTAGACGGGTGTTGAAGCCGAACCGTCGATGTCTTCATCCATAGAAATCCAGTCGATGGCAGTCGTCTCGCCGTCCACGGCAATGCGAATCTTGGAATTGTTGTTGCTATTGTTCTTCTTGTTGTTCTCTGCGCTCCAGTTGGGGAAATAGAAGTAGGCACGCAGACCGTTGAAGGCGAGGGTAGAGCCGCTTTTGAGATACTTCAGGTAGTTGCCAGTAGATGTGCTGACATACTGGTATTTCTGGCTTCCGTTGTCAGAGATAAGTGTCTCCGTCAGATTGCCGTTCTTGTCGTTGGTGTATTTCTTCTGTCCGTAAAGGCCGCGGAAGTAGAAATCGCCGTTCACGATTTTGTTGTTGTAGGAACCCTTCACCTCCTTGGGCGGAACCACGGTAATCGTCTTCTTGCCGATGTGGGCGTAGTATTTGGGGTCGGAAGAAATCATCTCGGAGGGTGCCTTGATGTTGCCGTTCGTGTCGCGGAGGCTCAGTGTAGTATTTGTGCTATACTCCTGTGTGCCGCTTGCCTTCATGATGTAGGGGACGCCAGCCGAGATGCTCAGACCTGTTACACTCTCGAAAAGAAGGTCGCCATTGCTATTCACGTTGTCATTGTCTTCTTTGGCTTTTGCAAGGTTTGTCAGTTCACAGCCGAAGGCAGTCTTGAATTCGTCCTTGGTGAGGTCGAAGGGGAAGCAGAGTGTGTTCCATGCACCAGCGGTGTTCACCAACTTGGTGCGGTGAACATAAATGTCTACCTCTGAGTCGAAAGCCCCTGTCTTTACGAGGTCGTTGATACGGTTCTCGTCATCGTTCTCGTCAATGTAAATCTTGGAGATCTCGAAGAAGTTATGCTTCAGAATAACCAGTTTGGGTTCGGCGTTGATACGTTTGATGAGGATTCCCTCAAACGTACCCGAAGTACCGATATAGTCGGTTATGTTGATATCCGAAATCTGCGAACTATTAAAGTAGATACGCTTGTCTATGTGATCTTCGTCAAAGAGTGTATTCTCGTCTTGCACGAGAAAGAAACTGCCGGAATCGTCATTGTCCTTATTCTCCTTGATCGTACCTGATACGGACACGATGGTATTCAAGTACGGAGCATAAGAAGCCTTCGTGATGTCTCCGTCTGTTACTGTTTTATTTGTCTCGGCAAGTGTATTTACATCCTTTACTTCGTTGATAGGATAAACGGCTTCCTTAGTGTCGGTAGCTTCGCCGTCTCTGTTGATAGTGATTTTTGAAGTGTATTTTGTGCCGTTTATATTTGTTTCTTTAAGCTGAATTTCGTCAAAGGCAGGAATACCACTTATTCCTTCTGTATAAGTACCGACCAAAGTACCGGTAAAAGTGTCACCAGTCTGCAGTTTTTGGCCAGAAAGATCGAAATGTTTGCTCGAATCAGTTCCAGGAATAAGCATTAGTCCCCGGTTTGACTTATCCACAATGAAGACATAGCCTGCACCAGCTTTTCCGCTGCTGATGTTTGGATCGTTATTGGTGAATACACCAACCACTGTGGCAGGGTTATCTTCACCGAATACCAATGCGCACTTTGTAACCTTTGGGGCATTTTTGCTTTCAGTGCTTGTCTGCGCTGCGTCTTGTGCTTCTGCGATGTTGTTGTATACTTTTGTGGTGGCAGTCTTGCTGCTGTTGCTAACCTTTACGTTTACAATGCAGCTTGCAGCCTCGTAGTTGTCATTGCCGGCAAAAGAAACGGAAATGTTGGCGTTGCCTGCCATTACGGCAGTCACCGTTCCGTTATTATCGACGGTAGCTACCGCCTCGCTGTTGGATTTGTAAGTGTAGGAGAGTCCCGATACCGTATTGCCGTTGGCATCGGTAGCGGTAATGGAGAGTGAGCCCGTCTTGGTTTCGGAGCCGCAGTCGAGCGTAAGTTTGGTACCACTAAGGGTTACAGTATCAATAGCCCATGTTTTACCCCCCCCTAATAAAATTAGGAAGAAGAGCGCAAGGATGCGCACAGAAAAAAGTTGTTTCATCTCTTATATCCTTTTATAATACAATGGTTAGTTATTGT
>CAVKZC010000359.1:0-2109 GCA_963660455.1 Sphaerochaetaceae bacterium | reverse complement strand
AAAAGATTGCCCGTTCGTATGGCGTGCCACAACAGGAAATCCTTGAAAGTTGGATTCTCCTAAAGAGGTGATGCCACTTGGTAAGGTTATGCTTGTTAGGCTACTGCAAGATATGTATCTATTACTGATTGATTATCAGTAATAGATACACAAAACGGTAAAAAAGTAACACTATGAATTCTGTTTAGATACGAAAAGGATGAGATTTAACGTATTTAACTTTCATTTGTATCGTTTTCCGAGTTTGAGTATAATATTTCTATCATCTCATTGGCTATTTTGTAGTCTGCTATTCGCATGACGTTGCTCGTTTCCGAATTATATCCAAAGAAGTTTATATTTCCATACCAAACGATTGACTTGTCTATAATGGCGCATTGCAATGTTTGTTCCTTGCAACATACCACCTCCATTCCGGCACTTGCCAAATCCACCTCATTAGCTCCTTCCTCTTTGACACGTATTGCTACGGCAACACCATCATGAAGAAGGTTGGCAAGCGTAGACATAATGACAGGCTTGTATCTGTACTTCACTTTGGGAACCGCAACAACAATGGAATGCTTAGCAGATAGCAGATCCTTTCGGAAAGCCTCTTCGTAATTGTTCTGTTCGTATATCAATTCCCGGGGTTTCTTATCCGATGCAGATGACACAACGTTTTTTCCATACCCGGCAGCAGCATAGCCTTTCAAGCGTTTACGATACATTGTGTCACAAAGAGGAACATGAATGTCAACATAGTCGTAGATTTGGACATCGCTCTTTCCTTTATATTCCCGATGCAAGCGACCTGCGTATTGCTCAACATTTCCTTTCCAGGCGATTGGCATCGTAAGAAACAAGGTGTCAAGACGAGGATAATCGAAGCCCTCCCCGACATACTTTCCTGTAGCCACGATCACAAGTGATTCTGATGGAAGTATTGACTGCAGTCTTTGCAAAGCGAGACGTTTTTCTTTTGTAGAATCAGCTCCAACAAGTTGCACCACATGGTCAGCCAATGGCATCATCATTTGTGCCAATGCCTTTACATGTGCCGTGCGAGTCGTCAAGACCAGCGGTGTGCGCCCATTTTGAATTGCCTTTTTGACATCTTCTACAATCAACTCATTCCTGACTTTATCTTCCGATAAGGCTTGTGTGATTTGAACATAAGATTTTTCATCAGGTGTGATGTTACGGAAGGAGGTGAATCTCGGAACCAAAAGACGCTTGAAGCATTGGTTTTCCATCTGACTCTTGGCATCGGAAACAAATCTTATCTTTCCGCACTGCATAAAGATAATTGGTTGATGCCCATCTTTCCTGATCGGGGTAGCCGTTAGCCCATACACATAAGTTGCCGTTACCTGCCGAAGAACTTGCTCGAAACTGACCGAGGAAACATGGTGGCACTCATCCACGATTACCATACCATAATCCCTTACAAATGGCTTCACTTCCCCATCATTTAGGCATGATTGTATCAAGGCTATGTCGATTATGCCATGCAAGGAGTTGTTGCCAGAATGCAAGCAACCGATAACCGACGCATTCTTTTTTCTTCCTTTCCTTTCGCTTGACTCATTGATAGACTCATTAATTTCCAGAAATCTTTCCAATCGTTCTTTCCACTGTCCAAGCAACGCCTTGTTATGCACGAGTATCAACGTGTTGACTTTTCTCCTTGCAATCATTCCGATGGCAAACACGGTCTTCCCAAACGCTGTAGTTGCAGACAAGGTTCCTGTACGTTGTTCCGAGAAGGCATCCATGGCCCTTTGTTGTTCTTCCCGCAGTTCACCTCTAAACGTCACTTTGATGTCACGTCCATGATTGGTCTTGTCAGAAATTGTGATGTTTACATGATGCTGGGTTAGAGCTTCACAAACGGCATCTTCACATCCACGAGGAAGGACAAGATAGTCATCCGTCATCTCTGAACAGGAAATGATGCGTGGAATATTGTAGGTGGACAAGCGCATGCCTTGCTTCTCGTAAAACTCAGGATTGCGAAAAGCAGCGATACGCTTGAAAGCATTTACGCATTTAGCAGACAAACCAGCCAAAGGTATATAAAGCATATTCGCCCTTGTCAGAATAATTTGCTCAGGATATTCATCGGTT
>CAVKZC010000358.1:0-2154 GCA_963660455.1 Sphaerochaetaceae bacterium | reverse complement strand
ACGACGGACTGTGTGATATTCGGGTTTGACGGAAACAAACTGAAGGTGCTGCTTATTGAGCGAGGCATAGAACCTTTCAAGGGAAAATGGGCGTTTCCCGGTGGTTTTCTGAAGATGGACGAGTCTGCAGAAGAAGGCGCATTGCGCGAATTGCAGGAGGAAACTGGATTGACGGGAGCTTACATCCGCCAGTTTCATGCATTTACGGCTCCCGACCGCGACCCTCGCGAGCGAGTCATCACCATCGCCTACTATGCGTTGGTGCGGTTGCAGGATGTCGTGGGCGGCGACGATGCAGCCAAGGCGCAATGGTTCTCACTTGACGAAGTACCCTCGCTGGCATTTGACCACGACCAGATACTGCGCATGGCAGAACGTGCATTGCGCAAGCAAATACATTTTGAGCCGATAGGATTTGAGCTGCTGCCCGAGAAATTTACGATGAAAGCCCTCCAGCAACTCTATGAGGCAATTCTGAACGTAAAGTTCGACCGCCGCAACTTCTACAACAAGATGTTACACCTTGGATTGCTGACCCAACTGGACGAGACCGTGAAGCAACCAGCCAAAAAGGACGCTTATCTCTACACATTCAATCCAGACATGTATGAGGAGATGAAGCAGAAAGGATTCAGACTGGAGTTTTAATCTAAAAACTATAATGATATGGAACGTTGTAATACAAATTTGAGCAACCTGTTGCTGAGTGAAGCCATAGGCGACATCGCAGGACGGCCCTATGAATTTACCTGCCGCACAAAGGACTACGACAAGGTAGACCTG
Organism: Sphaerochaetaceae bacterium; assembly: GCA_963660455.1. Classification (GTDB taxonomy): domain Bacteria; phylum Bacteroidota; class Bacteroidia; order Bacteroidales; family Bacteroidaceae; genus Prevotella. The sequence goes on along the minus strand of CAVKZC010000358.1, from coordinate 1,371 downwards.
TTGCGTCCCGACAACGACTATACCGATGACACGGTATGCACGTTTGCCTGTGCCGAAGCCTTGTTGCACAACGGTGACATGGCTGAAAGGCTTTGGAGAAGAGGACGCGAAGATTTTCGCCGTGGCTTTGGAGGGCGTTATGCCCAATGGCTCATATCGCCTGTCATCAGACCAGCGTACCATTCGTTTGGCAACGGTAGTGCTATGCGCTGTTCGGCAGCCGGTTTTATGGCCAAGACCAAAGAGGAATGTATCGACTTGGCTACACAAACGGCAATGCCCACTCACAATCATCCCGAAGGCATCAAGGGGGCAGTGGCCACTACACTCGCCATTCATTATGCGCTGCGCGGTGAGAGCAAGGACTTCATCCGCAAGAATGTGCTAGAAGAATATTATCCCAACTGGAGCGACAAAACTTATGAAGGAATAAAGCCCAAATATTTTTTCGACGAGACTTGTCAGCGAACCGTCCCTGCCGCCCTCATCTGTTTCCTCGAAAGCAATGACTATGCAGACTGTCTGAAACTGGCCATTGCCCTTGGCGGTGATGCCGATACGCTTGCAGCCATCGCAGGCCCCATGGCATACGCATTCTACCAGAAGATGCCCGAAGAACTTATAGACAACGCCAAGCGGAAGTTACCACAATGGATGCTCGAAATCAACGAGGAGTTTGACGCATACTGCAGAACTATTTTACACGAATGATATGGCAACTATAGACGTAGAAAGATTCATAGAAATACAAGATGAATCCAACCATTATGACAAAGCCTTGCAGGAAATCAGAGATGGCCAGAAAACCTCGCATTGGATATGGTACATCTTTCCTCAGATAAAAGGTTTGGGGCATAGTTATATGTCTCAAAAGTATAGCATTGGCTCGCTTCTTGAAGCAAAAGCCTATTGGGAGAATAACATTCTGCATGACAGACTGAAGGAGGTAACGGAGGCTTTGTTAGAGCAAAGTGACAATTCTGTAGACTACATCTTCGATTGTCTTGATGCAATGAAAGTACGTTCTTGCATGACTTTGTTCGATATTGTGTCACCACATGACATATTCAAAGATGTGCTGGACACATTCTATGACAGTGACCGTTGTAAGGCTACGCTGTCACGCGTAAAGAAAGAGCTTGATTACTATAAAGCAGACTCAGCCTTTGAACGTAACGGTATCAATATCAACGTTCGCGGATTCTTCGAAGGTAGTTCGCATGAGGCAAAGGATCTGTCATGGGAGAAAACGATGGGCACACTTTTCGATCTTGTAAGGCGTGGAGAAAGTATGCAGCATATGACGGCTTATTATCTGTGGCACAAGGACTTTATGCCTTACCGGGTGGATGATGTCGAGTTTACGCTGAC
>CAVKZC010000357.1:0-2182 GCA_963660455.1 Sphaerochaetaceae bacterium | reverse complement strand
GGCCTCTCACCTTCGACGAGTATTTCAATGGAATGGGCGGTGACATCCGAAAGGCCTGGCTTGATTATTATACCTATGGTGGATTGCCGCAAGTGGCACTGCTTGAAACGGAAGTGAAAAAGAGGGAGTATCTTCGTGGAATGTACGAAACGACTTATCTGCGTGACGTGATTGAGCGTAACCACCTTCGCAATCCAGAAGGCATGGCGGAACTTGTGCGCGTGCTTGCGTCTGGCATCGGTTCTTCTACCAATCCAACAAGAATAGCCAATACCTTCCAATCAGCACAATGCGGTGCCATCAAGCGGACCACCATCAAGCAGTATATCGACTTTCTCAGAGACTCATTCCTGTTAGAAGAGGCTTTGCGATATGACGTGAAGGGGCGGAAATACATAGGTACGGAAACCAAATACTATTTTGTTGACATGGGTATTCGTGCAGCTATTCTCAACTATCGCCAGCAGGAGGAAACACATATCTACGAGAACGTCATATACAACGAGCTTCGTAGCCGTGGTTATAATGTCGATGTCGGACTTGTTGAAATTGGAGAGCACGACAAGAACGGCAGGTTCTCAAGAAAACAGTTGGAAGTGGATTTTGTTGTCAACAGCCTTCCCAACCGCATTTATATCCAGTCAGCCTTCCGCATGCCAAGCCCAGAGAAGGAAGCGCAAGAGCGTCGTCCGCTGCTATCCATCAACGACCATTACCGTAAGATAGTTATCGTTGGTGATGATATCCATCGGAAGGAAGACGAATTGGGCGTACTTACCATTAGCATTTTAGACTTTCTGACCGACAAGACACTTTTGGAAAATGGATAACTTGTGAGCGTCGCTTTCATCAAAGAAGGTGGTGCTCATGTCCGTTTTGTGTCATTTGCTTGCATTTGTTTTCATTGAAAATTTTCTACTTTTTAGTATGCATTGGTATGTATAGGTATGGATTAGCACCCTATACAAGGCATATAAACAATGAGCCCTATAAATGCAAAATGCGTGCAACTCATTGAGCTGCACGCATTTGCTTGTCGTTTATTATGTATTTGCTTGGTGGCATTATTTCACCTCCTCGAAATACATGAACGCTCATTATAAGCCATTTAGCCTTGATGTGCTGCAAACGTGCTGCAATATACGAGATAAGCATCCGTAAGCAAACATTCGCCCAATGCTGCAAAATTACGGATTTTCCACCAATATTCACTAACATTCCGCTAAAAAAGCATAAGATTTTTGTTGATTTAACAGATTGTCGCCGCTTTTCCGTATATTTGCGCCATATTGGGTTATTATGCCCAAGAAACAACAAACAAACGACAAACAAGATGCTGAGTGAAAGCCAAAACATAGAATACAAGGAGACGTGGAACGACAAGTACCTGCAGTGGATTTGCGGATTCGCAAATGCCCAAGGCGGTCGCATATACATAGGTGTCAACGACGACAAGGAGATTGTCGGTGTGCGTGATGCCAAGAAACTCATGGAGGATATTCCCAACAAGATAGCCAATTTCCTCGGCATTGTTGAGGATGTTAACCTGCTCATGGAAGATGGCAAGGAATACATCGAGATTGTGGTTTCGCCAAGCAGCATGCCGATAGCCTATCGTGGGGTTTATCATTATCGTTCAGGCTCCACCAAGCAGGAACTGAAAGGCATTGCACTCCAGCAGTTCATCATGCGGAAGATGGGACACTCGTGGGACGATATGCCGCTGCCCACTGCGACATTGGAGGAGATTGACCGTTCGGCGATTGACTACTTTCTACGAAGGGGTATCAGCATGAGGCGTATTGACCCCAGCGAGAAGGGGGCATCTACTGAAGATGTGCTCCGCAACATGAACCTTATCGGCGAAGACGGATTCCTGCGTGCTGCCGCCGTGCTCCTTTTCGGCAAGAATCCGCAACGCCGCTTTGCCGGCGTGCAATTCAAGATAGGAAGATTCGGTGTCAACGAGAGTGACTTGATTATCCAGGACGTTGTGGAAGGCAACGTGATACAGATGGTGGACAGGGTTGTGGAGGTCTTGAAGAGCAAGTACCTCTATTCTCCTATCCACTACGAGGGCATGGAACGAGTGGAACCATTGGAGATACCCGAGGATGGCTTGCGAGAGATTTTATACAACAGTGTTTGCCATAAAGAGTATATGGGTGCCCCTATCCAGATG
>CAVKZC010000356.1:0-2184 GCA_963660455.1 Sphaerochaetaceae bacterium | reverse complement strand
CATAGTCCAGGGCATCACCCTGGGCTTATGATGCAAGGGAGAATGTCACCCTAAGGGCAAAAGCGCTACCACACGCAAGATGTTTTATAGCGCTTTTGTCCTTACTAGGGCGACAACATTCATGGAGTGAAATTTGTATTAAAAACGACAAACATTGAGTGTTTAAGCACTGTGTATATAAAGCTTTTGCATATTGTCATAATAGGTATATGCAGTTTTTTTGCAAAACGCCTCCTTATCTATTATTTTTTCAGTTGCTTAGCATATTTTAAGACTTTTATTTCGTGTTTTTTATTGACAATCTTTGTGTTTTTTTGTACCTTTGTAACCAGTTGCGCGACAAGCCAACACAGAGAGGAGGAACCACCCTGCGAAACTGTCGTGCAACAGGCCCCCTTTATGAAAGGAGGGGCACACCACATAACAACATCTGAACTTTGCTAAAGGCTGGCAGAGGGAGGGACGGATACGAACATCTATAACGGAACATTCTGCCTAGAGCGGAAAGAAGAAACCTGTAAGAAAGATGACTATGCACCCTTGCGTCAAAACGTATGCAGTGCATATGCAACATATACAGGAATACCGTGCCAAGGAAGGACTCCTGAAGCACACAAACAGTAAACCGTCGCCCCCGTCAGCCCCATGACGTATGCCTTCGGCAGAAGACGGAAAGGCGACAAAAAAAGAGTATAAAGATGATGACAGCAGTCAATACAACAACGGAAAATCCTTGCCGCATAGATTACAACAATCTGTGCGGCGGGAACGACTTTGCCGTATTGACTGACAATTATAGCCGTGCCGGCATACGGCGACTGATATGGTCTGCGCCCGACGACATGGTCCGCCTTTATGTAAAGGAAGCCATCTTTCTGCAAAAGAAAATAGACAACTGCGAAACTGACGAAGAATTCGAAGAGTTACTTGAACAGCAGTTACACCTGAACATCCGTTTCAAGAGTACGCTCTACAGCCTTTATGCACTCAGAGAACACGAGGACATGGTGGAAAAGGAATCCATGCAGAATGAGGAGCAGAACCTGATAAGCGAGCTTAAGCCTATATTCTATGACAATGAAGAAAAAGTCAAAGAATACATTGACCATATCAAAAAAATCGACAACAATACAGAAAAAGCACAATATACAGGCCAGATGGTAATCGACAAGTTCATCTCCAGTATATCATACAAAACCCCACTGTGGAAAATACTCAACAAACACAAGCTATACACGCCAGGCGTAAACAATTGGAATAAAAGCCTTAAAAAGACGGTGTAAATATACGTCCAACTTGCGTTCTGTTGATTAGCAACAAACACCAGCATGGAGTTTGTCTATAGGGAATATCAAGTCCCAATTCTTTCCCCATACAATATTGCCGAACTCTATCTTGAATTTTTGAAACTTGCTTTCGTTCAAGTACGAATTGTACTGAGGATGCGGGTGTTTCTTGATGAAAGCACCTACATCTACCGTCTTGACCGTATTATCGTTAAAGTGCAGCTCGACTTTCAACGGTGCGACATATTTAGCGGAAACAATGCTCAAGTTCATAATTTCTTCGTTATTTTAGTTGAACGTACTCTTTTCTTATAGACAAAGAAGTTTACCCACTTTTCTACGATGTTCTTGTAATACTTCTTTACAAAGGCTTCAGCTGTAGCAGAATCCCTCTCGTTTAACGGCGGCATCTTGTTAGATGCTCTTCTCCGTATTTCGACAAGTTCTCCATTTTCCAAGACAATTTCAAATATCGCTTCATGTGCCTCCTTCATTACATGTACATGTATTGGCTCATGTTCATTAGAGTAGAACAGAAAGATAAATCCGAAATATTCAAATATCTTTGGCATATCGTTTCCTCCTTTTTAATTTAACCTGTTGCAAAGATACACCTTTATCTCGAAACGGCAAAGGAAATAGCGGGAAAAATTCATGGTAATTATTACCTTTCATTACTTTTCATTACCAAACGGTTTGGTAATGCTAAGTGAAATTGTTAGACGCTTGTTTTTCTTTGCTGCCAGTTATATCTTTGCATCGGATTTCCACCGGGGGAGTTTCCGCCGCTTACCTTATATATCATATATATGGCACGGCAGAAAAGACATGGCACGGTCCCCAGGCGCCGGCATGAAAAAGTTCTAATGACCGGCGAGTGCAAGAACTTTTCCATTAA
>CAVKZC010000355.1:0-2205 GCA_963660455.1 Sphaerochaetaceae bacterium | reverse complement strand
TATATTACACAAAACAAAAGTCACATAGATGTGGCATTTTGCAACTTATTGATTATCTTTGCAGAGGACAAACGAAATGCAATGGCAAAGATAATAGTAAAAGAAAAAGTCATAAAGACATTAAACAAGGATGGTGTAGATTATATCTGCATTACAGATATCGCCAGACTTAAGAATACAGACGACCCCAATAATGTTATTGGTAATTGGATGCGAAACCGCAACACCATAGAATTTCTTGGAATTTGGGAAAGCTTGTATAATCCAAACTTTAACCCCATCGAATTCGAGGGGTTTAGAAAAGAGGCAGGACTGAATGCCTTTACAATGTCGCCGACAAAATGGGTAGAGTCAACCAATGCAATTGGTATAAAGGCCATATCTGGACGTTATGGCGGCACTTATGCCATTTCTGACATTGCATTTGAATTTGCATCATGGGTATCTGTAGAGTTCAAGTTATATCTTGTCAGAGAATTTCAACGTCTTAAAGCGGATGAGCAAAAACAATTGGCGTGGTCTGCCAAACGCGAACTTTCAAAAATCAACTATCGCATACACACCGATGCAATTAAGGCAAACCTTATTCCTGCAGAGGTTACCCACGAACAAGCAGCTATAAAATACGCAGATGAAGCCGACGTGCTCAATATAGCGATGTTTGGGATGACTGCAAGGCAATGGCGTGAGCAAAACCCTGACAAGAAAGGCAATATCCGCGACTATGCCAGTATCAACGAACTCATTTGCCTCTCAAACATGGAAAACCTCAATGCTGTATTCATCAATGACGGAATGCCCCAATCTGAAAGGTTGGTTAAACTCAATCAGATAGCCATCCAACAAATGCAAATCCTCGAAGATACAAACGGACGGAATCTACTGAAATAGAATAGTAGGTCCTAACAAAAAACTTATTCAAGGCTTTAAAGGTCATTTGCGTTGTTTGAAGCATCATCGTTGATTAACCCTACATTCAACCATCTATGCCACATCAAGTATTCATACCAGTTTCCCAACCAACAAATAATACACCCCAAGCACTATTTATATATTGTGTCGAAAAAGCGATAGACAAGGATTTGCTAAATTCCTCGTACACACACAACCAATGGGCTAATCTGTTGTTTGCGTATGAGAAGAAAAGTTCAGATAGAATTAGCAATATGAGTATTGTGAAGCGTGAATTTGGTACATATTTTACTCATACCACGAAATACGCATTAGAGGTTGATAAAATTAAAAGGGATTTTCCAAACTTATTCGGCATAGAAGAAGAGGATGCATTGAATGGAGAAGCAACTTGCGAGGATATTGTCCATGAAACAATAAAGGTGCTTAATAAAGAAATAATAGAACAAAAAAGTCCAGATAACATAGAAACTTTTAAAGGAAAAGATTTGTCTCTTCTCCGTAAACGAGGAAAGTCGTACATATATAAAGTAAAACTTGAGCTAGCCGATGGTCAAGAGCCGCATTTCCATGATGGGATTCCATTCACTTTGAAGGTTTATGGTGAAAAGATAATTTGCGAAGCCGTTGATTTCGACTATGAAAGCGGTCATCTGTTCTTTACGTCGACAAGGTTTGTTTCTTCTGCGTCTTTTTGTTCAATAATGTTAGACTCTACATTTATTTTGGAAGGTCTAAAGCAGAGACTATCTGATATTGAGAAAGCCGGAGTCAATGATGAACTGCCATTTACAAAGTTCTTTTTCGATGAGACTTCTGAATTGAAAGATGTTCCACATAAAAAAGTCCCATTGAATTATAAGGAGAAACTTGATGATTCTCAACAAGAAGCATTTAATGCGGCACTCGATAAAGATATAACTTTCATTTGGGGGCCTCCAGGGACTGGAAAATCGTTTACTCTAGCTTCCATAATTTATGCCCTTTATAAATTAGGAGAGGATAGAACTGCGGTGTGCTGTCTTTCTAATGTGGCTGTCGACCAACTATTAGGTAAAGTGCTCGATATTATAGAGCAGAACAAGGACGTAATCGAACCAGGCAATATATATCGTGCTGGTAGAACCTTGGACAACCGTATTATTGCCACTAACTATTTATTTCCAAACGATGAACACACAGAACAACTTCGCAATAATATAAGTAACAACAATGAAAAATTGCAGTCATTAAAAGAACGAAAACTGGATATGTCAGAGGAAGCGATTGCATTAAAAGCTGAGAATAAGGAAT
>CAVKZC010000354.1:0-2207 GCA_963660455.1 Sphaerochaetaceae bacterium | reverse complement strand
TACGAGGCATTATTGACAAGAAATTTTTCCTCTTTAGACTAACAAGGATTTTTGCCTAATCCACACACTTTTTCAGGTGACCCGTTTAAAATCAGTCAATGACCTCTTTTTCGTTTTACGTTTGCAAAAGTACGAACACCCGGTGAATCCTATATTCGGAAGTATGTAAATTATGGCGAGGTCAGACCTCGCCTTTGCTAGTCTGCTTCTTGTTGTGATGGACACACTTCGATATGTCGTCCGATTTCTACTTTATATGTATGTCATTTCTCATTCTGCAACTTAAAGAATTCCTTCTGTTGCTCAATCTCACGTTTAAGCTCTTCTTGCGTTGGCATGTAGGTGAGATATTTGGCCGCATAGAGTTGATCGTTGCCGTTCAGAACGGAGTAGTGAGCCACGTCTTCATCTGTGTCGGCGCAAAGCAATATGCCGATTGTTGGGTTATGGCCTTCGGGGCGAACTAGCTCGTCATACATCTTGACATACATATCCATTTGGCCGACGTCTTGGTAACGTAGCTTATTCGTTTTCAGATCGATCAAAACGAAGCAATGAAGATGGTAATTGTAGAACACCAAGTCGATATAGTAGTCTTCTTTCTCTGTGTGGATGTGTTTCTGTCTATCCACAAAAGCGAAGCCCTTTCCTAGTTCCATCAAAAACGGTATCAGATGGTCTATGATACTTTGCTCCAAGTTACTCTCTGTGTAGTCCGTATTGTTTTTGAAACCGAGGAACTCTGCCACGATGGGATTCTTGAGGTATTCCAACTTGTCCTGCAATGGCTTTGTCAACGACTTCATCTCGTTTTGCACAAGGTCTTTGCTTTGCGACTTGAGCAAGCGTAGATAGTACTGGGAAGAGACGTTGCGCTGTAAGGTTCGGGTGCCCCACATTTCTTTGATTGCTTCATTTGCATACCAAGTGCGAGCCTCAGGTTTTTCCTCTTGCAAAATGATACGATAATGAGTCCACGACAACCTTATCGGCGTATCAGAACAAACATCGTCTACCGTGCTTAAACATTTTCCACTCACTGCGTGGAAAATGTTTGGCCAAGCCTGATAGAAACTGATAAAATGGTACAGGTTGGTCTTCGTGAATCCTTTACCGTATCTATCAGTCAGAGCTTTAGCCAAGTTTACTACGACTTCTTCTCCGTACTCAGCCCGTTGTTCTTTCAACACCTCTTGCTGGATTCGTTTGCCGAGCAACCAATTCCTTTTGACAAGTATCTCGTTTACGGAACGATAGGCAGAGGCTTGGCTCTGTTCGATGATATTGCAGGAATCACTGAACAATTCCCCATGTATGAAAGTCGTTTCTCCCTTTTGTAAGTTGCGGCCAACAATGTGTCCATCTTGTCCCGTGAGCAAGTCTTTTTTGTTCTCTTCCATTTACTCTTATAATATTTTGCTAATCCACATTTTCTTCTCTAAGAAGGTCTGCGACCTCCACCTCAAGGAGCCTTGCCGTTTTTATAAGACTTTCTAAGTCAGGTTGACTAGAATTTGTACACCATTTTGAGATGGTTGTCTTGTCTTTTCCAAGTTGTTCTGCCAACCATTTATTGGTACGTTGTTTGTCCGCAAGTACCACCTTTATGCGATTAAGCTGTTTGTTTGCCATATCAGTTTTTTGATTTCTTTCGCAAATATACATTAAATCTGTTAAAGTTGGTCGAAACCGAACAAATGTTTATGAAAGATTAGCACTATATTGAACTTCCTTCACCTAAAAATGGCAAAATGTTCGTTAACTGACTATCCCTAAAAAACATTGTCACATCTGATGGCGATTAACTATTATTGTTTACACTATTTGTTGGTGAACTAATCCACTTTACGCAATCCGTTTCTTCCGCCTATTCCTCTTAACAATTTATGCTTGGTAAACTGTTTTCCTTGATACCTATTTATTGTAGCGTAAAGCATTGACGAACATTAGGGAAGAGAAATATCCCTTCCCCGATGTCGCCAAGTGTAGTCAACCGAACACCCCATTGAACAGGCTGACTGCCTCAATCTTCTTTTCGAGAGCCACCTTTGCATATACCTCCGTTGACTTGATGCTGCCGTGACCAAGCACGTCCTTCACCGCAGAGATGTCGGCTCCTGCCGTGATAGCGAGGGTTGCCGTGGTGTGGCGGCTGCAATGGTAGGTCAAGTCCTTTTCTATGCCAGCCTTGTCCTTGATGCGGCGCA
>CAVKZC010000353.1:0-2216 GCA_963660455.1 Sphaerochaetaceae bacterium | reverse complement strand
GTTCCTCGTCCATATAATACTTCACCATCTTCGGCACAAAATAGTAGATGCCCTTGTCGTCTGCCACACCGTTGCCGATGGCATTGATGAGAGCCACGTTGCCAGCCTTGTAGGCCTGCATCACGTTGGGAATGCCCAAGAGGGAGGAAGGCTCGAACGTCATCGGATCCATATACTCATCGCTCACACGGCGATAGATGCACCCCACCCTGATTTTCTCCTTGTACATACCGGCGTAATACACCTTGTCATCCTCCACGAAGAGGTCGCCCGGATATGCCAACGTGGCACCCGTCTTCTCCGCCAGATAAGAGTGCTCGAAGAACGCCGAGTTGTATCTGCCCGGTGTCAGGATGACGGCGATGCCCCGGTCGCCGTCCATGTCGTCCATCATGTCACGCAACAGGTCGGCATAGTCGCGGTTGTCAGCCACGGCATTGTCGGCGAAGGTCGATGGCGACACCTTGCGTGTGATCTTGCGTGCCATCATCGGGTAACTGGCTCCCGACGGTATGCGCAGGTTATCCTCCAACACATACCAATGGCCATCCTTGCCCTCCACCAGGTCGATGCCGGCTATATGGGCATACACCTTTCCTTCCGGACTGATGCCCTCGCACTGCGGCATATACCCCTTGGAGGAATAGACGAACTCCTCGGGCACGATGCCGTCCTTGATGATTTTCTTGTCGTGGTAAATGTCCCAAAGGAACATGTTGAGAGCCTGCACGCGCTGTTTCAGTCCACGCTCCAAATACTCCCAGTCGTCCTTTGAAATGATTCTTGGCACAGAATCAAAAGGAAAGAGTTGCTCCTTGAACACCCCTTTCTTGTAAACACCAAATCGAACGCCAAAACGCTCCATCCACTTGTTTACCGTATCCCTACTATCTGTCAATCCCTTAATGTTAATACTCATAATCTATCTCTTTTTGTTCTTATTTTCAAAATTCTGTGCTAAATCTATCAATCTGACACCTTTTTGAGTGCAAAGATACACAAAATATCACAAATATAGAGATTTATATGATAAAAAGTTACACATTTCAAACTATCATTTACATCTTGTTATGATACAATATAAATAAAATTGCATTTTGTAACAATAATCAATCAATAATGTTACAAAATGCAATTTTATTAAGCAAATAAGATTTCAAGCATCCTGCTACAGCTCCGAACTGCACGCTCAGACTTCGACTGCGTGCCGAGATCCGACAGCCTTGCCGTTACTCGGGTATCCCCCAGGTGATTTTCTTCTCGTCCCACTTGTCCTTGGGCTGCAAGGGCTCGTCGGGATAGCCGATGATGATGCCGTTGAGCGGTATCAGGTTGGCAGGGAGGTGAAGAGTCCGGGAGATGCCCATCACCTTCTTCTGGATGGGATAGATGGTAGTCCAGCAAGCACCTAAGCCCATGGCGTGGGCGGCCAACAGAATGTTTTCTGACACGGCGGAGAGGTCTTGCACCCAGAGTTCCCTACCCTGCCCCTCGGCCATACGCGTGGTGTCGGCACAGACGAAGATGAAGAGCGGGGTCTTCTTGATGTCCTCGGCGTGATACTTGTTGGAAGCGGCGTATCGCTCGATGTCTTTCTTGTCCTTCAGCACCACGAAGTGCCAGGGCTGCATATCGCCGGACGTGGGCGATGCCATGCCGGCACGGAGCAGGGTCTCTATCTTGGCATCCTCCACGGGTTGCTGCTTAAACTTGCGAACGCTCGTGCGAGCCATGATGTTCTGCAACACGGCCTCTGCCTGTGCGTCGCCCTTCACCGCCTCAGCCATCTTGCTGGGCAGCGCGGTCTGCGCACTCACCGAAGTAAAGCTTGCGGCTGCCAAGGCAGCCACAAGCATCGCTTTCACTTTACTCATATACTTGTATAGATACATTATAATTACTGTTTAAGAATTGTCACTGCCTTGAGCAAGTCGCTGGTGGCAAAGGTCATGAAGGCGGTTGCCACGCCAGTGGTTGCATCGATCTTGTAGATGGTAGGAGTTACGGATGTTGTACTGCCCGAACCACCGCTCATACTGGTAGGTGCAGCCACTGGCAAGTAGTAAGCACCGGCATAGCCGTCGCCCCAACCGAAGGAAACGGTAGAGGCATCGGGAAGACCTGTCACCCATGTCAGGCTCTGCGCATCCATATCCACCACAGCCATCTTGCCGGAGGCATCCATGTTGCCGTACTTATTCTTGTCGGTGTAGAAC
>CAVKZC010000352.1:0-2219 GCA_963660455.1 Sphaerochaetaceae bacterium | reverse complement strand
GAAGTAAAAAATGGCTGTGGGATGCTACAAGTTGAGTGGCGATGAATAATTCAGGTTAGAAAGCATTGACAGAATCCCATCTCATGAACTGCTCCGCCACATAGCCTACCTTTCCGCCCACCTTTACCTTAAACCAGAAGCCGTCATGGTCCTCGTCGGTGTAGCCCAGGCAGGGGAACACCTCTAGAATCTCGCCGGGGCGGTAGACGATGGTTCCCATCACCTTGCTGTTCTCGTTGGGACGCATCCTCACTTTTATGCGACGCCGCTCCGTTTCGCCATTTGCCACAAGAAAGCCGTCGCCTTTCTCGGCATGGTATTCCTCGATGCGCCCTTCGCTCCTCCTCACCAGCCGATAGTTGCGGTCTTTTACCAGATAGCTGTCTCCGCAGTCGCCAAGGTAACGCCCCACATTGCCCTGCTTGTCCACCACCACCTTTTCTTCCTTTCTAAAGGTATAGTAGAGATTGGAGGCATCCCATGGCGGAGAGATGATGTCGATGTCGTCGGTGGGACGGAAGTTGTGGCCGTGCCACGTCACGGTGTCCCCCTGGCACACTTGGGCGAAGAGCAGCGGCTCTCCCTCTTGTGTCGTCATGTCATAGAGGAATCCCTGTGAGGGCAAAGTCTTCGTAAAAGCGACATTGCGGAAGAGAGAGTCTGTGAAACAGAACTCCGTAGGTTCATCGGCAGTAACCTTGAGCGTGAAGTCATCTACCTGGCGGTTGGCCCAACGGATGGCGGGTGTCAGCCAGTAAGGTATGTCGAAGCGTGCCCCATGACTGTAGCTCATCTGGTAACTGTACGTATGGTGTACGATGTTGAGCCCCTCCTTGAAGGGAGCCTCAAAACAGTAGGCATAAGCATATTCGATGGCTCTGCCCTGTTCTGCATTGTAGAGCGATATTTCATAGGGCACCAATGAGTCGGGCGCCTCGCCCATGCCCTTCCACTTGCTCATGTCGAGCGGCACAAAATCATTGCGGTGCAGCTTGTCGCCCCAGTGTGCTGCCACCACGGCATTCCTGTTGGGAAGTCGCCGGCCGTTCATCACCACGGTGAAGTCCTTGATGAAGGGATGGATGCCCTTGCGGTTAACCGGGTCGCCCACATTGTGCGAAGCCTCAGCTTCGAATGCCATAGTGACGGTCTTCGGCTGACTGTTGTTCATCAGTTCATAATACACGTCAACCCTTGCCATGCTGTCCTTCCCGATGGTGATGGTGAGGATTTCCTTCACCACGGAGATGTCGGTCTCACGGGTGGGGACAAGGAAGTTACCACTGGTGTAATACACGCCGTCATTGGCCCAGATGGCGCTGATGCCGAGGATGGCAAAAAGATATGCGATGATGGTTCTCTTCATAACTAACGTTTTTTATCGTTTGCAAACTTACTCAAAAATATCCAAACTACAAACACTTTTTTGTTTTTGAATGATTTTTCGTTCATCCACTATCAAAGATGTTACATTGAACGGATTTTTGCATCCTATGAAAGGTTTTTTATCACAGGTGTTCAGACCTTTATATAATTTTGCGGCAGAAATCAAACAACAACGCTAACAATTAAAAACGCAAGATTTATGAACACCTTATTTAACGGAAAGAGCGCAGCCATGGTGCTTGCACTTTCATTGGCAAACGTCGCAGGTGCCTTCGCACAGGACGACAACGCAAACTCCAAGGAGGAGGGCAACCGCAACGTGATGCTCAACGCTGCCAGTGCCAACGGTCCGCGCGAGATTCAGATAGGTCTGCCTTCTGCCGACGTCAACGTGCTGGAGAACGGACTGCCTGTAACCTATGCCACCAATCCCCACTCTGTGAATACCATCTGGCGTGGCGATGCAAGTCTCAGCCATCAGGGCTTGCTCAAGATAGCGGAGACAGCCATCACCACGGGCAATATAGGCTATGCCGTCAACTCTTTCACCCAGAAGGGACAGAAGGGGTTCAACGGTACGCTCAACTACAAGAGCAACCACTTCGGGCTGCAGGAGTTCTCGCTCAACCTGAACGGCGACTTGGGCAAGGACTGGTACTATAGCTTCAACATGTACCAGGACTTCGACCCGGGAACCTTCAAGATCAAGTCTACTCCCTATCAGGACCGCACGCAGATATACAAGGCGCTCATCACCAAAAAATATAACGGCGACCGCGGCGAGTTCACCGCCATGTACAAGTATGCCAACAGCCACAACGTATACAACTACG
>CAVKZC010000351.1:0-2220 GCA_963660455.1 Sphaerochaetaceae bacterium | reverse complement strand
CTTGCCTAACAGCGCAGGACCATTACAAGGCTTTGCTTGATTATTTCAAGATAAAGTACTAATAATGTGTAGGCGGTTAGTATGGCTTTAAGGAGAACCTCTTAGTTTGGAAAGTAGTGGTGAGACGCAGTGCCTATGGCATCCTTTCTTCGTTTCATAGTTTTGCATGTTGTGCTCGAGGAGCGGGCTGAAAGCTCAGTAAGCTATAGCCCGCTCCTTGCGCATTACATTTCTGCGCAAGTTATTTTTGCATGATACTAACGGAAAATCCATTTCTTGATAGGGAGTAAACTCGGGTTATCACTCGTTAAAGATTTCAACGACAGGTACGGTTTTATCATCGTCCTTCTTTGTGATATAATGATAAGTTCCAATCTGCTTAAAACATTTTCATTTCGGAAGTTTAATGATTTGATCATCGAAATCAATATTGTCCTAAACGTTATGACAAAACGCAGAAAGGCAGGGAGCGTCTCAATGATACCCCCACTGCTTCATTTATGTGGAATTTATTCGTCAAGAATCCACCTCTGGAGGCGGCGTGAAAGGCTCGTTCAGCCACTTTTCGAGGTCTATTTTGGTGAATGTGTTCAATCTGAGCGAGACGACAAGGTTTGCCAATCCCCATTTGTACTTTGCGACATGCTTCAGCCAGCATAGAAGCAGCATTGTGGCCAGCGCAGTCCATATTTGTGTCTCTACAGCATTGCGCGACGTGCCGATGAAACTCTTTATCTTCAGTAACTGCTTGATGTTTCTGAAGAAGATCTCAATCAGCCACCTTGCTTTGTATAACTCGGCGATTGTGGAGGCCGCAAGCTTGAAGTTGTTGGTCAGCAATTGCACCACATAGTTATGCTCGTCATTCCAAACGGCTATACGTCTTATCCGTTTGGGATACTTGCGTTTGGTCTGCGTTCCGTCCAGCTCTATAATTTCGTCAATAAGCACGTTCTGAGCCCGTTTTTCCGGCAGTTCCAGTTCTTTTACCTGCGAATAGAGCAGATTATCCTTGTGTCTTACCACGAAAAATACATTGTTGCTGTCCCAATCATTAAGGAGAGAGAAATCGCAGTACCCGCGGTCAGCCACGACTACAGAATGCGGCGTAACAGGGATGTCAAACGCAGCCTTGTTGTCGCCACATTTGCCGTCCGTTATATTCACGAACTCAGGCAAAAGGCTGTCGTAATCAAGCAACGTGTGCATTTTGACTGCACCTTTCTTTGTCGTATAGTGAGCCCATTCATAAAGCGACATGGTCAATGTGACGGTTGACGAGTCCAAAAGCTTTATGGGCATCTTGAAACGAAACTTGCCTCGTCCCCATTGTACCTGCTGTCCGAAATACCTGTACATCTCGTAGAAGATGTCGCGAAACACCCTGCTGTCACGGTGTGCGTTCTGATAGGCGACGGTCGATTTGGACGGAGCACGGCTGATGCCGAGGTGGTTCAGGTTGCCGTTCGCAGAATTCAGCCCATTGGAGATGTCGCGGACTGAATCGCAGCCGGAAAACTGGCAGAACATCATGCTTACAAACTGGCTCCAGGTGCTGTATCCCTTGCAATGCTTGTCAGTTTTTGCCTGACGAATGATTTTACGGATGTTTTCTTTCGGAATCTTGCTAATTGCTTGTGCGAAAAGTGCTATATTTGCCATAGGAAGTAAAAGAGTTGGTTCTCTTTGCTAAGGTAGGATTTTCTGCCTTAGCTTTACTTCCTTTTTTTCGTTTTTCAAAAAACGTTTAGGACAATATTGCCTCAAATGCTATTTTTTCATCATTTATGCCGTCTTTCGGGATAAAAGTATTATTTTTACGGTGTAAAATATGATATCAATATCAAATATAGTACTCTAATATGATATTTGAACGTAAGAAATACTTAGATGAACTTATCGCAGGACGTGGAAACGGACTCGTGAAGATCATAACTGGTGTCAGACGATGCGGAAAGTCTTTTCTGCTGTTTGACATTTGGCATAATTGGCTGTTGGAACATGGTGTGACAGATAGTCACATCATTGAAATACAGCTTGATGATTTCCGAAATAGACGGTTGAGAAAGCCTGATGCCTTGCTTGATTATATAGACTCCAAAGTTGTGAATGACGGCAATCCTTATTACATTGTCTTGGATGAGGTGCAACTGGTGGAAGAGTTTGTGGAGGTTATCCTCAGTTTGACGCACATGAGGAATGTGGATGTGTATGTATCAG
>CAVKZC010000350.1:0-2259 GCA_963660455.1 Sphaerochaetaceae bacterium | reverse complement strand
CAAACTTGTGTACTTTATTTTTTTTAGTTAAAAATATTTGGAGATTCTATTTGAAAAGTGTAATTTTGCAGCAGCATTTCATATTAAAAAGTGTCATTATTTGACTCCGAAAGTTATTGAAAAGTGTCATTTCTTGCCACTGAAAGTTATTGAAAAGTGTAAAAGCCATGCTGTACAGAAAGATTGGAACCTACATAGAAGACCATTTTAAGGCGGACACCGACAAGATTCTTGTATTGGAAGGTGCTCGCCAGATAGGCAAGTCGTATATCATCAGAGAGGTGGGCAAGCGGCTGTTCGAGAACTTTGTGGAAATCAACTTCGTGAAAGACGACGAGGGGGAACAGACGTTCAAGAACCTCAAGACGACGGAAGAATTCTATCTCAATCTCAGCATGGTGGCAGGAAAGAGCCTTGACAATTACCAAAACACCCTCATCTTCCTCGACGAGATACAGCAATATCCCCAATATCTCACCATGCTGAAGTTCTTCCGCCAAGACAAGCGTTATCGGTTTGTGGCGAGCGGTAGTTTGTTGGGCATTACGCTGCGCAGCACCACTTCCATCCCCATCGGGAGCATCATCCGCAAGGAAATGTATCAGTTGGACTTCGAGGAGTTTCTCTTGGCCAATGATTTCGGGGAGGCGGCACTGGCGGTCATGCGACAGAAGTTTATGGCAAGGGAAAGTCTGAGCGAGGAGATGCACCAGCGCGTCATGGACTTGTTCAGGCGATACCTGTTGGTGGGCGGAATGCCTGATGCCGTCAACACCTATCTCGCCACCCACAACATCGTGAAGGTGAGGGAGATACAGGAGTCCATCCGTTCCATGTATGGCGAGGATGCCTCCAAGTATGAGCAAGATGGCGGGCGCAACCTCCTCATCCGTCGCATCTTCGACATGATACCGTCGCAGATGGAGAACAAGAAGAAACGCATCGTAGCCAAGGACATACAAGACAAGGAAGGCGACCGTTTCAGCAGATACAGCGAAGAGTTTGAGTATCTCGTCTCGTCGGGCATCACGCTCGATGTCCATGCCATTTCCAACCCCAAGTATCCGTTGAAGGAATCGGTGCAGAAGAACTTGCTGAAGCTCTACCTCAACGATGTGGGCATGCTCACCTCCCAGCTCTATCGCAACAACCTCCGTCCTATACTGCAAGACGAGAAGAGCATCAACCTGGGAGCCGTCTATGAGAATGTCGTGGCACAGGAACTGAGGGCGCATGGCCATCACCTCTTCTATTATGACAACCGCAAGAACGGAGAGGTCGATTTTCTGGTGGATGACTATTCCTCGCTGACCATCCTGCCCATCGAAGTGAAGTCGGGCAAGGACTACACGGTACACAGTGCCCTGAACAAGTTGCTTGCCGTGCCCGACTATCATGTCTTGTCGGGAATGGTGGTGTCGAACGAGCGGCAGGTGAAGCAGGAAGGAAAAATCACCTACCTGCCCATCTACGATGTGATGTTCATCGATGCCACCGGGGCAGACAATGAAGACATCTATTTCTGATTTTTTATTATTTTTGTGACATGAAAGAGAATTATAGGATTATATTTATGCTGATAGTGGCTTGCCTTAGCCCTCGGGCGATGCAGGCACAAGAGGTGAAGACCTCACAGGTGGAAACCAACGAGGACTTTTCTGAAAAGGAGCCTTCCTTGGATTTCGACCATAGTATTTCTCGCCCTACACTTGGAGGTTTCCCCGTGCTTCAAGGCAAGTCTTATTATTCAGAGCCACAAGCCCCCTGGATGTCGGAAGACGGGACTCCCTTGAAGATTTCACCCAATGCCGTCCCTAAGTTTGAAACTCCACAAATGGGTTTGGGAAAGTTGGAGGCTTATGGTGATGTCAGCGAAGTGCCGGGGCTGATGAGTAAGCAGTATGGTGGTTTCATGTATCGGCAGGACATGGGGCGATTTACATTTTCGCCTTATTTGGGGATAGAAAAGATAAATACCGGAGTGTATGGGATGGGCAATCTTGCCAAGACTACATTTGGCAGCACGCTGTCGTATCAGGTGAACGATTGGCTCACGGTAGGGCTTTATGGTCAGTTTGTTCCTATGAAGGCAGACGACCCTCGAAGTGTCGTCATGTCGCCCTTCATGCCAAAGAGCAACTATGGCGGATTTCTCGAAGTGATGTTCAACCGGCATTGGGGCATCGGTGCCCGGATGGGACGGGAGTTCGCCCCGCAAAAGAACGGAAAGTGGGGATGGAAGAATACTGCGGATATTTA
>CAVKZC010000349.1:0-2264 GCA_963660455.1 Sphaerochaetaceae bacterium | reverse complement strand
CCATGTATATACGTTTTTAGTCATACAAACGTATAATGGGGACTTTTATTGCGCAAAGTTATCCACACACTTTTTCAGGTGATCCCAAAATTACTGGGGTTCTGCGACTTAGAATGTTGAGAATGTTTAGTCTGAATAACTCTCAACACACTTTTTCAGCAAAACAGTGTTCCTTCACTTGATTTCCTTGTCTTTTTCTGACTCAAAGCGAGCCTTGAAATCCTGCAAGTTGTCATAAATGATGTTTCTCACTGTTAAAACATCATCTGTCATTTTCTTTTCATTTATCTGACTAAGCGGTGTAGAGAAGTCCCCTTGTTCCATTCTCTTGGCTCCGCCAGAACTTATGATGAGTTTGTGGTCGGCAATGAACTTTTGCCAGTTGCGGATTATCACACCAGACGTGGCAAGGTAGTCAAAGAAGAATGCAGTTATCTTGTTGCTCTGGGAGCGGACCGGGATGGGGTTGCCGGCAAAGAAAGCGTCGATGTACTTGTCGTCAAGGGTTTCAACGAAAACGCCAGCCTTATTGGCACAATGCGCAATAAGGCTGGCGTAATCTCTCTTTGAAGGGCACTCCTGTACCGCAGCCACGTCGGCGGCTGCGAGGATTTCAGACATTCCATGTGAGGATGGTGGCGGTGGCGAGGAGAGGAAGAAATTGCGGATCATCTCTTCAATCTCCTCGTTACTGAACTCTTTCATCTCGAAATAATGGACTGCAAACGGCTGGTCGGCGAGCATCGCCTCCATACGTTTGACATTGCAGTGATGACTGTTGCGGCTCTGCGCATCCTTTGCATCATGATAGACAATGGATGAGATGAAGTCAGCTGCATAGCGCTGATAGGACTTGCGTCCTCCAAGTACCTCCTTGTGGTACTCATTACGGGCTCGGCTTACTAATCGGGCGAGACCTTGTTCTCCGATGCAGGGGTGTACCGTTTTTGGGTGCACACCGTTACTCCCTTTCAAAAAGAGAGAAGAGCAAATTGAATCTGTTCAGTTTGTTCATAGCGTTGTTAATTATTTGTTGTTAAACGGGCGCATGAGTTTGCGTCCATGTTGTATTCGTCTGCAATGTTCTTGAGGTCAGTATTGTAGGTGTCTGCCTGTCCGTTTCTTGCGATGGCATTGTAGCCAGTGACAAGGCTTTCCTTGTGAGGGGTCTTGCCGTCGACGAGAAAGCATGATGCAGCCTTGACCCAAAGGTTCTTTGTATTGGTGGGTCCGAAGGCGTGCTTGACAAAATAGGCGAGCAGTCGTTGTTCCCTGAGCCAGTTGACCGGATGTTTGAAGGTTTTCTCATCGAAGATGCCAAGGAACTGTGACGGCTTTGTTGCCGGGTCCACATACCCATTATATATAAGGGCCTTCAGCAATGCTTTCTTCCGCTTGTCGTCCACCGGCGAGTTGAAAACAAAACCGGTGTAGGTCTTGACCAATCCACTGAAGTCCACTTCGGGGTAGAGTTCGAGAACATCTGCATAGGTCTTGTTGGACGTGCGCGGAAGACTGACCGAAGAGATATGATAACCGCCACGGCTCCATAGTTGGTCGAAATATAAATAGGTATGGCGCTTGTCAAAGCACATCAGTTGCGATATGGCAAAGGCCATCACCTTCAGTTTGGCGTAGCTTGCCTTTTCTGTCGGCTGATACTCCTTGTCGAGTATTCCGGCTTTGACGGCTCTGCCCAGCAGGTCGGCGGCTTTGCCGTTGGCAAGGTGGTCGGGGAGGTTACCGTACTTGCCTCTGGTCTTCCGGTGCAATGCCTCATTGTCAGCCTGTATTTTGTGGATGGCGACAACATATCCTTGCAACGACTTGCTTACTTCTTCAGGTAAGGTTTCTCCTTTGTCGGCAAGATAATTCTCGATAAGACTCGTGCCGCCTATGTCTTCAACGGGTCCCAACAATTTTCTGTCGGGATTTTCGTTGAGATAAGCATGCATTTCGGTTGTCCATTCATCTAGATGGAGGATGTTGTCACCGAAAACTGACAGGTCAATGGCTACGTTCAAGTCGCACCAGTAGTTCAGTTGTTTGACGATTCTGTTGATTTTGGTAATGGCCAGTACGGCTTCTTGTCTGTTCATAGTGTTGTAGGAATGGTGGGGTTAGTGAAGTTTATAATACTCCCCCGATTTTAGACACCCACATTTGGTCAATCAAATAAAAATGATTTCTTTTGTGGGCAAATTAACAAAATCAAAATGGGACGTATGTCAAAATTCACATCAGCCTTCAAGGCTAAAGTGGCT
>CAVKZC010000348.1:0-2281 GCA_963660455.1 Sphaerochaetaceae bacterium | reverse complement strand
CGCTGGTGGAGGATGGTGTGGACGGTTTGCTGGTAGATGTGGACAGTCCGCAGGATGCTGCCGACAAGGTGCTTTGGATTTATCGCCATCCCGAGGAGGCGGCTGAGATGAGGCGCAAGGCTCTGAAGAAAGTGATTGAAAACTATGATATTAAACGTGTAGTAGATCAACATATGGAAATGTTCAATAATTTGACTAAGGGGGAGGCTGTGAGAAAACCCTAGCGTTCTGACTTTGTCTCCAAAAGTTCTATAATCTTAACATAAAATCTTTGGCTATCTCGGATTTTTTTTGTACCTTTGTTGCTGTAAACTACAACGATTATGAACTATATCAAAGGTGAAGATAGACGACAATATGTACTTTTTCCAGCTTGCCTGGATGAGTATATCGAGCAGGACAGCCCCGTTCGGTATATCGATGCATTTGTAGACCATCTAGATTTGGCCGAGCTTGGCTTTACCCATATGTCCGCACAAGAGTTCGAGAAAGGCGGTCGCCCTCCTTATGACCCTTCTGACTTGGTGAAACTCTATGTCTATGGCTATTTCAATTCCGTTCGCTCCTCTCGCAAGCTTGAGCGCGAGTGCAAGGTGAACATCGAGGTGATGTGGCTTTTGAGCAAGGTTACTCCCGACTACCATACCATTGCAGATTTTCGCAAGGACAACTTGGCGCCGATAAAGAAAATGTTCAATGCCCTCAACAAGCAGTTGGATTCCTTCGGTCTGTTCAGCCATTCCTACATATCTATAGATGGCAGCAAGTTCAAGGCCGTTAATTCTAAGGACAACAACTTCACTCTCAACAAGCTTGATGACCGCATCGGGCGTCTGGAGGAACACGAGAAGCAGTACCTCGAAGAGTTGGAACAAAACGACTTCAATGACGAACGCGGACTTAGCCGAGATGAAGTTGAGCATAAGTTGGAAGTCTGCCAGGATCGCAAGGCTCGCTATGAGGGCTACCGCCAGCATTTGGAGGAAACCGGCGAAAGCCAGATGTCCCTTACGGACAAGGATGCCAAACTGATGAAGTTCAACGACGGCTTCGACGTTGGTTACAATGTCCAGACTGGTGTGGAGGCAGGCAGCCATCTGATAGCGACATTCAATGTCACGACCAACCCGACAGACCATGGCGAGATAACGGAGACTCTGTCCGTTGCAAAAGAGGAGTTGGGACACGACATCCTGGAGTGTGTGGCGGACAAGGGCTATCAAGACCCCGTGGACATGGGAAACGCTCTGGCTGCAGGCATCGTTCCCAATGTCATCCAGCGTGACGGAAAGAGTGAGGCGGACGTAGAGTTTGAATACGTAGAGTCGGAGATTTCTGACGAGATGCTCAACAGCAAGAAGCCCGAGGACATCGGGACCTGCCTAAAGGCGGGAAAAGTTCCCACCGTATATGCTGGGATATTGGATACGCCTGAAGTGGTTGACCGCAAGTCATATGAATGCGTCGCCCCCAGTTTATTGAAGGACATGAGTGGCGACGAGATGCGCAACCTAGCCATGCAAGGCTATTTTGTTCGGGATGCCGAGCGGAACTTTGTGTATTGCCCACAGGGACAAATGCTGAGGCAGAAGTCGACCAAGAAGAACGGCCACATCCGGTATTGCAACAAGCTTGCCTGCAAGAAGTGCTCCCACAAATGCACGTCGGCGATGTTCAAGGAGGCGGACTTCAGTAAGGATACCCTGATAAAGCAAGCCAAGAACTACAAGGTTGACACAGGGCAGAAGGCAGATGATGCTGGCAAGCTGCGGGCCCCGAAGGTGGAGAGAAAGGAGGTGACCAGAAGGGTTGTGACCTACAAGCTCCACTTGGACATGGGCAAGATGGAACAAAGGAAGTGCTTGTCCGAGCATCCTTTTGGTACAATAAAGAGAACTTTGGAAGCATCTTATTTTTTATTGAAATCGATTGTGAAGGTGGAAGCAGAAATAGCTCTCGCCTGCACCTCTTATAATATGCGTAGAGCCATCTCTATGCTTGGCGTTCCAGAATTGATCGCAAGGATGGCATAAGGGGAAGAAGGAGGCTCCCCACATTGTAAATTTCGACCTCCTGTCGCTTGTTTTCGCTCGATTTGAGCACATCAACTATGAATTTTATCAGAAATCAAAATTTTAGAGCTGGCTCTAAGGCTAGCTTAGAGGGCTTTGTATGCCCTCCTGGAAGTCGGAAAAATCACAAAAGTGAGGTTTTCTCACAGTCTGTGGGGGGGTAAATCCCTGGAAGCCAAGCAGTGGAAAGAATTCAACTTTACAGATGT
>CAVKZC010000347.1:0-2291 GCA_963660455.1 Sphaerochaetaceae bacterium | reverse complement strand
TTATGCTTTCAGTATGAAAAACAATCATTATTCATACTCAACGCTTATTTGATGTTATAACTTACCCATCCTCAAACCAGCTTTGCCAACACTCCAAACCACCGCCGTATCTTTGCATCCATGAAAACAATCATCATCACAATACTCATCGCCTTTGCCCTCAACCCAATGACCGCAAAGGCCCAGTTCAACACCGTCTGCAGCCATGCGTCACGTGTACGCATCACTGCCATAAACGAAAAAGAGGCATCGCCCGAAAGCGATACCTCCACAGTCCGTATGCCCCAAGAATCCGAGCATTCCGGCACCACAAAACAAACGGAGCGGACAAGCCACGTCTCCATGACCTATCCGCTCCGTACTATCAAAATCACATCACCCTTCGGCTACCGTACCGACCCATTCACCGGCAAGCGCACGATGCACAACGGCATCGACCTCGCTGCCCACAACGCCCTTGTCTATTCCATGCTCGATGGTACAATCGAGAAAGTTGGCTGCGACCCTCGTTCCGGCAACTTCGTCACCGTCCGTCTCGGCGACTTCCGCATCAGCTACTGCCACCTCTCCCGAGTCCTCGCCACCCAAGGTCAATCCATCCTTGCGGGTTTCCCAATCGGCATAACAGGTTCTACTGGACGCAGCACAGGCGAGCACCTCCACATCACCGCCAAGTTCAAGGGCAAACCGTTCAATCCGATGGCTATATTGAATATAGCGCCATAGTCTTTCTCTATCAATTGTATAACTCGCCAAGTATGTTTTGCCAGTCAACTGCTTTACCTTTTCTCTTTTTTAAAAGTAGAAAAATTTATATCTCGCAAATAATATTCATCATCTTCTATCTCTATCAGTATTAAAGTTAGAATATGTGTTAAGACTTGATACTCAATGCTGTCTTTAGCTATATCTAACTTGTTCTGTATCATGTAAACTTGAGTAAGTTTTGGAACCATCTCATCATAATCTTCCGAACATACAGGTAAGAAATTATACAAGAGAGCCAACCCTACAACAGACTCCATCATAGCGTCTATATCGTATTTCTCCAAGCATTTATCAATTTCATTTATGGCACTTATGACATCATCAGGATTATAATCTGCCGAAGACGCTTCTATCATCCAACCATCAGGTTGAGGAAATTTTGTATAATAAACAGGCGGCACCGTTTCATTCATCTCTGTTGATTTGTATGTTGTCAGATGTACTAAATAAATGAGAACCTCCCTACGGTTAAAACGCAAATATCTTGCATTATCAATGGCGACGCTATCTTTACGACCATGTTTACTCCAAATGATTCCTTCTACATTTTGGAGTTCTGACACTTTTCTATAGAGTGCATTTCTCATGTTCAACGTATATTCTATCATGTTATAGTTAATCGTATACCTTTAGGGTATTGTTCAGCCACTTACACAACTCATCTCGGAGGCTCTGCGGCTCCATGATCTTTATCATGTTGCCGAAGCTCATCAGCCGCATGTAGAAATCGTATGTTGGGCGAAGGCGCAGCTCGAAGTCGGCATACTTGTCGCAGGCGAATATCTCCCTCTGCGACGGATGCAAAGGCAACGTTCGCATATAGTGTTGGTGATTTTCATCAGCACGCAATACAATCCGTTGTACAGGCACTTTGTCGTTGAGCATGATGCCGAAGTATTCCGAGAAATACTCCTTGGCATTGAAGTCCTTTGGCAAGTTGAACTTATCCTTAGTCGTCTCCACGCTCTCCAGTCTGTCCAAGGCGTAAAGGCGCAGATAGTCCCTATCCACATTGCGTGCCAACAAGTACCAACGCTGTGCCGACATCTTCACGCAATAGGGTTCTACGGCAAAGGTATTGGCTTCATCCTTCCCAAACCCCTGGTACGTAATCTTCAGCACGTTGTTGGTTTTCATCGCTTCCAACACAGTGGTCAGGAAGTTTTGGCTTGAAGGAACATTCTCCGTCAGTATACGGTCGTGTATGGCAAGACTACTCGACAAGGCATCCACCGTTCCGTAGGTGTCAAGTAACCATGTGCGCATTTCACCTCTCTCCAACACTTCCGGGTTGGCAATGAAATAGTTGTACCGACCACACTGTTCGCAGTCGATAACAATGCCAAACATATCGAGAATGCCGCCCTTCCATCTGTCGAAGGTCTGGCGTTGCAAGTCTAAACCTCCGCTAAGGTCAATATTATCGCGCCATTTCTCGTTGAGTTCTCGCAACGTGATGCGCCCAGCTCGATGAATGGTCTTCACCACCCAAATATATTTCTGAATGAGGGTCATGGGGTTAG
>CAVKZC010000346.1:0-2292 GCA_963660455.1 Sphaerochaetaceae bacterium | reverse complement strand
GATTGTAACACCCGATAGTAATACCCGATTGATTCAGAATATCAACATAAAAACACATCAGACCTATGAATACACATCCATTGCTCCAGTCGCAGTTGGGCGTTTTCCTCGAATGGATGAACAAGCCCCTCGCCACAAAATACAACCTCAGTTTCTGCACCCGGCTTGCCGACGGCATCGACACCGGGTTGCTCGCCGACGCCCTGGAACGCATCGTCTACGACCACCCCGACCTCACGATGCGGATGCGCATGGAAGACGGCATGCCCGTGCAGTGGCGCGATGACACCATGAAGCCCAACATCGAGACCGTGACGATGACTGCCGACGAGGCCAAACGGCTTTCAGACGGGGCATACATACGCCCCTTCGACCTGCTCGGCGGTGAACCGCTCCACCGCTTCACCATCGCCCATTCCGAGGCAGGCGACTACCTCTTCATGGATATCCACCACGTCCTCTACGACGGAACATCGCATACCGTCTTCCTCCACGACCTCGACTATTATTACCGCCATCCGTCCCACCGCCATCCCCTGGTATACGGACTCTGCGAGGCGGCAGACGAGGAAAAGGAGTTCCTCGGCACCGAACGCTACGAGGAGGCACGGAAGGCCGTGATGGAGCACTTTGCCGCCTGCGAGTTTCCGCAGTTCGAGGAGGCTGCCGGCGACGAGTGGCAGGAGCTGCACGAGGAGACCGCATTCATACCCGACGGCGACGCATTGGACGCATGGTGCAAGGCCAACGGCATACAGCCGTCACAGCTCTTCCATGCCGCCTACACCCTCACCCTCACCAAGATGATGCGCCGCAGCGACCTCTGCTATCAGGCTGAATATGCCAGCCGCACCGCCGACACCCTGACCAACTACGGCATGTATGTGAAGGGACTGCCCATGCACATCGACGTGGACTACAAGAAGACCGTGGGCGAGTACATCGCCGATTTCCGCAAGGAGTGGCGCTTTGCCAAGACAGCGTGTGCCGACTATCCGCTCACCCATTTCTACAACGACATGCACGGGTTGCCGAGCGTCAAGTTCAACTTCCTCGGGCGCACGGTCAACGTCACTGAGTCCGCCATCGACGGCAAGCCCCACCAGTGGCGCTATCTCCGCAACATGGTGACCGACTCCGACCTCAACGTGGAGATATTCGGCAAGGACAGCGGCTATGAAATCAACGCCAACGCCTGTCCGCTGCGCGTGGCATCTGAAATGCTCCGTACCGTAGCCAGGGCCATAGAGGCGTGCCTGCACAACATCATGGCAGCCGACCTCTCCGCCACGCCCCTGAAAGACATCGAAATCACTTCCGCCGAGGAAAGAAAGCAACTCCTTGCCCTGTCGCAGGGTGCGCCCCTCGCCGTCAACCCCGAAGACACCTACATCTCGCTCTTCATGCGCCAGGCAGCAAAGACACCGCAGAACATCGCCGTGGCAGACGGGAGCGGCACTTATACCTACGCCCAACTCGACAACCTCTCGGGCTGTTTTGCATCACACCTTATTAATATAGGGGCAGACAAGGGAGAGTCGCCCTTCGCCTGCATCATGATGGGCTACCAGAAGGAATTCCTCGTGGCAGCCCTCGGCATAGAGAAAGCCGGATGCGCCTATGTGCCGCTCGACTATGACTATCCCACCGACCGACTGCTCTACATGCTTGAGGACTCGGAAAGCCCCATTCTCGTCACCTCCCACGCCATCTACGACGAGAAGAACGCCGACGGCGACTTCGAGGGTTTCAAGGGACAGGTGGTCTTCCTCGACGATTTCCTCGCTAATCTTGACGGGTCAGAGCCTAACGAAACCAACCTTGCCAAGCCCGACGGCCTGGCGTACATGATTTATACCTCAGGCTCTACAGGCAAGCCCAAGGGCGTGATGATTCCGCAGAACGCCAAGGCCCATTTCGTGCAGTTTATCACCCACGAGTGGCACCAAAACGAGAAAAGCCACATCGCCTGTCACGCCAGTTTCTCCTTCGATGCCTCGGTAGAAGCCCTCTATCCCGTGCTCACCGTGGGCGGCACCCTCTATCCCGTGCCGCAGGAGGCGCGCAAGGACTTTGCCCTGCTGCGCGATTTCATCGTGGAGAACGGCATCACCGGTGCCATCTTCACCACACAGCTCGGCCAGATGCTCCTGCAGCTCTATCCCGACCTGCCCATGCAGTACATGGTGGTGGGTGGCGAGAAGATGACCGTAGCCCCGGCATGCAAGTGCCGCCTTATCAACGGTTACGGTCCTACCGAGTTTACCGTGATGTCCACCTTCTTCGATGTGG
>CAVKZC010000345.1:0-2300 GCA_963660455.1 Sphaerochaetaceae bacterium | reverse complement strand
TCGAGGGTACCAAGGAGCGTATCCAGCTCTACCGTGGTGTAGTCATCAAGATTTCCGGCCACGGAGACAAGAAGCGTTTCACTGTTCGCAAGATGTCTGGCACAGTAGGTGTAGAGCGTATCTTCCCTATCGAGTCACCGGCCATCGACTCTATCGAGGTGAACAAGCGCGGTAAGGTACGTCGTGCCAAGCTCTACTACCTGCGTAAGCTTACAGGTAAGAAGGCCCGCATCGCAGAGAAGAAGACTGTTGCCAAGGGCGCAGAGTAATTCTCCGGCGGAACGGTGGCAGTGTCTTTCATTTCACTTGCTGCCACGGCAAAAAGATAAAGAGGGGTACATTACATCATGTAATACCCCTCTTTTCTTGTATCTATACGTGTCAGTGTTTTTGTCGTTGCCTGCCGGCATTTTCTGGGCCGTCACCTTCCCTACCCTCGTAATTCACCTTGGCGTCATCCTCTCCGTGCAAGGCATCCTGAAAGTCTTCCCAACTCTGGAATCCCGTAAAGAGAGCCAACCGGTCGAGTGTTCCCTTGGAAGGTTTTTCAGCCTTCTTCATATAGTTCCACATTCTGTGCAATGCCTGGGCATTCATGTGTTTTATGTCTTTTTTCATAAACCAGACTTTTATCGTGCGTATACTACTTGCTTGTCGTGTAATTTTTCCCATGCAAAATTACAAAAAAGAAATGTAACGCCACCTAAAGGGGAAGTTTTTATCAACTTTTTAATAAAGCATGGGCAATATACGCTGCATTTTTTGTAACTTTGCGCACAAAAAGCAGACAAGCCTCCATGACTTGTTGCGGCTTGTTCCAAAAACTTCAATACAAATGAACGAATTAGCATTAAAGTACGGTTGCAATCCAAACCAAAAGCCATCCCGCATCTATATGGCAGATGGCAGCGAGCTTCCCATCGAAGTAGTCAACGGCCGTCCGGGTTACATCAACTTCCTGGATGCCCTTAACTCATGGCAGTTGGTCAAGGAACTGAGGTCCGCCACTGGCATTCCTGCGGCTGCAAGTTTCAAGCACGTGTCTCCCGCCGGTGCCGCCATCGGTCTGCCACTGAGCGAGACACTCAAAAAGATTTACTTCTGCGATGACATCGACTTCGAACTGTCACCCCTCGCCTGCGCCTATGTCCGTGCACGCGGTGCCGACCGCATGTGTTCATACGGTGACTTTGTGGCACTGAGCGACGTTTGCGACAAGGCAACGGCCCTCCTCATCAAGCGCGAGGTAAGCGACGGCGTCATAGCACCGGGCTACACCCCTGAGGCTATCGAGGTGTTGAAAGAGAAGCGCAAGGGTACTTACTGCGTGCTCCAGATTGCCCCCGAATACAAGCCTGCCCCCATCGAGCGCAAGCAAGTATTCGGCATCACGTTCGAGCAGGGACGCAACGAGGTAAAGTTGGACGACCCCGCACTCTTTGAGGACATCCCCACAAAGAACAAGACATTCTCAGCCGAGGCAAAGCGCGACCTTATCATCTCGCTCATCACACTGAAGTACACCCAGAGCAACTCCGTCTGCTACGTCAAGGACGGCCAGGCCATCGGCATCGGTGCCGGTCAGCAGAGCCGTATCCACTGCACACGCCTCGCAGGCAACAAGGCCGACGAATGGTGGCTGCGCCAGTGCCCCAAGGTAATGAACCTGCCCTTCAAGGAGAAGATACGCCGTGCCGACCGTGACAACACCATCAATGTATACATCTCAGACGAATGGGAAGACGTGTTGCAGGACGGCGTATGGGAGCAGTTCTTCACCGAGAAGCCCGAGCCTCTTACCCGTGAGGAGAAGAAGGCATGGATAGCCCAGAACAAGGGTGTGGCTTTAGGCAGTGACGCTTTCTTCCCCTTCGGCGACAACATCGAGCGCGCACACAAAAGCGGCGTGGAGTACATCGCGCAGGCTGGAGGTTCTATCCGCGACGACAATGTTATCGACACTTGCGACAAGTACGGCATCGCCATGGCGTTCACACACGTGCGCTTGTTCCACCACTAAGAGAGTGAAGAACGAAGAGTGAAGAGTGAAGAGTGAAGAGTGAAGAACGAAGAGTGAAGAATTCAATAGCTTTGCATTTATGAGCGATATCGACGATATTATCATGGGCGGCATGGTCTTCAAAGGCGGCGGACCTAAGAAAGAGGACGACGGCAAGGTGAAGACCAAGGCCAAGAAGAAGAAATATATCACCGGTGCACACGGAAGCGGTTCGGCACGTCAGAAAGCCAAATATCGGCAACAGCGTGCCAACCGGCACAAGTAAGAAAACACGGTAAGA
>CAVKZC010000344.1:0-2325 GCA_963660455.1 Sphaerochaetaceae bacterium | reverse complement strand
GCTTCTACACCCGTGGCATGTCGCTCATAGACATCGCCAAACTCAAAACGGACAATATCAAGAACGGTGTCCTCACTTATCATCGCAGCAAGACTGGACAACGGATATCCGTGAAGTGGCGCAAGGAAATGCAGACTATTGTTGACCGCCATCATCAGCAAGACAATGACCGCCTTCTTCCAATCATTACGCAGGAAACCGACATCCGCAAGCAATACGACACGGTTCTTCACAACATCAACTACAACCTGAAGAAGATTGGCGAAGCCATTGGTCTCTCCATCTCTTTGACGATGTACGTTGCCCGTCACTCATGGGCAAGCGCAGCGAGCCAAAGCAACATTCCGCTCCACGTCATCAGCCAATGTCTGGGCCATGATTCCGAGCATACTACGCAAATCTACCTGTCCAGCATCGACGTGAATCAGATGGACGAGGCAAACGAGAAAATCATCAGAAAACTCAAGTAGAATGTTTAGCGAAAATCTCCGTCTCTTACGCAGAGACGGAGATTTGGCTTCAATATTAATAAAAAGAAGTGAAACGAAAGAATTTTACGCCAAAAATCTGACGAATTGGTGCGAAATTTCTGCAAAAGTTTAGCAAATCAGCTCTAAGAAGCACAGATTTCATTGAAATCCATTGACTTTTACATTTTCTCCGTCTCTGCGTAAGAGACGGAGAAAACTTGTTGTATATATGAGCCTTACCAAGTTGATACTAATCCTGAAGAAATGTCGTTTTTTGGCGCATACAACAAGACGGAGAATACAAACAAAAATAAACAAGATATGGACAAAATTGACATTGGCAAATTAAAAACGGACAGCAAAGACAAACTACTGCAAATTTGCTTTGACCGTTTCGGGACGATGCAGAAGACAGAATACGAGTCCGCGTTGTTCCATGTATTGATGCTTAATGGCTATGGTGACAAGACCGACTTCGAACTTAGCCGTATGCTAAAAATCAGCGAAACAAGAGTACGTAACTTGAGATACAAGTGTAGTCTTGAATATCCCATCGACGAAGACTACAATGAACAATTGAGAAAGATTCTCATGGACGCTACGTACAAGTGGGATGGCAACAAAATACAATTCTGCATTCCCGACAAGATGTTGCGTCTCTACACCAACAATCTCTTGGTAGAGAAGAATAGCTTTTCTGACTCTTCGTTCAACTCTTCGATAGTATTGGTCAGTTCGATGGACTTGATGGAGATTCTGAAAACATTATACGATACTGACAAGAAAGAGGGGAAATCCGAATACGAAGACCTCTGCAAGACAATGCTGAAATCACTAAACTTGTCTGATCAGAAACTGCCCAAGACTAAGGCAGACAAATTAAAAGAAAGCATTTTCGCCCTCGCCAATGACTTAGGAGCAAAAGTGTCGCCAGAACTTTCCAAGTTGTTGGTAGGTTATCTTAAAGACTACATGGAAAAGAAATCTACAAAATGATAATAATGATGAAACAAAATTTACTATATAGATGGGCCTTAGTTGCAATTTTTGCAATTGTCTCTTTTACAAACGCATTTGCTGATGCTAAGGTAACAAGTCTTAGCCAACTAAAAGCAGGTAGGACAATTAAGATTTACCCTAGTGGTAAAGGTGGAACGTCTTCTTTGGCTCTGGCATGTGCGGGGAATGACAAACCGTTAACATCATATACCAAAGCAGGCAATGGAGATGAGTGGACACTGGAAGATGCAGGATCTGGTTATTATTACCTCAAAAACGAGTTGGGTTGTTATTGGGCTTATCAGAACACTTCGACATCAACCTCCCTAACTTGCACTACGGACAAAAGTTCTGCGGTGAAAGTAAATCTTACATGGGATAGTACGAATAACGGTGTTTGCTTTTGGAATCAAGAAGACGGAAAAGGCCTGAACAATCTTTATAGCTACAATTATCGGTATAATTGGTATTCTTCTCCGTCTAGCTATAATTATGACGATTCGAACACCACATATGATGTTTATTTGAAACAGTCGGATAAAGCGGAAGCTGATGGAATCGTATACCATTTAAGCTGGTCGGACAATACTGCTGAGGTTTACTCTACAAATACTAATATCACTGGTAATATTGAGATTCGTGAATACGTAGAGTTTGATAATGAACGCTTTCTTGTAACCTCTTTAGGTGAAAACAGCTTTAGAAATTGCAGCAATGTTACAAGCGTAGCCTTGCCAAACAGCATCACATCTTTAGCCTGAATAATTCATAGAGATAAAAAAGAAGCGTTGTTTTTTTTGCCACATTGACAAAAAATGAGTACCTTTATACTGCTGAAAAACAAGGCATTAACAAC
>CAVKZC010000343.1:0-2326 GCA_963660455.1 Sphaerochaetaceae bacterium | reverse complement strand
CGTAAATCGGGTTGGCTACACTGATGATCATATATGTGTCCTCCTATTCTTTAAATCTTTTAATTATGGTTGCAAATATACATCATTTCTCTGTAACCACCAAACTTTTAGGCGTAAATATAATGTATGCCTAAGGTGTTTCCTCTATCTATTCAGCAAAAAGCCAATATCAAAAGAGGGAACAAACTCTCTGCTTGACATTGGCTTTTACGTTATTTAATAACAAGTCGGAATTACTTTTTCTTCGGACGGCGACGTGCCCAGCCCTCTTCTGCGAAGTCAGGCTCCTCGCCCTTCAGTTTGATGTTGTCGTTGTGCTGGAAGAATTGGCGCCAGTCACCGGTGTCCTCCTGACGGGCGCGAGCCTTCTTGGTGCTGCGACCTTCGCTGCGAGAACCACGGCCCTTGCGGGAATCGTCTGCGACTCTGCGACTACCTCTCTCTGAAGAGCGACCGCCACGGCCTTCTGAATCGCGAGAACCTCTTGCACTCTTGCCGTGACCTTCCTCGTCGGCATCGTTGCACCTCACGGTTCTGCCCTTGTACTCCGTGCCGTTCAGCGCCTTCATCACTCGCTTGGCATCCTCCTCGGGCACCTCGATGTAGGCAAACTTGCTGAGCAGGTCGATGTGCCCCACCTCCTGGCGACCCTTCACGTGCTTGTTCAAGTACTGCATGATCTCGCCCGGATAGAAACCATCGGCCTTGCCGAGGTTGATGAACAATCGCTTGAATCCTGCCTCGGCCTCGTGCTTGCGGCGACCGTTGCTCACCTTGCCACGACTCTCTGTGCTGCGGGAAGACTTGGAACCCTTGCCAGTCTCGGGCTTCACGATCTCGGGTGCGTTCTTATAATAATCGAGGAACTTTCCGAAGGTGATGGTCACCATCTTCTTGATGATGTCCTCCTTGTCGATGTAGTCGAACTGGCGGTTGATCTCGTCCATATAGGGGGCAATCTGCTCCTCGTCCACGTCGGTCTTCATGATGTCGTCCATCGTCTTGAAGAGCTGCTTCTTGCAGATCTCCTCGGGACTTGGCAACACGCCATCCACGAAGTCCTTGCCGATCTGCTTCTCTATCTGGCGCACCTTGAATTTTTCACGAGTATGGATGATGGAGATGGAGGTTCCCTTCTTACCGGCACGGCCAGTACGACCAGAGCGGTGGGTGTAGCTTGCCACGTCGTCGGGCAAACCATAGTTGATGACGTGGGTGAGGTCGTCCACGTCCAAGCCACGGGCCGCCACATCGGTAGCCACAAGGAACTGTACGTTGTGGTTGCGGAACTTCTGCATGGTGAGGTCACGCTGCTGCTGACTCAAGTCGCCGTGCAAAGCCTCGGCGTTGTAGCCGTCCTTGATGAGCTTGTCGGCGATTTCCTGCGTCTCCAACTTGGTGCGGCAGAAGATGATGGCGAAGATGCGTGGGTAATAGTCCACGATGCGCTTCAGGGCGAGATACTTGTCCTTGGCGTTCACGAGATAGTAGATGTGGTTCACGTGCTCGGCACCCTCGTTGCGCGAGCCCACCACGATTTCCTTGTGGTCGTGCAGGTAGTTGAGGGCTATCTTCTCGATGTCCTTGCTCATGGTGGCGGAGAAGAGGAGCGTGTTTCTCTCCTCGGGCACGTTCTCGAAGATGGCATTGATGCTCTCCGAGAAACCCATGTTGAGCATCTCGTCGGCCTCGTCGAGCACCACGTTGTTCACGTGCTCCAACTGCGCCACACCACGATTGATCAAGTCGAGCAATCGACCTGGTGTGGCGACGATGATCTGCACACCGTGCTTCAGCGTGCGAATCTGCGAACCGATGTCTGTACCGCCATACACGGCGGCGATGTGCAAGCCGTCGATGTACTTGGCAAAACTGTTCAAGTCGTCGGCTATCTGGAGGCAAAGTTCACGGGTAGGACTCAGGATGATCGCCTGTGTCTCCTTGCTCTCCGCATCGGTCTTCTGGATGACGGGGATACCGTAAGAGGCCGTCTTGCCCGTACCCGTCTGCGCCAGAGCGATGACATCATTTTTATTACCAAGCAAATAAGGGATTACTTCCTCCTGAACGGGCATAGGGTTCTCGAACCCAAGCTCCTCGATGGCACGGCGAATCTCTTCGCTCACGCCCAATTCTTCAAATGTCTTCAAATTACTTTTTACCTTAATTCATTTATCTAAATGGAAGGCCGAATTCACCCTCCCAGCCATGAATTAGGGTGCAAAAAACCTCCCGAAACGCTTGCGGCAACCATACGCTTTTCTTCCAGGTTGCCTAAATTCGGGTGCAAAGGTACGATTATTTTTTCGAAAAAGCAAGGAAAAGC
>CAVKZC010000342.1:0-2346 GCA_963660455.1 Sphaerochaetaceae bacterium | reverse complement strand
ACCTTGCGGTACTTCAAAGTTCCTTTACTACTTGTTGCCATAATTGTTTAGTTTTAAGTGATTAAATGTTTGAAGTAACTACTCAGTACCCCTTGAATATCCCCAATCTCTAAGAGCACCATCTAGAATCTCGCATAGGGGTACGAGTCTTCTAGAATTCGTTCCGTGTAAGACGTAACATATTGATTATCAGTAAAATAATTAAAAAATACTTGCAGATACATTTGGCCATTTGATATATTTTTTGTATCTTTGCACCTATGAATGAGCAAGTTACAGACATAAAAGAAATCTTGAAGTCACTCAACGAAAAGGTGGCTTCACTCCAGAAGAACGTATCTGAGCAAGGTACGGAGATTTCTCGTCTGCATAGGCTCGACAGTTTGCATCAGAAAGAAATGCACGAGGCGAAACTCACGATAGCAGCACAAGCCAAGGAAATTTCCGACTTAAAGGAACGGCTGTCTAAATACGAAAAGCCTGAACTCAACAGCACCAACAGTAGCACTCCTCCAACAGGTGAGTCTATCAAAGCCAAGGCTATACGTCGTACCAAAAGCTTGCGCAAGAAAAGTGGCAAGAAGAGTGGCGGCCAGCCAGGGCACAAAGGTCATACTCTCATGACCAATGATGAGCCAGATGAAATCGTAGAGCATTCTCCATGCTTCTGCCAGCATTGTGGAAAATCTCTAGAGGACATTCCTGCCCAAAAGGTTCGCAAGTCTCAAGTGGTTGACATAGAGATGCCGAAGGTGAAGACGACGGAGCATCAGTATTTCGAGAAGGTTTGTTCTTGTGGTCATCACAACAAGGTGGACGCTCCAAACAGCAGGGTGTCTTACGGCAAGAACCTCAGAGCCATGGTTGTATACCTACTCCATGTGCAATGCCTATCCATGGAGAGAGTGGCCGAGACGGTTTCCGACTTCTTTCACCGCAAGATTAGCCAAGGCACCGTGAGTAACATCATCAAGGAAATAGGCAAGAAATCTGAATTTGCCTATGAGGAAATCAGAAAACGAATAGAGAAGTCTCCAGTGGCAGGAGCGGACGAGACAGGTGCTGCCGTAGGAAAGGAGTTGCATTGGAATTGGATTTTCCAAACGGATGTTTTGACATATGTATATCAGATGAAATCCAGGGGAATCAAGGCCATTGACGACAAGTTCCCGGACGGCTTGCCTAACACGGCACTTGTTACAGACCGTCATGGCAGTTACTTCAAGATGAAAGTAAAGAAACACCAAGTTTGCCTTGCCCATTTGCTGAGAAACGCAGAGTATCTAAATGAACTCGACGAGAAGCAGGACTGGTCTAAGCGATTCCAACAATGCCTGAGAGATGGCATTACCTTAAGAAAGGCAAAGTCTGTTACAGCAAAGAAAATCGAGAGCTTGGAAAATAAAATGAGCAAATTGCTTACCGAGAGCTTGACTCACTTACACAAAGACTTTGAGACCTTTAAAAAGGGTATTTACAAAGTGAAAGACTATCTGTTTACTTTCCTTTCAGACTTCTCTATACCCTATGACAACAACGCCAGCGAACGAGGCGTGAGAAAGATAAAAGTCAAGCAGAAAGTCAGTGGCTGCTTCCGTACAGATGAGGGAGCAGACATCTTTGCTCAAATACATTCTATTGTAGAGACCGCTAAGAAAAATGGAAACTCCAAATATGCAGCTATACTTGCCATGATTTAATGGCAAGCATAGCTGCGTACACTATATTTTGAAGGGGTACTGAGTAGTTACAAATTCATTTTCTTATG
The DNA here is from genome assembly GCA_963660455.1 of Sphaerochaetaceae bacterium. Classification (GTDB taxonomy): domain Bacteria; phylum Bacteroidota; class Bacteroidia; order Bacteroidales; family Bacteroidaceae; genus Prevotella. Next base: position 578 of record CAVKZC010000342.1, on the reverse strand, counting down.
CAAAAAGTGGTATATTCCAAAAACTTTTCGTAACTTTGCCTTGTCGAACTTAAAAACAAGGACAATATGGACATGAGAACCTATCCTGTAGGAATACAGACATTCAGCGACATCATCCATAGGGGATGCGTGTATATTGACAAGACAGACTTGATATACAAGTTGACAAAGAAGTACAAGTATGTATTTCTTAGTCGTCCTCGCCGTTTCGGTAAATCCTTGCTGAGCACAACCTTACATTCTTATTTCGCAGGAGAAAAGGATTTGTTTAGGGGTCTTGCCATGGAGAAACTGGAGAAGGACTGGACAGAATACCCCGTGCTCCATTTCGACATGTCTGGGTTCAAGTATTGCGACATAAGCGTGTTTCCCGACAAATTCAGATTTATGCTTCGAAAGTATGAGGAGAAACTGGGCTTAAAACAAGATTACATATCTCCTGGTACCCGATTGAAGAATATCATAGAAGAATTTGCGAAACAAACAGGCAAACAACTTGTCATCATCATCGACGAATATGACGCCCCATTGTTGGATGTCTTGCATGATGAGGAAAAACTGAATGAGGTCAGGACTAT
>CAVKZC010000341.1:0-2373 GCA_963660455.1 Sphaerochaetaceae bacterium | reverse complement strand
AGGAGTATCCTCTGTAAAGCGTTGCTGAAAAGCATGTCCAAGCGAAAGCCAGCCTTAAAACTGGCTTTCGCTGTATTTTTTAGTTAGCCTTGCACTCTGGCTTTCTCTTTCTTCAGATCTTTGATGATTTTTACGATAATTTTCCGATACAAGCAAGAAAAACTACTTTTGCTTATGTGTATCCTTGCATGGTCAGGAGGAGGTGCGGTGGCGGAACTCCGACGGCTTCATGCCCGTCAGAATCTTGAAGCGTGAGGAGAAATAGTCGGGGGTCTCGAAGTTGAGGCGGTAGGCTATTTCCTTGATGCTTTCGCCGGTAGTGGAGAGCAGTTCCTTCGCCCGTTGCAGACGGAGGTCCTGCTGGTAAGTGGCGGGGGCTATGCCCGTGTGCTCCTTGAAGAGCTTGCGGAACGACGAGTAGCTTACGCCCAGTTCGTCTGCTATCTGCTGTATGGTAAGGTCGCTCTCGAGCGACTCGCGTATGCGCATGCGTGCCTTGCTCACCATCTCTACGTGTGCCGAGTTCTTGCCTAGGATGATGTTGCGCTCCAGCGAGTACATCAAGCCGATGAGGTGGTTGACGATGCCCGCCAGGGTCTGCTGTGAATAGGCCGCCTCCTCCTGTGCTGTGCGCAGTGCTTCCTTGTACAGGCCGAGAATCTCTGCTGCGAACCCCACATGGTAGATGGGCTTTGAGGGCGAGAGAAACCCGGCATGCACGCGGTCGTCGATGTTCTTGCCGCGGAACCCTATCCAGTAGCTGTCCCATCCTTTGTCGGGCAACGGGTGGTAGGTGTGCCATTCTCCGGGGAAGAGGAGGAAGATGTCGCCGGCCTTGATGTCCGTCTCGGGCATATGGGCCGACTGGAAGATGCCGCTTCCTTCTGGCTGGTAGAGCAGTTGGTACTCGTCGAGCACGCGTCCGCGCTGCAGGTCGAAGTGATAGCCGTCGGCATGTCCGCGTGTGGGATATTCCTCTCCCGGCATGATGCGCTCGTGCCCCACGGTGCTCACGGTGAGTCCCCATTCCTTGTCACGGTCGTTGGCGAGCAGATATTTGCTAGTTTGCATGGCTTGATGGCTTTGGTTGCGTGCAAATGTACAAAAAAAGTGGCTAACGACCAAGTTTTTGTTACATTTCCATCAACTGCGGCAGGAAGCAAGCCAGTATGAGGATGACGATGCCGATGATGAGTACAGCGATGGTCTTTGGCGAGCAGCCTTTCCATTCCTTCAGGATGATGCCCCACACGTTGGAGAATACCACGTTGAGTGCCATGAGGATGCAGAAGGACAGCGTGACGAGTGTCGGTGAGTCGGTAAGGAACCCCTTGCCCAGCGACAGACCGAAGAACTGGCTGTACCACAAGGCGCCTGCCAGGGCGCAGAACACGAGGTTGTTGCTCCATACCTCGCCCTTGCCGTAGTCGTCCCACGTATGGTTGCGGTGGTTCTGCCAGAAGCAGTAAACAGCATTGGTAAGGAATCCTCCCACCGTGACAAAGAAGGTGGCAGGCAAAGACTTGTACATGTCGGGGGTGAGCGTGCCGAAGTGGATGTCACTGCCGAAGGCGAGACCTACGTTGAAGCATCCGCTCATAAATCCTGCCACGAGGGCAATGGCCAGTCCCTTGGGGAAGTTGAATTCCGTAACGGCACTGCTGTCATCCCCGAGCGTTTTGGCTTTCATGCTTCCCGCCATGCCTATGACGGCGATGCCGATGAGTGTTGCCACCACACCGGCAATGACACTGAAGGTAAGGCTTGACAGGGCATCCATCTCCGGAAAGAAGATATTCAGCAATACGGGTCCCATGATAGTGCCGAGGGCAGCACAGGTGCCGAGCGAGATGCTCTGGCCGAGAGCCACGCCCAGATAGCGCATGGAGAGTCCGAAGGTCAGTCCGCCCACGCCCCAGAGAATGCCGAAGAGCATGGTCATGGATACGTTGAAGCCATTGCCGTCGAAGAGTTCCACGAATGAGTGGCCGGACGGGATGGCCAGCAAAGCCCCGCAGAAGGGCAGTACGAGCCAGGCGAACACGCCCTGCACTATCCAGTACGACTCCCAGCTCCAGTCCTTTATCTTGTTGATAGGCACGTAGCAGCTCGACTGGCAGAAGGCACCGATGGCTATGATTAAAAGTCCGATGAGTATTTCCATAATGTCAATGAGATTTATAGGGAGAATTTAAGGGGAGTTAAGGGAAGTTATTGCTCTCTCCGAGAGATAGGGAAGTTAAGGGACAACGGCTTGGTTGCGTCCCTTAGGTGATGATTAAAAACAACTTGGTACAGTTTGCATCCCTTTTACTAAGAGCGCCCTGAAAGGGCAGAAGCGCCTAGCCCAGGGCAACGCCCTGGGTATACGAG
>CAVKZC010000340.1:0-2389 GCA_963660455.1 Sphaerochaetaceae bacterium | reverse complement strand
CGCCTTTGGAATGAGTTGTGGGATGTCCATCGCATTTCCCTCTCATGGGCATTCGGTTATTTCTTCAATCACCTCTGTGTGTTTACGATGGAAGACATCCTGAAACTCCAGCCTTGCAATTTCATCACCGAAGTAAAAATGTCATTATGACGCTATTACAGAAAGTAAAGACATATTTGGCTACCCATCCGTCCGACTTCATGGTAATCCTTCCCTTCGAAGGGCAACAGAACGGTAGGATTATGGATATGATAAATCGTTTGTGTCCGGATGCCATCTTCATCGATGACCTAATGTGCAAGTTGAGCACTACCTATGTGAGGGAGCTGATATTGCAACAAGATTCGTACTTCCGACAGTACTATTGCTTACCGGACATATTCAGAAACGCACTCTGCGAGTTTGATTGACAAACGAAGAAGATGGGAGAATATTACAGAACCCACCTCATGAATGACCACGAACTTCGCAGTGTAATAGAACAGGTCATTCGGACGGAATATCCCGAAGTGGCCAATTATTTCGACAACATCAACGGAAAAGACATCCTTTATGTCCTAGATGACAACGAAGAAGACGGTCATTCCATTGAGACGGCGACAAGAGAATTGAAACGCTACTTCTCGCCCAAGAGCATCACATTTATCACTTTATATCCAGAAAACGATGAAACAAGAAATCAAAGACGTAGCCAGAATCGGCATTTTGGCAGGAGGTGAATACTCCGTCTATGTCAAGACAGACGACGAGTTACAAATTCCTCATGTCCATATATGGGACAATGCCACGAACGGCAAGAAGTTCGATTGCGCCATCAGCTTGGTAGATGGTCAGTCCCTACCTCATGAGCACAGCGCTGGCACTATGTCGGCAAATCTCCTTAGTGAATATTCCGACTTTATGCGCAAACCATGTCGTAATCCACATTACCAAAGCAACAGGGAATTTGCCTTGGAAATGTGGATGGACAACAATGGAAGGGATGAATAAAGCAAGCACCCTATTAATGAAGAGGAGCTATTGTGGCTTTTTCTCATCAATTTGCAGATTGAGGTTGTAATAGTCTGACAATTTTATCAAATCCTCATATTTCTGCCTGTTGCTGATATTGCTGTAGATATGCCACCCGTCACACTCATGTTGCCAGATGCGGCCTGCTTCCTCTGGTCTCTTTTGCTTACTGACGAGTTCGAAACCACCATGCTTAATACCTACCATAGGTATCTTGTCAAAACCAATTATTCTGAGAGCCTCAACAAAAGTTTCGATGGCAGTGCGACGCCAAACAACTGTTCCGTCAGGAAATGTAACACGCATTCCTTTCGTGGGGTTTTCTACATGCTTATTCGGCCCATGAGGTTCACTTTTGACTATTCCGTCATGATTTGAAACTGGAGTGCTTACATGTAATGTCGTCTGAGGTGTGAGTTGTTTTGCATCCACAATCTCACTGATTTTTGCCTTGCGAGACAAGGCTACGCTGATGGGGGTGCCAGGATGATACTCCACCACGAGAACGAGATCTCGCTGTATTTCGCTCAGCAGAGGCTCAATGTCTTTCGACATGGCTGGAAGTATCTCCTCCTTGATGATTTTCTCTTCAAGGTTGTCTGCCGCCTTTAGCAATTTCTCGTCAACTGGAAGGTTCATATCTCTCAGCGACTTTAATGTCGTATATAGTTCTTTGAGTGTTGCCATTTATTCGTTAATTGATGAAGGGTCTACATGATACAGCTTAAACACCAAGGTGTCGATTAGCTGTTTTAATCTATCAGCATCTTCTCTTTGTCCATTTCTAGTTGCAGCCATAACTTGTCCAACAAGTTCTTCCATTTGCTGTTTCTGCTCTACTGACGGAATTACTATTGGCAGAGGTTTAAGCTTTTCGAGTTTTATTTGAGGAAAAACTCTGCCCCCTTCTTTCACGTTTTGCTCATAGAGATACCTCAAGTATTTAGAGTTAAGTAACCCACACAAATATTCATAAGAAACTTTATCTGTATAATCTTTTTTAATAATCCCAGCCTGAATAGTGTTTCCGAAGAAGATTCTCTGATCCAACACCGTACCAATAACATATGGAGCTGTTTGTCTCCATATTAGTTTTATGGGTTGGCTCATTATCTCTTGATTATAATATGTCGTTTCATTATCTTTGAGAACACTTTTATAGTTGTGTCTGAGCATCTTTGAAGGTGTCAAAGAGAAGAAATATTCATTTATTTCTTCTTAACACTATGCTTACTAATAAGTAATTGTTGCTCAATAATTTGCAGGCACATCTTTAGCGAAAGTCACAAGGTAGTCACAAAACTTACCGCTATTCTTTCTCTTAGTCACAAGATATGTAGGACAACAGGCTTACTCGTTGGAAAATGTCACTGTGCGC
>CAVKZC010000339.1:0-2398 GCA_963660455.1 Sphaerochaetaceae bacterium | reverse complement strand
TCGCTCACATTTCTTCGCCATAAAAACCATTGGGACTCATCTCGGACCACTTTATGAACATTTCTTGATAGTTGTCCTTGATGAACTCACGGATTATTCTTAGTTCCTTATCGGTTAAGATTCCTTGTTCTTGAACGATAGTATCTCCATTCCCTTTTACGAAGAGCTTTGCTGACCTTTGCTCTGTCAAATGGCGGTCGCTGGCATGGACATGCATGGCCTCTACAATACAATGGGATGTAAAGTAGAGGTAGTATCCACAAACCATAAAGTCATAGTACTTAGGCATACGCTTCCTCCAATAACCTTTTGTTACGCTTCCAATATTTCATGACGATGCTGATTTCAATGTCATCCATATTGGTTTCCAACGTCTCTCCGGCATGGTTGATGATGAGTGCATGATGGGGAGCGTGCAGGTTGATGATATGGATGAAACCGTCCTCAGCTTGTGTAAAGGCATACCCACAGACTATCATTTGGGCATTTTCAGAGATGGAGATAATGTCAGCAGTTTTCATTGTAGTCTATTTTTACTGATTTGATGTGCTTGAGAAAAGCATCGGCATCGATATATAGATTCTTGAGTATGGGGAGAAGGTCGATGTATTCCTCTGTAAGTCCGCAGCCATCGTAGTCTGCCATGACGACAAGGTATCCATGGTCCCATTCCTTTATCTCGGTGTATCGTTTAAGGTTTTTAGGGGCACGGAACCGTATGTTGTTGTTGCCGAAGCGGAATGAAGTCATGTCCCCTTCATTGGACAACTTTGCCTGTGATGAAATGTATTCTTTGTCCATGTTGTTTTCTTTTGTATTTCCGTGGCGGTAGATGCCGTCGCATAGCCCTTGACTATATGATTGCAAAAATAAAAGTTCTTCCCGATATGCGCAAGAATGAACTTGGTTTTTTGCGATAGTTTAACGCTATGGGGTGGCTGCGGTAAGCAATATAAGTAATATAGGTACTTTTCCCCTGCACGCCCCCCTATATTGCCATGGCAGCAAAGAGCGGTACATTCGTTAGCCAGTTGTCTTTGCGGTAAGGATTCATGGAGAGGCGGTATGCTATAGCCGGGGAATTCTCTTCAGTGTACTGGCGTAGACTTTTGGCCTTGATGTTGGTCTCTGCCTTCACCTCAATGGGTATGACATTGTCCGCAGCGTCCTGTATCATGAAGTCTATCTCTTGTCGGGAGTTAGGCTTGCTGTAGTAGAACGCTTCATGGCGAAGTATCAGTTGCTGCAGCACGTACTGCTCAGTCAAAGCCCCTTTGAATTCGGTAAATACAGCGTTGCCGTCAATGATGGCTGTAGTGCTTAAGCGCGACATGGCTCCCAGCAGACCTACGTCGAGCGTGTATATCTTGAATGCCGACCTGTCCTCGTAACTTCTCAGCGGAATCCTCGGGGCCTTCACGTTATACACTCTGTATATCAGACCCGCATCCTCCAGCCATTGCAGAGCAATCTCATATTCTCTTGCACGGGCGCCTTCGCGCACCACGCCATAGATGAATTTCCTGTTTTCCTTGCTCAGTTGTGACGGTATCGAATGCCATACGTCTGATATTCTCGGTATGATGTCGGATGGTGCATGTTTAGACATGTCACGCTGGTAACTGTGCAGGATGTCCTGTTGTATGGATCTTACCTCTTTCCAGTCTCTGGTTTCGCAAAAGGCAAGTACGGCTTCTGGCATGCCACCCACATAATAGTAGTATTTGAGCAGTTCTGTAAGTTTGGGCGCAAACAGGTTTGTCATGTCCCAGTTGCCTTCTGCGAGTAGGTCGGCCAGTTTCTTTTCTCCCATGGCCGTGACAAACTCTGAAAAACTCATGGGGTATAGGTGCATAAACTGTACTTTGCCTACGGGAAAAGACTCCCCGCGATGCAACTCTATGCCCAGCAGCGAGCCTGCCACTATTACATGGTAGCCGGGGTAGTTCTCGTAAAAATACTTAAGGGACGTGATGGCGTTGGGCGCTGCCTGTATCTCATCCAGAAAGATGAGCGTGTCTCCTTCCGTGCAAGACACATTTGTGGCTGCACTGATGGCAGTAAGGATACGCATCACGTCGAAGTCCTGTTCGAAAAGCCCTTGCAGGATTTTCTGTTCTTCAAAGTTGACGTATGCCAACTTCTTGTAGTATAGTCTGGCAAATTCCTTTACCAGCCATGTCTTGCCCACCTGTCTTGCTCCCTCCAGTATCAAGGGCTTTCTGCGGCGGCTTTCTTTCCATTCTATCAGGTCTTTAATAGCATTTCTTTCCATATGTTCTGCTTGCTAAATCACAAAAAGTGGACGAATATCTTAAGGTTCATACACATTTTGTGTACGAATGTTGGCTTGCTCATACACATTTTATGTACGAATACTGGTGCAAAGATACACAAA
>CAVKZC010000338.1:0-2411 GCA_963660455.1 Sphaerochaetaceae bacterium | reverse complement strand
AGGGCGCTCTGAGCAAAAGGGCGCAAACTGTACCATGTTATTTTTAATCATCACTTAATAAGAATGTGTATTAACCTTTTAATAAAGTAGCAAAGAATGAATAGACGACTCATGACAGTCTTGGTGTCTGCGTTCATCGCCGTGCAAGGCTCTGCGCAGATGCTGCCTTACCAAAACCACGCCCTCTCAGCCGAGGAGCGTGCTGCCGACCTTTGTTCCCGCCTCACCCTGAAGGAGAAGGCGGACATTATGCGCAATGGTTCACCCGCCATTCCGCGTCTGGGCATCCCCCAGTTCGAGTGGTGGAGCGAGGCACTGCACGGAGCGGCTCGCAACGGTTTTGCCACCGTCTTTACCAATACCACCGGCATGGCCTCCTCCTTCAACGATGCCCTGTTGCAGCGAGTGTTTGAGGCCGTGAGCGACGAGGTGCGTGCCAAGAACAACCTCGCCCGCCGTAGCGGCAACATCAAGAAATACCAGGGCATCTCCATCTGGACGCCCAACATCAACATCTTCCGTGACCCACGCTGGGGACGCGGACAGGAGACCTACGGCGAAGACCCTTACCTCACCACCCGCATGGGACTCGCCGTGATACGCGGCCTGCAGGGCACTACCGACTCCCCTTACCGCAAGCTCTCGGCCTGTGCCAAGCACTTCGCCGTACACAGCGGTCCCGAGTGGAACCGCCACTCGTTCAATCTGGAGAACCTGCCCGAGCGCGACCTCTGGGAAACCTACATGCCCGCCTTCAAGGCAGCCGTGCAGCAGGGCCACGTGGCACAGGTGATGTGTGCCTACCAGCGCATAGACGGTCAGCCCTGTTGCGGCAACAACCGTTATCTGCAGCAGATACTCCGCAACGACTGGGGCTTCCAGGGCCTGGTGTGCAGCGACTGCGGTGCCATCGGCGACTTCTTCCGTCCGGGGCGTCACGGAGTGTCCTCGTCAGCCAGTGATGCGTCAGCCAAGGCCGTGCTTGCCGGTACCGACGTGGAGTGTGGCGGCAACTATGCCGCTCTGCCCCGTGCCGTGAAGGCCGGACAGATAACGGAGGCGCAGGTAGACGTGAGCGTAAAACGCCTGCTGAAGGAACGCTTTGAACTGGGCGACTTCGACGACGAGTCGCTTGTGCCCTGGAAGCGCATCTCCCCCGAAGTCATCGCCTCCAAGGAGCACAAGCAGTTGGCCCTCGACATGGCGCGCCAGAGCATGGTGCTCCTGAAGAACGACGGCATCCTGCCGCTCAAGAAGAGCGGACAGAAGATAGTAGTGGTAGGCCCCAATGCAGCCGACTCCACCATGATGTGGGGCAACTACAACGGTTATCCCACCGAGACCGTCACCATCCTGCAGGGCATCCGTCGCCTGGCTGGCGATGTGCGCTACGTAGGCGGTTGCGGCCATACGCGCAGCGAGGAGTTCTACAGCCGTTATAATGCCATTTCGACGGCCGACGGTAAGCCGGGACTGCAGGTAACCTACTGGAACAACGAGAAGATGGAGGGACAGCCTGTCACTTCCTTCAATGTCTCGGAGCCTGTCAACCTCAGCAACGGTGGCGCCACGGTCTTTGCACCGGGTGTCAACCTGGAGCACTTCTCAGCCCGTCTTGAGGGCGTGTTTCGTCCCAAGGACAGCGAGGAACTGCAGTTGCAGTTGGCCAGCGACGACCTGGCGCGTCTCATCATCAATGGCGATACCGTCATCAACAGTTGGAAGGCACGCAACCGCGTCAACGTGTCCAACAAGAATTATAAGGTAGAGGCAGGCAAGGAATACCGCATCCAGATAGACTATGTACAGCAGAACGACATGGCCGTGCTGCAGTTCGACCTGGGCCGACTCGTACCGATGACACCGCAACAGTTGGTGACCAAGGTGGGCGATGCCGACGTGGTAGTCTTCGTAGGTGGCATCTCGCCCCGTCTTGAGGGCGAGGAGATGAGTGTCAAGGAACCCGGATTCCATGGCGGCGACCGCACCTCCATCGAGTTGCCCGAGGCACAGCGCAAGGCCATTGCCGCCCTGCACGATGCCGGCAAGAAGGTGGTGTACGTCAACTGTTCGGGCAGTGCCATGGCCCTTGTTCCCGAGGCAGCGCACAGCGACGCCATCCTCCAGGCGTGGTATGGTGGCGAGAAGGGCGGACAGGCCGTGGCAGAGATACTCTTCGGCGATGTCAACCCCAGCGGCAAGTTGCCCATTACCTTCTACAAGAGCACCGACCAGTTGCCCGACTATGAAGACTACCGCATGGAGGGCCACACCTACCGTTACTTCAAGGGCGAGCCACTCTATCCCTTCGGCTACGGTCTGAGCTACACCACCTTCGAGGTAGGCAAGCCCAAGTTTGACAAGAAGAACCGCAAGGTTTCGGCCGTGGTCAAGAACACGGGCGCGAAGGA
>CAVKZC010000337.1:0-2438 GCA_963660455.1 Sphaerochaetaceae bacterium | reverse complement strand
CCGGCTTTGTTATCTCGTGGGCGGGGAAGGTGGTGATGAGGTTGCCCACTATCTCGCCCTTCTCAGCGATGGTGCGGATCACGCCCTTGCGGTCGCCGTCCATCTGATCCAGCTGCAGGAGTTTCTTCATCTTGCCGTAGTCGGTCCGGGTGTTGGGGTCTATCATTTCCTCGGGGCCCTCTCCTCGGCTCATGTAGTTGCGCAGGTAGTAAATCACCATGTCGCAGTTGAACATCTTGCTCTGTGTCTCGAAAGCAGCCTTGGAGAAACAATAGTTGTCGTACCAAGGCTTCATCTCGTTAACGACTGCCTCTACATCACAGTCTGGGCGCACCTCTCCCGTACTCTTGTAATAATTGAAGATGTCGTGCACGTCCTCCGTAGAGAAGCCGAGCATCTGGTTGAACTCGGGCTTGGTGGAGATGTGCCAACCGATGTTGAAGCCGCTTGTCACGTCGTCCAAGGTCACAGGACTGACGCCAGTGATAAAAATACGCTCAAACGTGCCCTTGAACTTCTTGAAGATGTCGCGATAGAATCCCTCGGCATGCGTAATCGCCCAATACACGTTCTCGCCCTGCTCGTTGAGGACGGTATTGGTAAAGTTGTCGTACTCGTCGATGATGAGGTAGAGGGGGTAGCCCAAGGTCTGTGCCTTCCGGCTCAAGGTTGCCAATTTCCCGCCAGCGTCACGGCAAGCATAAAATTCCTTTTTTGTATCTTCCGGATACAAATCTGCGTACCTGTCCATAAAGTCATTGAGGCAAATGCAACAATAAGTGTTGAATTTCTCCTCCAGGTTCTCGATATTTCCTCCCACCTGCGAGAAGTCAAGGTTCAGTACTTGGTACCTGCCCTGTGTAGGCGTAGGGTGCTTGCCGATCCAGAGATTGCCAAACCACTGTTGGAACTTGTCCTTCGTGCGGCAGTCATAGTAGGCATGGAGCATCCCGAGGAAGATGCTCTTGCCGAAACGGCGGGGCCGGATGAAGATGAGGTAGCGGGCCTGCTTCTCCAACTCGGGGATGTACATGGTCTTGTCCACGTAGTATAAGTTCTGTTCCACCATCGTCCGGAAATCCGACACTCCGTATGGAACCTCCTTCACATTCTGTACCATAGCTTTACGTTTGAATTCTAATCTGCCGCAAAGATAAGGTAAATTATCCACATTGACAAATATTTCCCCAAAAACACGCCGCTTATCCGCGCAAGGTCAACTCCAGGAACTTGTCGCACAACTGAAACACGCCTTCGTCCTGCGTGATGAAATCCTTGTCGAGCAAAGCCTTGACCGCTCCTTGCACAGAACTTGCTCCCAAATGGTATTTTTGCAAGAACTCTTGCGACATCAGGGACGAAGGCTTCCCTTCCATGGCGATGGCCGTGAGCAGCTGTTTTTGCTTGGCAGTCAACAGGTAGACCAGCGCTTGATAGGCAAAGCGGTGTTGGGCAAGTATGCCGTCTATTGCCCGTCTGACATCATCTTCCTCCAGCAATGGCTTGTCGGAGATGGAAGTATAGAGCATGTTGAGCACATACTGGATGTACCAGGTGATGCCGTCGAAGCGATGATACAAGTACGCGAAGGCTTCCGCAGTTATCTCCTTGTGGTTCTTGGAAAGATGATAGTTGGCAAAAGCCCGGTACGTCCGCTCGTCAATCGCCTCCAGCCCCATGATGCTCGAACTATGAAAGAAAGGCCGCGACTGGGATGTGAACATCAATGCCATCATGTGGCGCTTGGAACCGGAAAAGACAAAGTTGGCATTGTGGCAGTCCTGTATTCGCTTGCGCAGTGTTGCTTCTACGGTCTTCTCCGGATAGTTGGCTATTGTCTGAAACTCATCTATCGCAACCAAACAAGGCTTGTCGGCTTGTTCCAAATAGGCAAAGATTTCATCCAACGTAACGTCTGGCGTCTGGATGTCCCCGATACCGACACTCCATTCGGGATTGCCGTTGATGTCAAAGGAGATAGTGGATTTCAAGGACTGGAGCATGTTCACGAAAAATCCCCACACCCTTTTGCCTTTGGACTTGAGTGCCGCCAGGATGCCCTTGCCCAAGGCATAGACAAACTCGCTTACGTTCTTCGTGTCATAAATGTCAATGTAGATGCAATGATACTGTTTGCGAATTGCTTCCTGCTGGAAACAATTGTATATTAGTCCCGACTTGCCCAAACGGCGTGGCGCAATCAATGCCACATTGCAGCGGTTGGTCAAGTGCCGTGTAAGCAATGCTGTTTCCTCCACCCTGTCGCAGAAGTATTCCGGCGACAGATACCCTTCTATCACAAACGGATTCTGTTGTACCATAACTGTTTATACCATTATGAATTTTACGTAACGAAGACTTCGTAATGCAAAGATAATGCTTTTATTTGTAAACACGCTCCTTTTTTCAGGAAAACATATAAAACGATGAGGATTGTT
>CAVKZC010000336.1:0-2442 GCA_963660455.1 Sphaerochaetaceae bacterium | reverse complement strand
CATTGTTGGCAGACTTCTTCAATCGTCTTGACTTGATGGAGCGAAGAGGCAGTGGTGTGAAGAAGATAGTCAATGCCTATAAGCAGTATGAGAAGATACCGACCTACCGTGCTCCGGAGTTCATGTCCGATGCTACAGAATTTCATGTGATTCTTTGGAACCTTAACTATGGGAATGAGGCGGTAAAAGACGGTATTGATGTTATAAAAGAAACGGAACAGTTCCCAAAAGAGTTCACCAATGAGTTCCCAAAAGAAGAAAAACAGTTCCCAAAAGAGGAAAAACGGTTCCCAAAAGAATTCAGGAAGGAGTTTCTTTCTGCTCAGCGTGGCATTTATAAACTTATTTCCAGCAATCCACATATTACCATAGTGGGTATGGCAGAAAAACTAGGAGTCTCTGACAGACAAATCAAGAAATATCTGCAACGATTGACGGATTTAAGACTGATAGAAAGACAAGGTGGCCGGAAAACTGGCATCTGGAAAATAACGGACGAAGATTACGAAAGAATCTTTGAACAACAATAAGAGCGCAACCTTCTAAAGAAGAAATAAAAAAAGAGACTATGAACATTGAGGAACTTGAAAGGCTTATAGCCAACGACGAGAACATACATCTGGAGTTGAAGAAGACTACAGGTGAGTTGAAGGATGGGATGCACACGGCTTGTGCATTCCTGAATGGTGCTGGCGGTTGGCTCGTGTTCGGCGTTGCCCCAAAGTCTCTCAAGATTCTCGGACAGGAGGTTACCGACAACACGCAAAGGGAGATTGCCCAAGCGTTGAGCGGTCTCGAACCTGCCGTTTCGGTTGACATCCAATATGTTGACGTGCCAGATAGACCGGGTTGTCAAGTCATAGTCATGTATTTCGAAGCATTCGTTTGGGGAACTGCGCCCTATACGTATCATGGCAGTCCATATTATAAGGTGGAGAGTACCACGAAGCTGATGCCTCGCAATATGTTTGAGGAACGACTGCGTGCCAACAAGCCCAACTACTATGCGTGGGAAAGGCAAACGGCTGATGGTATCACCATTGACGACATGGATGAGAAACTTATAAGAGGAGCTTTGCGCCTTGGCGTGGAAAAGAACCGTATGCCAGCCACGGCTTTGACGGAACCATTGTCGGAGGTACTCAGCAAACTCGAACTGCTGAATGACGGCGTTCCCAACAATGCCGCAGCTGCTCTATTCTCTACAAAACTTAGAGGCTACACACAGATGCAGTTGCGCTTGGCTCGTTTCCGTGACACAAACAAGATAGAGTTCATCGACAACCAGAGGGTCGAAGGCAACTTCTTCCAACTGCTTGATGCTGGAATGGCTTTTTTCTTGAAGCACTTGAACATGAGCGGCAAGATTGTTGGCTTCCGTCGTGAGGAAAACATGGAGGTACCTGCCGAGGCATTGAGAGAAGCCCTTACCAACTGTCTTTGTCATAGGCAGCTGGAGAAATTCAATCTTACGCCGAGTATTGCCATATACGATGACCGCATAGAGATAGAGAATCCCGGTGTGTTGCCACCACAACTCAATACGGAAACCATCAAGCAGTCGCACAGTTCCTATCCGTACAATCCCATCATGGCAGAAGTGCTTTACCGCACCACGTTCCTCGAAAGTTGGGGCTCAGGCGCATCCCGTATCATGGAGGCGTGCAAGGCGCAGAATGTGCCAGAACCGACATGGAGCATCAATGGCGGATTCATTTGCGTAACATTTGTACGTCCTATAACAGACCCAATGAAGACACCTGTCGGGTTACAATTGGGACTAAACTCTGAACAAGTAAGGACTAAGCACGAACCAAGTACGAACCAAGTACGAACCAAGTACGAACCAAGTACGAACCAAGTTAAAGACTTGATTTTGGCTATTCCTGAAGATTATTTGTCAGCAGGGGAAATGATGAAGGCATGTGGACTAAAGAGCCGAATGAGGTTTAGGACCACATACATCCTTCCTGCTCTCAATGAAGGGGCTATTGAGCGTAAATATCCCGATTCACCCAATCATCCTCGCCAGCAATACAAGTTGACGGAACAAGCATTAGAATGGAAAAGTGGACAAAAGTAAGTCACATAGATAATACCGCCCGACTTTAAGCGACAAGCCTAAGGTCGGGCGGTTTCCTTTTACTTCCCCACCGCCACAGTAATTATGATGATGAGGGAAATGATTGTATAGACATAACAGGCGATGCTGAACCACATGACGTACGTCCACCACTTTCCCGAAATCCAGACACCTTCGTTGCGGCTCAGCTGATTGCACATATTATAATAGTGGGTCTTCAACTTGTTGTCCAACTCGATGCGGTGCTTTTCAAGCACACCATTCTCTCCGTCAATGATGGTCTTGGAGACCTTTGAAAGGCGTTGCCAGTCGTTCGGGTCAACCTCCACTGCTATTCTTGACTTTCTGATTGCTTCCAT
>CAVKZC010000335.1:0-2472 GCA_963660455.1 Sphaerochaetaceae bacterium | reverse complement strand
TACGAGGCATTATTGACAAGAAATTTTTCCTCTTTAGACTAACAAGGATTTTTGCCTAATCCACACACTTTTTCAGGTGACCCCCCCTAATTCTGACTTATATTTGTTAAATATCACTTGTTTTATAAACTTTTCGACTTGAAAAATTACCATATATGGGAATTTGTTTGTATTTTTGCAGCGAACAAATCGCTTTCGTCAAATATGAAAATAACATTTTCCGATGAAGCGTTGTCTGAATTGTATGAGACTGGCAAAACATCCAGCCGAAAATATAAGCAGTTCTGCAAGAACAAGAAACTGGTAAGCGGATATATCCGAGCAGTCAATGCAATGAAAGGTGTACCATCCACTAAAGAGTTGCATTATCTGAGTTTTTTGCATTACGAGAAACTTACTCATGATCCGAGAAGTTCGGTACGCATTGTAAATGGAATGGTAGAACGCCTCCTCTTTTATGAAACAGACGACGGTATAGAAGTAGAACTAATAGAAATAGACAGTACGCATTATGGCAACAAGAAATGACAATCCAGTTCCGGCAAGAGCAACACACCCAGGAGAAATCCTGCGTGAAGAGCTGCGTGAACGCGGTATTAAGCAAAAGGAGTTTGCCCAAATGATTGATGTGGCACCGTCACATCTGAATGAATTCATCAAGGGCAAACGTGACTTGAGTGAAAGTTTGGCTATGAAATTAGAGAAACAGCTGAACATTCCATATACAATATGGATGAATCTCCAAAATGGCTATAACTATGATATAAAAGCAATAGAAGAGAGAAACGCAGAAGAACATGAAGCCCATGAATTTGAACAAGCATGTTCTGCTCTATTCAATCTCCATGTCGTATACAAAAGATTGGGGTTGCAATCTCTTTCCATAACAGAGAGAGTCTCTGAACTTAAAAGAATATCCCCGATAGACTTGTTGCATCCCCAACAAATCAGCCATGCTTTCGCAGGAAAGTTCAAGCATAGTGTAAAAGCTCAGATTGACGAAAAGAATATGCTGGCCTGGCTTATTCTTAACAAGATAGAAGTGAGTAGAGTGCAACAGGAGTGCAGGGAATTCATAAAAGGTAACGCAATGAAAGCTGCTTCCGAAATATCCAGAATGGCAAACTCGGGCACTCTGTCAATTAATGCCATCAGGAAGTGCCTTAACAGTTATGGAATTCAATACGTGGAAGTACCCAAGGTAGATAAAGCTCCAGTAGATGCATATTCTACAATTGAAGAATCACACCCTGTCATAACGGTTACATACCGCTACAACGATATGGACAAGTTGGCTTTTGATATACTGCATGAGCTCTGTCATATAGAGAACCATCTTTCTGAAAACCAGAAAGAATTCATATCAGTTGAAGGTGCAGACTATGAACATGATGAGCAAGAAAGAGAGGCAAATAAGTTTGCGATGAACCAACTCATCCCCGAAGAAACATGGAACAGAATCATGAAGGAAGGATGTACAGACTTGTCTCCTTATAAAATAGTAAAGACAATTGCGACAAAAGCCAAATTGTATGGTATCAGCCCTTCGATTGCTGTTTCACGCTACAAACATGATACCAACTGGTATCAGACAAATTCATATCGTTCGCCCAAAATACATTAATTTCTATTAAAAAGGAATTATGGGTAGGCAGTGAAGTGATGCAAGCAAGTACGACCATCGACGATGTGCGGGTCACCTGAAAAGTCAAGCAGAGATGAATGCGGCGAAGCGACAGGCAGAGCTGATTGGTGAAGCCTTGGGACGTGCCGCCGACAATAATCGGGTGTGGCTGAATGCCGAGGGAAAGACGGCACCGAAGTTGTGGCCGAAGGGCGTGGCGGTGAGTCCGTTCAACGCCCTTGTCATGGGATTGCACTCCGACCGCACGGGGAGTCGCACCAACCTCTTCATGCCCTTTGCCGAAGCCATGCGCAACAACACGGCGGTGAGGGAGCATGAGCGCGGTGTACCGTTCCTGTACTACAACTGGAACAAATACGTGAACCGCAACAATCCCGACGACACCATCAGTCGTGCGGACTACCTCAAACTCTCCGAGGAGCAGCAACGGCTGTACAAGGGCATCCACAACAGAGAGATACGCACGCTCTTCACCATCGACCAAACCATCATGCCGATGAGTAAGGAGAAAGATTATGCCGAACTCCTCAAAACGAACGGTACAGCAGAAGACCGAGGCGTAGCAAATCCGAAAGCAAATGAGGAGGCAGTCACAAAGCAGCACATCGCCTTTAACGACTTTCTCTTGAAGATGCAGGACAACCTCGTGAAGGTAAAGACCGACGGCAGTGGTATTGCCCATTACGACACGGAGAAAGATGCGGTGTATCTGCCATTGCAGAAGGACTATGAGCATTACAGCGACTATATGCAGGAAGCCATCCGACAGGTCGTTTCCGCTACAGGTCATCAGCAGCGGTTGGCACGGGAAGGTATGGTGATGCAGA
>CAVKZC010000334.1:0-2503 GCA_963660455.1 Sphaerochaetaceae bacterium | reverse complement strand
GCACCAGGAGGAAGTGAGCGCCTACGAAACCCTGAACCGGTGGATAAAGAAGAGGGTAAGAAGAAAGGGATGAGAAGAGGTGGCAGAACGGAATGAAAGAAAAATAAAAAGAAACATTTATGATAGATATCAAAGGTATAACGAAGAGTTTCGGCTCGCTGCAGGTGCTTAAGGGCATAGACCTGCATATAGACAAAGGGGAGGTAGTCAGTATCGTGGGGCCGAGCGGTGCAGGCAAGACTACCTTGCTCCAGATAGTCGGTACGTTGGACCATGCGGACAGTGGTACGGTAATAGTGGACGGGGTGGATGTAAGGAAACTCTCAACCAAGAAATTGAGCGACTTCCGCAACCGCCATTTGGGTTTTGTGTTCCAGTTCCACCAACTGCTGCCCGAGTTTACGGCTATAGAAAACATCATGATTCCGGCCTTCATTGCCGGGAAGGGACGCAAGGAGGCCAAGGCACGGGCTGAAGAACTGCTGGCCTTCATGGGTCTGAGTGAGCGTGCCAACCACAAACCGGCCGAACTCTCGGGAGGTGAGAAACAGCGTGTGGCTGTGGCCAGAGCATTGGTCAACAATCCTGCTGTTGTCCTTGCCGATGAACCGTCGGGAAGTCTCGACTCCAAGAACAAGGCCGAACTGCATCAGCTCTTCTTCGACCTGCGCGACAAGTTCGGGCAGACCTTCGTCATCGTAACGCACGACGAGGGACTCGCTTCCATCACCGACCGCACCATCCACCTCAAGGACGGTATGATAGAGAGCGGAAACGAATTTGTAGAAGTGAAGAGTGATTAAAGGTAAAAGAGTAAAAAAGTAAAAAGGTAAAAAAAGGCATGCGCCAGAAAGACCGCCTAAAGGTTAAATGGAAAAAGTGGAGAACGATGTATCCAACACCTTTTCCCCTGCACGCCCTGAAAGGGCAGAAGCACCTAGCCCAGGGCAACATCCTGGGTAAAGAATGGGTTAGCGAGCGCCCTGTAAGGGCAAAAGCGCTACCATTAAAAAGTAAAAGGGTGAAAAAGTAAAAAAGGACATACGCCACAAAGGCCGTTGTCTTAACTCCTTAACTTCTCTCTAACTTCTCTTAACTCCTCGAAAAAACTCCTTTAACTCCTTAACCCCCTAAAAACAAAAAATATGAACAACAAGATAAAACTCGGCGATTACAATCGCCTGCGTGTTATAAAGAAAGTGGATTTCGGCATGTACCTCGACGGAGGTGAGGCCGGCGAAATACTGCTCCCCACACGTTATGTGCCCGAGGGGACAAGCATCGGTGACGAACTGGATGTCTTTGTCTATCTCGACCAGGACGAGCGCATCATAGCCACGACGGAGACTCCCCTTGCACGGGTGGGCGAGTTTGCCTATCTCGAAGTGAAATGGGTCAATGAGTACGGTGCTTTCCTCGGTTGGGGACTCATGAAAGACCTCTTCTGCCCCTTCCGCGAGCAGAAGAAACGCATGGTGCTCGGCAATTCGTATATCGTGCATGTCCACATCGATGAGGAAAGCTACCGCATCATGGCTTCCGCCAAGGTGGAACATTACCTGAGCGAAGATCATCCGCACTACAAGCATGGCGACGAGGTAGACCTGCTTGTGTGGCAGAAGACCGACCTCGGTTTTAAGGTCATCGTAGACAATACCTATGCTGGTCTGCTCTATCAGGACCAGATATTCCAGTATGTTCACACGGGCGACAGGATGAAAGGCTATATAGGACGTGTACGCCCCGACGGCAAGATAGATGTCACGCTCCAAAAGACAGGCTTGAAGCAGACCGCCGACTTTGCCGAAACACTCTACCAGTATCTCCTCGACAACGACGGCGAGTGCGACCTGGGCGACAAGAGCGAGGCCGATGACATCTACGAGCGCTTCCATGTCAGCAAGAAAGTGTACAAGCGTGCCGTGGGTGACCTCTATAAGAAACGCCTCATTACGGTCAGCCCCATGAGCATCCGCCTTGTTTAGTTTCAGAAAATAAGTTCGACCTGTACGGTTGGAACACCGACTATCTTTTCATGAAAGTTGTCCCACACGCCCTGAAAGGGCAGAAGCGCTTAGCCCAGGGCAACGCCCTGGGTAAACAATGGGTTAACGAGCGCCCTGTAAGGGCAAAAGCACTATAAACATCCAGTGTATAATAGCGCTTTTGCCCTTACAGGGCGCACATCTATATCCCTATTACCCAGGGTGTTGCCCTGGACTAGGCGCAGGTTGCCCTTTCAGGGCGCTTTGTAACCGTATAGGCCGAAAAATCCAGCAAGAAAGGTATTGTCCCTTAACTTCCCAGCTCATGTAGAGAGCGATAACATCCCTTAACTCCCTTAACTCCCAACTTTCGGAAATCCGAAAATTGAGAGACAGAGTCCTTTACCACGTGATGCTCATGCCGAGAGCCACGCTGGCATTGGAGCTGAGGGGAATGAACTCCTTGCTCGTCTTGCCCAGGATGTGGTCCATGCCGATGAAGAAGTTGTAGCCCTTGG
>CAVKZC010000333.1:0-2548 GCA_963660455.1 Sphaerochaetaceae bacterium | reverse complement strand
CTCGTCATCGCCAGCAGTAATATTAATTGTCTGTTGGGAAGAGAGGCAGATGGTATTACCACAGGTGACGGCATCCACATCCTTCACCTCGATGGTGCCAACGCCCATTTGGTCCATTGAGAAGTTCTTGAGCTGCATGGTGTACTTGCCATCTTCCTGCTTGGTAACTGTGACATTGATGTCGCCTGCAGCCATGTCTTCAGAACCACTTATGCTAATGGCGAGCGGACAGGTATACTCCTCGGCAGAAGCGCTCACCATCGCCAAAGCGAACAATACTGAAGTAAAAATTTTCTTCATTCTTTTTCCTTTCTTTTATTTTACGTGTTTATATATTTGCCGCGTCTGACATGCGGCACCTTGTTATTGTCTGTGTGATTTATTTCAACTGATAGATGACGCCAATGCTGCCATAGATGGGGTACATGGGCTGCTCTATCACGTCGAAGCCTTTCTTGAACACCTCGGTGACGCCCCAGGTAAGTCCCACGTAGGCTCCCCATCGGTTGGTGATGTACCAGTCGGCGCCGGCATCGATGCCAAACTGCCAGTTGCGCATGTCGTCAGAGAAGTCGTAGTCGCCACGGCTGGTGTCGTCGGCTCCACCCAGTTCCACCTTGCGCCCGGTAGGGTCTCCCTCGCGGAGATAACCATCGTAGGCATAGCCACTGAACTTATGGGAGAGGACATAGGAGAAGTAAGGCCCTAACTTGACACGCACCTTGTGCGAAATGTCGAAAGTGGCCTGCACGGGGATGGTGAGCAGACTCTGGTCTACCTTCGTCATTACCCTGCCGGTGAACATGCCCTCTATGGCATCACCCTCCTTTTCCATACGCATGTGATAGTTCTTGACGGTGGCATCCACCTTCATGCCCTTGTTCTCGAAATGGAGCCCGAAGAGGATACCCCACCTGTCCGTGAAGCCATGGTAGGCATCCAGTCCCAGCGTGAAGTTGGGGCGCAGCGAGTAGCTGTTCATCTTGCGGATGGAGGCAGGCATGCCTATAGGGGCAGTGCCGCCGATGTTGTATGCCGCACGGGCATAATAGTTGGTAAGGAAGGGTCCTGATGCCTCGGCACTACACAGGGCGAGCGTGGCGAGGAGAGCGGTGGAGAATATGCGTTTCATTGTTCTTCGTTGTTCTGTTCTTGTTCTGTCTTTTCGCGCACGATGGAGAACTCGTCTACGAGGAGCGTGCTACCTACTGCCCCCTCAAACTTGTCGCCGTCCTTGCTCGAGGAGCATACGATGGCGAGGCTGTAGCCCGTGGCCTTCATCTTGGCCTTGTCAAAAGGCTTGAGGTACTCGAACTTCAGGTCGAAATGGGTCCACTCCGGTGTGTCGTCGATATCGTGGGGCATCTTGGCGAGTGCCACGATGTCGTCGCTGGTAAGGATGTTGTTGCCGTTGAGCATCACCGTTCCCTCATGGTTGTCGTAAAGCACTGCATAGATGGCTGCGGAGTCCTGACGGTCGGCAAGGATATTCTTGTTGCGGTCTATCATCGTCGCGCCGCGCTGGTACTTATAGTATCCGCGGAAGCGGAGCGGCTTGTAGTTGATGGCCCATCCGAACTGGGTGGCGGACATCGGGTCGTTGAAAGCCGACTCGGAGACGAAGCGTCCATAGAAGAGGTTACCGGCAGCGATGGGCATCTTGTAGCCTTCGGCCAACTTGCCCGTAGAGCGGGTGGTGAGCTGTACGCAGTTCTCGCTCAGATCGCCCACGATGGGGACGGAGGGATAAGCGGTGGGCTTGGCCATGGACTGGCTCATGTAGAAGCCGCCGTTGCCCGTTGCCCAACGGTACTCCTTGGTGCCGTCGCCGTTGAGTTCGAACCACACATAGTACTTGCCTGCAGGCTTTGTGGTATTCTTCTCGTAGTTCTCGAAATCGAAACGGATGGTGTCGCTCGGAACGGCGTGGCGCGTAAACTTCACTGTATAGGTACGGCTGTAGGCCTTGTCTTCGGACGTAACGACATACTGTACATCCTGCAAGCTGTCGGCGTTGTCCTTGCAGAAACGCTGTACCGAACCGTTGACAGGAGAGATGGTGGCACCGGGAGTGAGTTCAAAGGATACGGGAACGGCAGTAAGGTCGGCATCGGCCTTCACACCAAACATGATGACATCGTCCTGCGAATAAACCTGTATGGTACTGTCGTTCAGTTTGTCGAACATGCCTTCTGGATTGTCTATGGAAATGTACGCCCTCGTGATGTCGCACTCGGCATTAAGCGGTTCCTCCTTGAAACAAGAGGTGAGCGCAGAGGCGCCCAGCATGGCAACCACTGCCAACTTGGTATATTTCATCTCTTATATATCGTGTTACTGCGTGTTCAAAATTCTCACGCATTGTTAAATTTGTTTGCAAAGATACGACGAAAACTCGAGAATGCCAAATGTTTTTCTGCCATAATTCTTTTTTGTTCCTTTATCGTCAAGAGAAACGATTAAAGGTAAAAGGGTAAAAAAGTAAAAAGGTAAAATCGAGTAGGAGGTAAACACTAATCATAGGTGTTTATCTCCTACTTTCATGTTT
>CAVKZC010000332.1:0-2554 GCA_963660455.1 Sphaerochaetaceae bacterium | reverse complement strand
CAGGTTGGCTCTTGAAAACTGGTAAGACTATAGGCCGAAAGGTTTGCTCATTCCGTTCACTCTCCTTCGAAATATTCGTTCAAGGCGATGGCGGCTTTCACGGAGACCATATCCACATGGTCTTTGTGCGTGTCACCGCATGCCCAACGGAGCAACTGGACGACAAGGGCAATACGAGCCGTAATCATAGGGGCTTTCATGATGCGACTGTCCACCAAACTGTCATCGGCAATAGCATTGACGGCATGGATGGCATCATTACGCCACTTGACAAAGTGCCGTCCTGCATCTGGTGAGAATTGCAAAATGGTTTGGCTGACATTACCTGTTGTCTCATCTATAGAGTATGGCAAGTCCTGCAGTTTATTGATGATACCCTCCCACCATGCGGTGTACTTGTTGAATGACGATGTGCTTTCAGTATCCATCATCCAGTCGGTAATCTTCTGCGAAGAAGGATAGACAAACAGGATGCGGTCGAGCAGTCCGTTGTCCCTGTAGCCTTTCTCTATCAGCTCATGCACACGGGTAGTCTGCATCGTGCCCACGATGTTTATAAAAGGTTGCTCGATATGGATGGGAATAGGCATGTTGCAACGAAGCACGTTGAGCGGTTTGCCGCTGAATGCCGTCAACAACTGCTCGATGAGTTGTCCGCGGTTGTACTGGTTCACTGAGTTGAACATGCCCATAATCTCGTCCACATATAGCACAATGCCACGCTGGTTGTCGTTGAGCGCATGCATCATCGCCTCGGGAGTGAAGTCGGAAATCAGCGTGCGCCGTAAAACAGGTTTAGGGGGCAAGTCGATGCTTTCGTCCTTGTTGCCCCTCTTTCCCTCGATGGCTGCATCGTAAAGTTCTTTCTCCTTCATGAATTTGCGGGTCTGTTCCGTATCGCGCTTTTGTATCGGGCGAAAAGCGAAGTCGAGCGGCGGTGTCTTGCCCATGCCCGGTCTGCCCACCAAGATGAGATAAAGCATCGGACAACTTGTCCATCCTCCCTTTATTCGGATGCTCACGGCATTGCCTATGGCTGTGGATGCCGCCATGAGGAGCGAGGCGATGGTGTACTCTATGGAATAGTTCTCTTCACGATGCAGGGCAAGCACCATGTCCTGCATCTTCTCCGGCAAGGCATCGAGCGGTATCTTGCTTTCGCAGATACCCTCAAACTCTTTGCGAATGCTGTTGCATAATTCAAGTGCTTCCATCAGAACAAAGGTTTACGTTTTGAACCGATGTAACGGGCGGCTTCCTGAGCCAGTTCCTCTTGTGACTTCACCTTGCCGCCATTCAACCAGGCATCAATCTCCGACTTGAGGAACATGATACGCTTGCCACGCTTGTGGTAAGGTATCTGATGCGTACTCGTCCATCCGTAGACAGTCTGTTCTGCCGGATGGTTGGGCAAGTAAGTACAGAGTTCCTTCAGGTTCATCCACTCGTCGCACGGCTTGGACTCGGCATTGCTTTTCAGAAGGTCAACCTTGTTGGTCAACTCATTCAACTTCTGCATCATCAAGGACATAGCCTTTGGCATTTCCTCGAATGTGATAGGAGTAATCGTTTCGTTATTCATCTGCGTTGTGTATTTGAAATTCTGCTGCAAAGTAAGCCCGATTCCGAATACTGATTTTATGGTGAATTGCGCCACCCGAGAATACATAAACGAAACATCATTGTCATAAACACAACTCACTGATATACAATGGCAGTAATGGAGAACGTCATTATCATTTTCTTTTGGATATGCCATACATCATAAGGCAATCATAAGACTGTCATAAGAAATGGTGATAGGTAAGAATAAAAAAAGCCACCTACACATTTCTGCATAGATGGCTCAATAAAATAAGGTGTGTCTCGTTATTCTTGCGATGTGTTGTTCGGAAGGTCAAGCATAATGGTTTTTGTTGCTTCCTCTTTCTTGGCATCAATCACCTTGGTATAAATTTGTGTGGTCTTGACATTTGTGTGTCCAAGCATTTTGCTCACAGTATAAATGTCTGTGCCTCCAGCCAATTGTAGCGTTGCATACGAATGACGGAAGCAATGGAAGGTGATGTGCTTCTTGATTCCTGCAGCTTCCACCCATCGTTTGATGGGCTTGTTTATCCATGACGGATCGGGAAGACCTGCGAATACCAAGAGGTTGTCGTCCTGACGCTCACCACAAAGTCCATAAGCCTGTTCCGATATGGGCATATACTCTACACCTTTTGTTTTCTGCTGGGTAAAGTTCAAACGGTAATTGCCGTTGAAATTCTCTACTTCTGCCCATTTAAGTTTCTGTATGTCGCAATGCCGGATGCCTGTAAGGGCAGAGAACAAGGCTGCTCGTTTCAGCAGAGCATCGCAAGGGGTTTGGACTAGACGATTCAACTCGTCGATGGTGAGATATTCCCGTCGGCTTTCTTGCTCCTGAATTCCTTTCACTTTGGCAGAAAGGTCTATCGTGAGATAGTCATCGATAAAAGCCTGTTTGAGTGCCGCCTTGAAGATGGAGAAGTAGGTGGCTGCAGTGTTTTGCGAAATGATGCCCTTTTTGTTG
>CAVKZC010000331.1:0-2569 GCA_963660455.1 Sphaerochaetaceae bacterium | reverse complement strand
GAATCGGCAGCTTGAAAAAGTTGCCGATTCTTTGGTTCTATTGTAAAGAGAAAGATTCACCCAATCAGATATACTTCATCAGAATGTCCCATACAGCGATGATGTGGCAAACACTGCCGGCAAGGACAAAAAAATGGAATACGGAATGCATGTATCTCCGTTTGTTGATGCTGTAGAACACGGCACCGGTTATGTAACATACTCCTTCGGCAATAATCCACACCACCGTGGCGGGCGACACCGAGTCGACCAGAGGCTTGAAGGCAACGAGCACCGACAACCCCATACCCACAAAACAAAGTGTCTCAAGATTGCTGTGGTCCTTGAGCCGGGCAAAACTCATGACGGTACCGGCCACGGCACAAGCCCAGATAAAGACAAAAAGGCTCCACCCCCAGTAGCCCTGTTCTCTCAACGCTATCAGCGTGATGGGCGAATAGGAACCGGCTATGTGCCAGTAGATGGCGGCATGGTCCCACTTGCGCAGACGTTCCTTCCACTTGCTCCATGCCGAAAGGGCATGGTAAACGGTGGAGGCGATGTACGACATGAGCATACCGAAAAGATAGAGTATCACACCTGCCGTTGCCCATCCGTTGTGCTCGGTAAAACACCAGTAGAGGAATATAATACCGAATATTGCGCCCAAGAGAATGCCACCGGCATGCGACCATGAATTCCAAAGTTCTTCCTTATGGCTGAAATGTATTTTGAGTTTCATTACTTGTTCCTCTCCATATTTATGTTCTTTGCAAAGTTACACCTTTTATAATATACAGAAAAATCTACTGACGTTAAAAAAGAATAATGAGAACCCCTTCACCAAGAGATTCTCATTATTCCATTTCAAAAAAATCCATTGTATAAGTAAAAGATGATAAAAACGTTTCCCAACGCCTTTTGTTTCTAACTGATGCAAAGGTAGTAATAATTGTTGCCGTCAGGGTGAGTTTTCTCTTTTTTAGGGTGGAATAACAAGTTTTTGCGTCCCTAAAAGTCAGCTTTTACTACACAACAGGGGGAATGTTTTGAAATTTTCTAAGACAGGGAGAGCATCTTCTCGATAGGTTTGACAGCCTCTGCGGCGATGTCCTCGTCCACCTCTACAGTGGGCCATCCGTACTTCAAGGCATTGTAAATCTTCTGGAGCGTGTTCATCTTCATGTATTCGCACTCGTTGCAGCTGCAGCCTACACCGCCTTCACTCACCTCGGGAGGTACGGGATAGAATGTCACACCGGGGCAATTGCGCTCCAGTTCGTGCAGGATACCTGCCTCTGTGGCTATGATGTACTCTTTGGTTTCCGGATGTTCCTCTGCATAATGCAGCATGGTGGCTGTAGAGCCCTTCACGTCGGCCACGGCAAGGACGGGAGCCTTACACTCCAGATGAGCCATGACAAGCGCGTCAGGATGCTGTTTTTTCAGTTCTACGATGGCTTGTACGGAGAATTTTTCATGTACATGGCATCCACCGTTCCACAGCAGCATTTTTCTGCCTGTCACGCTGTTGATGTAATTGCCGAGGTTATAGTCAGGTCCGAAGATAATCTTCTCGTCCTCCGGAAAACTGTCTATCACCTTCTTGGCATTGCCGCTGGTTACCACGCAGTCGGTAAGTGCCTTGACGGCAGCCGTCGTGTTGACATAACTCACCACCTTATAGCCCGGGTGTTCGGCCTTGTACTGGCGCAGGTCGTCTGCCTTGCAACTGTCGGCAAGCGAGCAACCGGCATTGAGGTCGGGACAAAGCACCATCTTGTCAGGACTCAGGAGTTTGCAGGTTTCGGCCATGAAGTGTACGCCGCACATTACCATGATGCGGGCATCGGTCTCGGCGGCCTTGCGTGCCAGTGCGAGCGAATCGCCTACGAAGTCGGCTATGTCCTGTATTTCACCTACCGTATAATAGTGTGCCAGGATGATGGCATCTTTCTCTTTGCAGAGCCGGCGTATTTCTTGCTTCAGGTCAACCGACGGATCTATCGCTTCGTCTACGTATCCTTTCGCTATCCATTCTTTTTTCACCATAACATTATTATATTTATCTTATATTCCTTTATTTTGAAAAAGATTATAGGGATGATGATATGAAGTGGATAAGTGGATAATTTATAGCCTTTTTTCTTGGCTTTTACATTATGCACATGGGGGTGAAAGGTTATTAGTAACGTTTACTGAAATCTTGTTCTTGTTTTATAGTACGTTACTTGTTTTATCCACATTTCCCTATTTTTGTGCAAAGTTAATAAGTTTATATCTTTTTCGGTTCTAAAAGTGCTAAAATCTTTATGAAAACTTACTAACAATCCTGTGGATATCCTCTATTCACGGTTTGCCAAGTGCTTCCTGTGGATATCCACAAGGTTGTTGATAAGTTATTAGGTGGGTTTTCCATGCTTTTTCATACGTGTTTGTGTATAACTTCTGAGGATAGAGTATACTCGTTTTTATCAAGATTAGAGAATAAGAAATGGATTAAAGCACAATTGTCCTAAGTTGTTTTTAGAACTTGCCTATGGTCTTATCTATATTCAAAAGTTCCGAACTTATGTTCAAAGCTTTTGAA
>CAVKZC010000330.1:0-2582 GCA_963660455.1 Sphaerochaetaceae bacterium | reverse complement strand
AAAGGGGCTTCGGGCAGGATTTTTATGCCATTTTGAGTTTTAGCGGACAGCAATAATATGAAATACTTTGGCAGCATTTTGGATTTTACAAGGGAGCGCAATGCAGACCTTATGCGCGTGTACCGCGACAAACTTGCCGAGGCGAGCATCATCGTCATGCCTGTTATCTTTCAGTTGGTGGCAGACTCTCCGGCTTCTCGTTTCTGGGTGAGCGAGGAGCGTGCCGCCATTGTCATTTCTGCTATGGCGGCAGGAAAACCCATGCCGCGCATGAGGAGCAACAAGCGTGAGATGTTCGAGGAAATCTATCGGCGCTATCTCATTATGCACAAAGACTATCCCGACAAGTCGGTCTACGAACTCGTTACGAAGATAGTAAACCAACCTGCGCCAAAGTTCTACCTAACGCCAAGGACGGTCGGGGAATTTATTTACCGCATAAAGAATGGATGGTATGACAACCAATACGACAGATACAGAGATTGCACACTTGCTTGCGGAGAATGACCGGTGGAATGAAATCATGTTCGCCAAGTTCGACCCTGTTACAGGCGAGGGCTCAATCGGTGAGCGTGTCCGTGTCAGTATTGCCGACTTCGCCATTCCCGTGCAGTGGTTGCCCGTGGAAATGATGGACATTCCCTTGGTCAAGAAACTCGTCAAGGCTGGCTCAATAGACAAGTTCCTTTCCGCAGAACTACACGTGGAGCCTAACGAAGAGGATTACATCAAGGTGTCGCGCACGCTGATTCGTTTGCGTTTCAAACACGACTTCCCTTTCTGGACAGCTACGCTCGTCTATATCCACAACAAGGATGCAGGTAAGGACGTGCTTTTCCGCTTGTGGTATCCGCAGCGCATTCTCGTGTCTCGCTTTGAGGAAAAGCGCAAAGCCGGCAAACCCATTCGCCTTATTCTCCTCAAAGCGCGTCAGTGGGGCGGCTCAACGACTACGCAGCTCTACATGGCGTGGTTGCAGTTCTTCCACAAGAAAGGTCTCAACTCGCTCATCATCGCACACCAAGGCACGGCTTCCGACGAAATCAAGGACATGTTCGACCTCATGATTAAGAAACACCCGCTGGAGTTTCTCCACAAGATGGGGGATGCCTATTCGGAAAACGAACCTAAACTTGTCGGGGTCGGCAAGTCGGGTTCTACGCACCGTGTGCCGCAACGCGAATGCAAGATTAAGGTGGGTACCGCCGAGCGTCCTAACGGTTGCCGTGGCGGTGCTTACTCGTTGGTACATCTCTCCGAGGTGGGTCTGTGGCAAAAGACGGACGGCAAGTCGCCCGAGGATATTGTGCGCTCCGCTTGCTCCGGTATCCTCTCACGGCCTTACACCATGATTGTGATGGAGTCCACGGCCAACGGTACAGGTAATTTCTTCCACACGGAATATTCTGCCGCTGCCGACCCTACGATCAAGTCGCAGTACGAGGCGCTGTTCATCGCATGGTTTCAGATTGAACATTACTCCCTGCCGTTCAACTCCACCGAAGAACTCCAGGCATTTGCCAAAAAACTATGGGACAACCGCAACAACGCCTACACTCCGTCTAACCGTGAGGAGAGTGGACGTTATCTATGGTCGCTATGGGAAAAGGGTGCTTCGCTTGAAGCCATACATTGGTATGTGTACGAGCGTGCCGGCAAGAACGATTTTGCCGTGATGGCTGCGGAGTTCCCATCCGACGATGTGGAGGCGTTCGTTCATTCTGGCACAATGGTCTTCGACCAATATCTCGTCAAGCGGTTTGAACCGTTCATCTGCAAGCCGAAGTTTATCGGTGAGGTGTATGCCGATGCTGACGAGGGCGAGGAAGCGCTGTCCAATATCCGTTTCCGTGAAGACCACCAAGGACTTCTGTCCATTTGGGCTAAACCAGAGACCTTCGACGACTACGAGGTTACCGACCGCTACCTTACCGTGGTCGATGTGGGCGGACGCTCCAACAAGGCGGACTGGTCTGTCATCGTGGTGTTCGACCGGCTCAGCATGATTGACGGTAGCGAACCGCCGTCTGTCGTGGCGCAGTGGTATGGCCATTGCGACATCGACCGCCTGGCATGGCGTGCCGCACAAATAGCGGCTTACTACAATAACTCCTTGCTGGTAATAGAGAGCAACACTTTGGAAACGCACGACAAGGAAAGGCAAATCGAGGGTGGCGACCAGTCGCAGTATATCCTCAATCAGATTTCGGACATCTACCCAAATCTCTACGCTCGCAAGCAGTCGGAGGACGAGATACGCGAAGGCGCACCGCGCAAGTATGGCTTCCACACGAATGTGGCGACCAAACCGATGATCATCTCCACCTTGGTCAAGGTTATACGCGACCGCCTCTATATCGAGCGCGACCAACGGTGTCTTGACGAGTACAACACATACGAGCGTAAAAAGAACGGGGCTTACGGTGCCATTGTCGGCAAGCATGACGACTTGCTCATGACGCGCGCCATCGGCCTGCATATCTGCTACCGCGAAATGGAGGTGCCGGAGTTCGTTCCGATTAACAACTATTGCTGTCCGCTAAAACTCAAAATGGCATAAAAATCCTGCCCGAAGCCCCTTT
>CAVKZC010000329.1:0-2594 GCA_963660455.1 Sphaerochaetaceae bacterium | reverse complement strand
TCACTAATTATAAGTAATTAGCCTTTGTAAAAGATTCTCTTTTCTTGTTTGTTGTAGGAGCGTGGGTTAATCGTCCCAGGCTGTCCAGGCGTTGAAGTGCTCCTTGGCACCTTGGTCTAAATTACCGCCGTCATTACCTCCCATTTCTCCGCTCTCCGTATTATTCTTATCGCCGATTGTCGAACCTGTTTCAGAGTCTTCACCTTTAGAACCGGCAAGAATGCATGTGTCGTATATTCCGCCAACGATTTCCGCCTGCGGAGCAATATATTTCTTTTTCATTTTCATCATCTTTTTACTTAGTTGTTGGAATTTCCCTGCCCAAGAAAGCGGGCAGGGAATGTGTGTATTTGTTTTACTTTACAATAAACTTCTTGCCGTTCTGGATGTACACACCCTTGGCAAGACCTGTGGTGTCGCCGTCACGGCTTACCATACGGCCCTCTACGCTGTAGATGGGTGCATCTGCCTTCTCGCCGGCAATGATGACATACTCTTCATCAATAGATGTAGTGCCGTCGTTGCCGCCCATCGAACCGAAGTAGGATGCCTGCTTGGCACCGCTGGCGTTGCCACCGAAGAAAGTTTTATGGTCTTCAGCACCTTGGTCGCGGTCAGTGGTCTGCACGATACACTTGTTGGCACGCCATACCATCTTGTTGCCTGTAAGGAACCAGAACTTGTAGATTTTATTGTTATTGCTGTCTTTTGTGCCATCGGTAGCGTAAGCATAACTATACGCTGGCACTGTTACGGTCTGTACGCCTGTTGCGTTGGCATCATCACTACCGATGTAGTTGCCGACAAAGCGGTACTCGGGACCATTAGCTTCATCTTGTGTTACATGCACCTCTTCTACCGAGTTGATGATGGTTGGCTCAGGATTACCTGTAACGACATCATAGTCGCTTGCCTTTACCACGAACTTCGCATCCTTGTCGGTGTTGCTCGGGTGAATCATGTACGACTCGTGTGCATAGATAACGATGTCATCGTCGGATGGTGCTTCGCTATTGTTGATTTCGTTGTAGTTCCACTTGCCCGTTGAGGCATTCTTAGTTCCGCTCTTATGCTCTTGGCATACGTCTACCGTGAAGTAGAGGTGAATCTTGTTGGATGTACCGTTGATGACGCGCTTCACTTTGTCGAAGAGGCATACGTTGGTCTCGTCGCCAAATGTTTCTGTTACCTGCTTCTTTGTCATGTTGAAGGGCACGCAGAGTGTCCACCACTTGCCGCCTTCCATCTTGATGACGTAGTCGCCGTCCTTGCGTGAGTCGTTGTTGGCAAGCACGAACATACGGGTGCCGAGGTGGGCGATGTAGGTAAGGCTGTCTTCGCTGTAACCAGCCTCAGTGGTGTATCCAGCCTCTGCAAGTACATCCTTCTCCCATTGCTCCAATGTTGTGCGGTACTTAGTAACACCGTTCCACTCCACGCCGTTCACAGCCGTGATGTAAGAGCGCATCCACTGGCTCTGTGAAGGCCAGATGTAGCTGTCGCCAGCATACGTGTCCTTGTAGCCGACGTTAACGTCAGTAGAAACTGAAGAGTATCCTGTCAAAGGTGTTGTTTCTTCACCAACCTTTAATGTTTGACCTTTGTCAAATGTGCCGTCCTCTTTAGTCTTAGTCTCATACTTGCGAGTTATGTCGTAGTATGTCTTCAGATCCTTTTCGTCGGTAATGGTGTTGGGGTAGTGCAACATGACAAAGTATTTGCCACCATTGTTTTTGTAGTTCTCACGGTTGGCATAGCCTTTGCTGGTGTCGTCTGACAGACCTCCTGTAGAAGCAGGCTCGAAACCATTGTTACCCATCAGGATGCTGCCGTCAAATGCTGTAAGTGATTTGTTGTCTCCACCATAAGATATCTGTACTACAGGTGCACCGCAAGGCATTACAGGTGCCCTGTCGCTGGTGAAATATACATCCTGATATTGGCGGCCAAAGAAGGCTGCAGGGCCGATGTATTTTACGGAAGAAGGGAAAACGATGGTCGTTTCGACGATTGCGGCATCACTTGCAAATGCCGAGTTGCCAATGTAGCGCAACTTGCTGTTGAACTTTAGATTCTTGAGCGATTTGCAGTTGAAAAATGCAGCATCCTCAATCTTGTCGAGGTTGTCGGGGAAGATTACTTCCTCCAAAGTCATGGCGGCTAAAGCCTTTTTCGCAATCGTTGTGATGTTTTTGGGGAAGGAGAAAGTAGCTATCTTCAAATTGCTCATCAAAAAGTTATACTCCCAATCTGTATGGTTGTTTATGCAAGATGCAGCAAAAGTGGTATCACAATACTCTGTTTTGCTAAAATCGAGTGTTGTGATGCTGGAATTGGCCTCATAGTCTTTATACAAGATTGCCCAAACAAATGCATCAGTAATAACACCTCCATCTACAACAACTTTGGTATAGTTGGAGTTGTTCATTTTGGTTTTCACGGTCGATACGTCATCATCGGATGCCGTACCGGTAAGGTTGATGGCCAACGTTTTGCTGCCATCAGATTCAGTGAGAGTTACAGATGCCCACAAATTACCCCCCCCCATAAAGGGCGGACACAATAAGGCATACTGATAGAAGTAGAACCTTTTT
>CAVKZC010000328.1:0-2611 GCA_963660455.1 Sphaerochaetaceae bacterium | reverse complement strand
CGCGTGGGGGCGGACAACTTCAGTTCACCTTGGCAGGTGTCTTGTCCGTTTGGCGTTCCGGCCTTTGTGGCGCATGAACCGACAACCGAGACAACGTATACAACTAAGACAACTTTTCCCATGCTGCCGCAGCAGCATTGATGTAGGGTTTATATGAGTTGTCTGTGTTGTCTATTGTTGTCGTTTCCTCCGTTGTGTTGTCTTTTGTGCGCTTTTGCCCTTTCAGTGCGCAAGCAACCTTACAGGGCAAAAACTTTCCGTTAGAAATGTGTGACAAACTCGACTACGATTTTGTCCTTTTCCGAAGTCTTGGCGATGCCTCCGTTGCGATAGAAATACTTCTCGTAGTTGATGCGGATGTCCGACACGAACGGTTTGGCGAGGCTCAGCGTGACACCCCCCGTAAGACGGCTGCGCTCATAGTCGTTGATTTTGAGCAAGCCATCGGTGCTCTCTTTTCCGTCGGCATCATAACGCAGGCCGTCGCTGTGGTCGGTCATGTAGTCGTAGCGCAAGAGCGGCGACACCTTCTTCAGGAGTTTTGCGCGCACGGGAATGTCGTAGTTGACAAAGGCGTCCACGGCATGCACGTCCTTGAAAGCCCCGTGTGCATAATGCTTGTAGAGGTATTCGGCCTCTGCGAGGAAGGCGCCCTTATGGAAGGTGACGCCCGCATCGTACATGTTTACCGTCACGTCGGCGGGCCTTATCTTCTGCGTGCTCAGTACAATGTTCATGCTGGGCAGGAGGAACTGCGCCTTGGCCGAGAAGTTGATGCTCTTGGTCCAGAAGTCCTTCTGGTTGGTAAGTCCCGACCCGTTGAAGATGCCGGCATTTACGACGATGGGGAACCCTACATTCCATGTATAGCCCAGTTCGGCACCCACGTCGCGCACGTTGCCCACCTGCTTGGCTATGAACGAGCGGTTGGCGAAATACTGCAGATGGGGCGAGCGGTGGGCGTCGATGGTGAAGGGCACACGTTCCTGTCCGATGGTAAACTGGAGTGTGCGCCAGGGGTTGACGCGTGCGTAGGCATCCAGCATCTTGATTTTTCCCTCGTCGCAGAGGTCTATCTCCGCCTTGTAGCTCACGGCGGGAGCCACCTTGCCTGCCACGTTGATACGGGCTGTGCGCACCTCGAAGCGTCCCTCGCCCTCTTCTGTCTGATACTCGTACTTGGCACGGATGGTACCACCTATCTTCGGTGTCCTGTCCACGTGCTCATTCTCGTCATCGTTCTGTGCCTGCACCGAGAGGGCAAAGCCACAGAGCATCATCATGCCTAAAAACTCTTTTTTCATTTTCTATATAATATATAATGTGTATTCTTGTTGAAGGAGTTAAAGGAGTTAAGACTCGTCCGGCGGCAAAATTAGAGTGTCTATGTTTCTAATACGCAACACAAGTGTTACAAAAATGTTTCGTAACACCATTGCAACAGAGCGAAATAGGTTTGTAACATCTTCGTCACAAACACGTAACCCCCTTTACACTATCCGTATGGCGGAAAGGCAGTAACTTTGCACCGTGAAAACTCAATACCAACAATTATGAAAGAGAACAAAAAAGCGATTCTTGAGATTCTGAAGAAGAAGAGTTCAAAAAAAGACAGCAAGTTCGAGAACCTTGTGCTCAACCTGGCCCTGCAGAAGATAGACAGCGACAGTTTTGAGTGTGAGGAAGATGCCGTCTACACCCCCGGCAAGCAGCGCCTCGTATACTGCATGAGCCACGAAGAGAGTTTCACCATCCCCGAGGGCGTAGAGGTTATCGGCGAGATGGCGTTCCGCGGCAAGAAGGAGCTCAAGAATGTCATCATCGCAAGCAGCGTGAAGGAGATAGAGCACGATGCCTTTTACGACTGCGACGAGCTGGACAACGTATACGTTCCGGCGAGCGTGAAGGAGATAAAGGGCTACGCCTTTGCCGAATGCGACAAGCTGAAGCGCATCACCTTTGCCGGTGTCCCCGACAAGCTGAGCCGCCATGCTTTCGACGACTGCGACCAGTTGCACGACATCATCGTGCCTGCCAAGAGCGGCAAGGCGTTCCGCAAGGCCCTCCACTACATTGACGGCGATACGGACTACATCGTCATCGAGTCCCCGCAGAAGGAAGACAAGAAAGCCTCTGCCGCCGAGGTGAAGGACAAGTCCGCCAAGAAGAACGAAGACAAGTCCGCCAAGAAGCAAGAGGAGAAGACCTCCGAGGTGAAGGACAAAGCCGGCAAGAAGGAGGAGAAAAAGAAGTAAGTAATCGTAAAAAAATAACCCGGTACATTTCCCCAGCACGCCCTGGGTAATGGTGTAAGGGAGAATGTCGCCCTGAAAGGGCAAAAGCGCTACCATTGAAAGGTAAAAAGGTAAAAGCAAGCAAGTTTGCAAAAGCTTGCAACAACTCGCTTGCCGGGGATTGCAAATCCCCGGGAACAGATTACAAATCCCCGGGAACAGAAAAGTTGTCTTAGTTGTTCTTGTTGTCTAAGTTGTCTGTCCATGCGCAAGATGTTTTATAGCGCTTTTGCCCTTACAGGGCGCACGTTAACCCCTCGTATACCCAGGGCGTTGCCCTGGGCTAGGCGCAGGTTGCCCTTTCAGGGCGCTCTGAG
>CAVKZC010000327.1:0-2693 GCA_963660455.1 Sphaerochaetaceae bacterium | reverse complement strand
AGTCCCTTGGCAGCCTTTTCCTTTTCTGTTTCCATTGTCGTGCTGGTTTGATTGATAATCACGGTGCAAAGATACTGATATTTTTTCAAAGCAGCAATACTGGTTTTTAGGTATTTTACGGCAGGGATGCTAACGGGTACAGACTTTATAGTTCCTTTGCCTTCTTGGGTTCGTTGGTAGTGACGAAATCGATACCTTGCTTGAAGAAATACTTGATTTCACCGCTGCCGTTGATGGTCCATACGTTGGTGACGAGGTTCAGACTCTTCGCCTCCTTGATCCATGAAGGATTATCGTAGAAAACCTTGTCCTCGTAGTCGATGCCGGCGTAGCCTGCCTCCTTTGCCTGTTTGGGCGTGAGGTCGCCGTTGAGGTAGGAGACCTTGGCATAGGGAGCGTGCGCTACCAGGTAGTCGCAGGCGTGCTTGCTGAAAGAGATGTACTCCGTGCGACTTTCCAGTCCTGCTTCCTTCACTTGCTGGAGGACAGCATCGACACAACGGTCTTCGTCGCTCTTCTGGATATGCTCCTTCACTTCCAGAATAAGCTTCATGCTGCCCAAGGTTTTGGCGGCTTCCAGATATTCCTTGAGTGTGGGGATGGTCTCGCCGTTCTTGAGACGCTTGTCCTTGATGTCGGCAAACTGCGCATTCTCTATCTTGATGCCGTCGATGTCATCGTCGTGGAACACCAGCACCTCACCGTCGCGGGTGATGTGGACGTCAAACTCCGAGCCATATACACCTATTTTATATGTATTGCGCAGGGACGAGATGGAGTTCTGCGCCGAACCCTCCGTTTTCCAATATCCTCTGTGGGCAATCACCTGCTTGGCCCTATCCTTGGCTGCCGATGGAAGCATCACTCCCATCAGCAGCATCAATGTCATAACAATACCTTTTCTCATATTTCCATTGTTCAATATTTCCATCTTTTAATATTTCCATTTTTTAATATTTTCATATTAATTAGAATCCCATCTTGAACATCACGCCGATGACGGAACGGGTGCCTGCCACATAGGTGGGGAAGCCTATCTGACGGCCAGAGTTGCCGGCATCCACCACATACTTTTGGTCGAGTACATTCTTGCCGAAGGCTCCTATCTCATAGTAGATCTTGCCGGGCTGGAAGCGATAGCCGGCGGTGAAGTTGAGCAGTCCGAAGGCTTCCTGTGTCAGCTCTGGCTCGTTGCTCTCCTCGAAGAATACTTTTGATTTCCATGAGTAGGTGGGACGGAGGTAGAAGGATGCGCCCTTGGAGGTTGGCACGCTAAGGTCAAAACCTATGGCAAAACTGTTCTTCGGAGTGAGACGGAAGCGGTTGCCGGCATATTCCTGCTTCACGCCGTTGTCGTCGGTGTCGTTAAACTTACCCTCGATGTACGACCAGTTGCCGAAGAGGTTGAGGTTGCGGCAGGGGGAATAGCTGAGGCTTGCCTCCAGTCCGAAGCTGTGGGCACGACCGGCGTCGTCATACTCATACTTGCTGGTGGTTTGGTTGAACACCGATGTCTGGTAGTTGTACCAGTCGTAATAGTAGGCGCAAAAGTCGTAGGTGAGTCGGCCTTGCAGCAGACTGCCCTTTACGCCTCCCTCGTAGCTGTAGATAATCTCGGGGTTAAGGGTCTCGAAATCATCCGGGTCGTTGTTGAAGTAGAGCACTCCCGGACGACGGCCACGGGAAACACTGGCGTAGATGTTGTTCCTGCCAATCATGTAGTTGAGGGCTGCACGGCCCACCCACGACCAGTAGCTGCCATTGGCTGTTACCTTCTCACCGTTGGTGGTGGGTTTGTAGAGCACCGCCTTGCCGAACAGTACGGGAACAGTGGAAGACGAATAGCCTGTCTCCTGCTGCTCGTAGGTACCACGGATGCCGAGGGTGAAGTTCAGGTGCTTGGTAATCTTGAATGTTCCGTCGGCGAAGATCTCCACAGCCTGGTTGGTGCCGTAGTTCTTGCCTTGCTCGGTGTAGTCGGTGGCGAGCGGCATGTTTGACATGGCCTGCAGCGTACCCAGCATCGTTTTGCCGCTATCGCCCATGCCCATCAACATCTGGTCCAAATCGAGCTGCATCGTGGCTGGCAACATTTGGTTAATCTCTGCAAGCTTGGCCTTGATGTCCCCATAGATATCGGGAGTGGCTGTAACGGGTACCATCTTGCCGTTGGCATCCATCGTAGGAGAGTCGGGGAACCATTTGCCCATCAGTTGGTTGAGGGTTTCCTCTACCATAGGTTGGTAAGCGGCAGGAAGTTTCTGGCTGAGCAAAGCTTTCACGTTGTCCATCTGACTGCTGAGCTGCGACTTGATACTCTTCTGGATATACACGGGGTAGAGATATTGCAGGTTAGCCTTGGCAGTGACATCCTGCGAGGAGTTCTCGTAGAAATAGCTGGCACCCACGAATCCTGAGAATCGGTTCTTGTCATCATAGTTGAAGCGCAACTCCTGGCTGAACTGTGTGCCCTTTTCCTTTTCCTCGCAGAGCAAGAGGGGGAGGTAGGTTCCGTCGGCATCGAATTTCTCGTCGCTGTCGAAGGCTCTGAAGCCTGTGATGGAGTTGAGCGACCATCGGCTTCCCATGTTGTGGGTGATGTTCAGAAGCGCACCGCCCACGTTGCGCTTGATGCCGAGTTGCTTGCCTGCCTCCAGGTTGGCTGTGCTGTTGGGGTCGCTGTTGCCGTAGAG
>CAVKZC010000326.1:0-2705 GCA_963660455.1 Sphaerochaetaceae bacterium | reverse complement strand
CCCGGGGTGCATGAGGTGATGGTAGGTGAGAAGAAGCTGATAGAGGTAGTGGTGTGAGGGCTAAATATACTTAACGTGAGAAATTAGAGATGAAAATTTGGCATTGCGACATTTTACGTGTATCTTTGCCGCATATTTTGCGGCGTTATTTGCGGAATAATGCCGCATCCCACTCTTAAGAACACGATTTATGAATATAGAACGAGCTTTAAATATCTATAGAACATACACCGTGACAAAGATTGCGGCTTTGGACAAGCAAAATCTTGCCATGCAGTATGCACAATGTGGTGAGTTAGTGAAGCTTCAAAAGCAGATAGACAGAGCAAATCAGACATCACTATCCATTCTACGAAATCAAGAGAAAGAACTGAAACGGCAAGAGGCGCAACGTTACTACAAAAGTCTTGCGTTTAACTTGAACAAATCATTGGCCGTCATTAGCGAGTGCAATGATGAAGTCAAGCGATGCTTCTTGTCTGACTTGTATCTTGCACCTATTAGTGCCTTTGCGGACATTTGCGAGAATAAAGTTGACGAAATTGCAGACAAAGAATATGCGTCTGAAATAAAGAAGAAGGCAGATGATCTGAGCCAAGAGGCAAGCAAGTACACCAAGCAATATGAACAAAGTCTGTATTATAGGCTCAAAGAACTTAATGAGCAGAAGCAATCCAACGCAATATCCAATGAGATTATAGAAAAGAAAAAGCAACTAGCCGTCATCACGTCGGAAGCATCAGTAACAAAGAAATTTAAAAGCACGAAAAGAGGAGGATGCTGCGGAATACTTTGGGGACTTACCTTGCTTTTGATAATTGGCGTATTTGTTGATGAGGATTACCCAGCAACTTTAACAGGTATACTTTGGAAATGTTTCCTTTTCCTTATTCTTGCAGTCCTCACCTATTTTACTTATATCGAATCGAAAGAAGATGAGAAAATAGCGAAAAAAGAGAAAGGCGAATTTGACAAGCAGACACATAAGGAGAAAGTTGCTCTTCAAGTGAAGATGGACAATCTGCAACAAGAAATTGAAGAATTGCAAGAGCAGAGAAGCAAGATAGCAGAGGAATACAACTCAACACTGCAAATGCTGAGCAATAATGATTCGGCGTGGACAAAGGAAATAGACGAATTGACCTCTCTGCTTCCAGAAGAATCAGAGGACAAGGAGCAGAAATTTGGCCCACGAAAAACAGATTCTCTCATGATAGATGCTGCACGTATGATTGTAATCAGTCAACAAGGCTCAACATCATTGATACAACGCAAGTTCTCCATAGGCTACAATAAGTGCGGACGAATAATGGACCAATTAGAAGCCCTTGGCATCGTGGGCAAGGCAGATGGTTCAAAACCTCGTGAAGTATTGGTAAGAACTGAAGAAGAGCTTAATAACATACTCAAACTTGCACACATATTAGAATGAGGAAAGCCGAAAGCGTATGAAAAGGATTCACAATCTCATCAATGCGTTGGAACATGCCGCATTGGCAAGTCCATCTGATACTTTGTCATTTTTGCCCGCTATTTAGGCAAAAACTGTCAGACTACATCTCATCCAACACCTGATGCAGTCTGCCTATCAGATAGAACGGTAGGTTGACGAGGCGAAACTCCTTGCCGTTCGGAGACTTCACCTTATCTACTGAATAAGGTTTGGACCATATGCGAATGGCGATGCCGATGTCGGAATTGTCCATGAAAGACTGGAGAGAACGGAGATGGGCATTTGTGCCGCTCTTTACTTCTATCGGATAGAGTTTGGATTCGTGGACAAACACGAAGTCTACCTCTGCGCCATTGTTGGGTCTTGCCCAAAATGAACGGTGCTGACCTACGCGGTCCTCCATCGTCAGCAACTCTTGCGCCGTGATTTGCTCGGCGATATGCCCTCGCCAACTATCCACCATTTCAGTGGAACCGATGATTTCCCTTCGGATGCCCGCTTGGTAATTCACCAATCCGGTGTCAAACCAGATGAGCTTCGGCATGCGCTTGGTTTCGGGAATGATGGGCATTTGGGTGGAAGACACGGGATAGACCAGTTCCAGGAGCATCGCTTTCTCCAACAATCTGAAGGCTTCGCCCACTTCCCTTGACTTGTAACCGGAATTGGCAAAGTTGCCAAGGGTAACGGTTTCTCCCGAAAACGCCCAACCATAGGATAGGATAAACCGCACGACATCAGTAAGTTTGTCTCCCTTCACGTATTTCTCGGAATCATCCTTGTAGGCTTGCACCAAGGTCTCGTAAATGTCCTCGATGGCTACGATGTCTTGGGTGTTGGCATATTGCTGTACAGCTTCGGGCATACCACCGACAATGGTATATTGATTGAACAAGTGCATCAGTTGCTCATGAAAGGCAACTGTGTATTCTGCCTTTTGCGCCAGAATGCCAAGAAGATTGCTCTTGCCGAGAGCTCCAAGGAATTCATAGAAGGAACAAGGACGCAAGGCAAGATATTGCACGCGACCTACGGGAAAGCTAACTTTTACATCCACAAGATTCTCCAGCAGACTACCTGCCGCTATGACGTACAAGTCTGGCCTCTGCTCATAGAAATATCTCAGCAGAGCAATGGTCTTGGGCGAGTTCTGTATCTCGTCGATGAAGATGAGCGTTGTACCTTTTTGCTGAGGCTTGCCCAAACTGGCAAACAACATATTGACCAAGTCGTCCAATGGAATCTCCATTTC
>CAVKZC010000325.1:0-2710 GCA_963660455.1 Sphaerochaetaceae bacterium | reverse complement strand
AGCGCGAAGGCAAAGCCAGCGACGAGGAAATCCTTACCTCTCGCCTTGTGGACCGCGCCCTGCGTCCACTCTTCCCTTCTAACTACCATGCCGAAGTTTATGTACAGGTAATGTTGCTCTCAGCCGATGGCGTTGACCAGCCCGATGCCCTTGCCGGTTTCGCTGCTTCTGCAGCCATGGCTTGTTCAGATATTCCCTTCGAGTATTACATCTCAGAGTGCCGTGTGGCGCGTGTCAACGGCGAATACGTTGTCAACCCTACCTTCCAGCAGATGGAAGAGGCCGACATGGACATCATGGTGGGTGCTACCAAGGACAACATCATGATGGTGGAAGGCGAGATGAAGGAAGTCTCAGAGCAGGACCTCATCGGTGCCCTCAAGGTAGCAGCCGAGGCTATCAAGCCTATGTGCGAGCTGCAGTATGAGCTGGCCAAGGAGAAGGGTACTGACGTGAAGCGTGAGTACGACCACGAGGTGAACGACGAGGAGCTGCGCGAGCAGATCAAGAACGAACTTTACAAGCCTGCATACGACATCAACCACCAGGCTCTCGAGAAGCATGCACGTGCCGAGGCTTTCGAGAAGGTGCTTGCCGACTTCCTGGAGAAGTACGACGCTGCCCATGCCGACCTCTCCGAGGAAGAACTGGAGGAGAAGCATGCAGAGGCCACACGCTACTATGACGACGTGATGCGCGATGCCATGCGCCGCTGCATCCTCGACGAGGGTCTGCGCCTCGACGGCCGTAAGACTACCGAGATCCGTCCTATCTGGTGTGAGGTTTCTCCTCTGCCCATGCCTCACGGAAGTGCCATCTTCCAGCGTGGCGAGACGATGTCCCTCTCCACCTGTACCCTCGGTACCAAGATGGACGAGAAGCTCATCGACGGCGTGTTGGAGAAGAGCTACCAGCGCTTCCTCCTCCACTACAACTTCCCCCCGTTCTCTACAGGCGAGGCCAAGGCTCAGCGTGGCGTAGGCCGTCGTGAGATTGGCCACGGTCACCTGGCATGGCGCGGTCTGAAGGGTCAGCTCCCTGCCGACTTCCCTTACACAGTGCGTCTGGTAAGCCAGATTCTGGAGTCTAACGGTTCTTCTTCCATGGCCACTGTATGTGCCGGTACACTTGCCCTGATGGATGCGGGTGTTCCTATGAAGAAGCCAGTTTCCGGTATCGCCATGGGTCTTATCAAGAACCCCGGTGAGGAGAAGTATGCCGTCTTGAGCGATATCCTCGGTGACGAGGACCACTTGGGCGACATGGACTTCAAGACCACAGGTACACGCGACGGTTTGACCGCTACCCAGATGGATATCAAGTGCGACGGTTTGAGCTTCGAGATTCTCGAGGAGGCTCTGATGCAGGCCAAGGCCGGTCGTGAGCACATCCTCAACTGCATGATGGAGACCATCTCCGAGCCTCGTGCCGAGATGAAGCCTCAGGTTCCTCGCATCGTGGCATTCGATATCCCCAAGGAGTTCATCGGTGCTGTCATCGGTCCTGGTGGCAAGATCATCCAGCAGATGCAGGAGGAAACGGGTACCACTATCACTATCGACGAGAGCGACGGCAAGGGTCATGTCCAGGTGTCAGCACCCAACAAGGATGCCATCGATGCCGCTCTGGCCAAGATCAAGGCCATCGTTGCTGTGCCTGAGATAGGTGAGGTTTATGAGGGTACTGTACGTTCCATCATGCCTTACGGTTGCTTCGTGGAGATTCTCCCGGGCAAGGACGGTCTGCTCCACATCTCCGAGATCGACTGGAAGCGTCTGGAGACAGTAGAGGAGGCCGGCATCAAGGAAGGCGACAAGCTCAAGGTGAAGTTGATGGAAATCGACCCCAAGACTGGTAAGTACAAGCTCTCACGCCGTGTCCTCCTGGACAAGCCCGAGGGCTATGTAGAGCGTGAGCGCCGTCCCCGTCCTGAGCGCGGTGAGCGCCGTGGCCGTCGCGACGACCGTTTCGGTGGCGACCGTCAGCCTCGCCAGCCACGCCGTTACGAGCATCGTGACGAGCAGGCTCCCAAGGAGTTCAACGACTCTCTGGACCACAACAATGATGTAGATTAAGCCCTGGCCTTTGTCAGAAGACAGGGATTTCTGATACACATTCATATAATAAGAGGTGCGATTCTTTCATGGAGTTGCACCTCTTTTTGTTGTGGGTGTTGGGTTTGTTGGCATATTGTGGATATCGCAAGTGGCTATAAGCGCCTTTTGTGAGTTTTTATCTCCGTGGATTTTCTGCGAAGATAAACATCGCCTGTCGCCCTAAGGGCGAAACGACTTAAAACGACAGTAAAACGACCGCGAGGGGTTGTTTGTGAAGTCTGTTCTTGTTCCGAACTCCGTTAGGTAAAGGTTCCCGGGGATTTGTAATCCCCGGCAAGCGGGCCGTCGCCGGCTTACAACCGAGCTTGCTTTTACCTTTCAACGTTCTCTTCACTCTTCGTTGGCTTTCCCCTTCAGCCGCCGAGCGTTGCTTCTTCCCTCTTCACTCCCTTGTATCCGTTTGCAAAGTTACAGACTTTTTCGCCTGTTTCCAAATTTCGGGGTGTGATAAGGGGCTGTTTTAGCAAAAAGTCGAGAAAAAAATGTGTTGTCAAAAATGTTACGTATCTTTGCACCTGAACCGCCGCTTAGGTGTGGCGTGTTTATCATGGTAATGGGTCCCGATGTCCGTGAGGTCATCGGGACCTTCTTGT
>CAVKZC010000324.1:0-2710 GCA_963660455.1 Sphaerochaetaceae bacterium | reverse complement strand
ACGAACTTCATATCTGATTTCCATGCCCAGCACTTCTATGATTTTCTCTATCGTGGATAGCGAGGGGTTGGCGTTGCCTATCTCTATCTGCTTGATGGTAGAGGGGCTTACTTCGGCCATTTCCGCGAGGTCTTGTTGCGAGATGCCCAACTTCTTCCGCTGGCTTTTCATCACTTCCTTGATGTCCATAGTTTGATATATTGTACTTTCGGGGGCCAAGATACATAAATTTTTCAAGAAACAAGCGCGAAAGTACAATAAAATAAACTTTTTGCTGCAAATTAATGTTTGGTATGCGATGCCTTTTGCTATGTGCAAGATTTGCACATGTGATATTTTTGTCCTATCGAACCTGTGCATTTTCTGCACAAGTTCGATACTTAATCTTGCTTCTGGCAAGCGTAAACCATATTCCTTTTTGTTTTGGCAACTCGCTTGCAACGATAGTGCTAGTTTGATAAAAGCAACGGCTATGATGGGAATTTTTGTCCTCCTTTCCAATCGAACCCCAATTGTTCTACCTTTTTCTTTAGATTGATAGCCTTTTCCGCTGCTTTTATAGATTTTATACAACGTCCGTTTGTCGATTTCTTGATGTTGTTACTTGCTTGCCTTATTTCGATTAGCGAAAGTTTGTTGTGACTCTTAGCCCAGTCGAGCATAGCCGCCCACCATTCCACGGAAATTGCATTGGCTTGAGCAATAACGTTCCTTTCTTCCTCATTGTAATCTTCTAAGTCTACGTCTCCTTCTGCCAACAACAAGGATGTTGGTATACTATGGCCTTCTATTAATACTTTCAATTCTTCCCAGCATTTCGCATTCTTGGTGAATGACCTGGAATTGTCTTGGTCAAGGAATGCATTAATTTTGACAATTTCTCTTTCGATAATATCCTCTAATTGGGATTGTATTTTCTCATTTTTCCAAATATATCTAAGGTCAAGATTTTGGTTTGTGAGATATGAAATCGCAGCCATTGTGTAGGCTGTAGTTCTTGACTTGAAACCTTGCTTACCACATCTTTTTTCAAAGCATGCCTCGATGCTCTTGTATAGTATGCTTAATGCCACGACCTTATGCCAATATGTTACATCTATGACACTTTTGTTTCTTTTTAGCGCAGTCATGTATGATGCAAAACATTTTTCTCTGCTATTGCATGCCA
Organism: Sphaerochaetaceae bacterium; assembly: GCA_963660455.1. GTDB lineage: Bacteria > Bacteroidota > Bacteroidia > Bacteroidales > Bacteroidaceae > Prevotella. Next base: position 1,542 of record CAVKZC010000324.1, on the reverse strand, counting down.
CATGTGGCTTCATATCCCATATCATCATTATTTTCGCAACATCGGTCTTTGTCATCAAATTTTTTGTTGGGTACTCAGCCTTGAAACTCTTTTTGTCAATATCACCCAAGCTTGCAAGAGTGTCGGCATACTGACCACGCATACGCTCGAAAAACCATTTCTTATTTGATATGGGAGAGATTTCTTCCTTGCTAAGTTTTTCCAATTTGACCAGATGCTCTTCGCCTGAATCAAAGTCGGATTGCTTGATTCCAGTTTGGCTATTGGCACATGTGGAGATAGACTTGACGATTTCTGCATAGTTTTCCTTGTTCTTTACTACGCTCACTTTCATCTGGACAAACACTTGACTTAAATCACAATCCGTAGCACAAGCGATGGAGGCAGTTGTTTGCCCACCATTTACAATTTGCCAATCCTTAATCCGTGTAATGTATTGTATCCGACCAGTTTGTTTCAGTTCAACATCGCTGGCAGTAGTAGAAATACCATTGTTGTAAGAGAAGAACATTTCAGGAGCTTTCTTTATTGTAGCCATAATGCGTTTATTCACTTTGCTCTTGTTGCGCAAAAAAGCCCTAACATTCTTTTCGAGGAGCAGCGTGCGATATTGGTTATAAATCTTGGCCAGAACTTCTCCAGGAATGATGGCAAGGTAGGTGTCAATGCTTGGGTTGTCATCCTCCACTCTCAGACATTGTATTTTAGGGACAACAAGTTCATTCCTTTGGGAATTCTTGTTGCGTATGCGGTATGTCTCGTCGTTTTCAAAATCTATTTCAATTAGATTGTTCCCGTTTTTTATTTGGTCTTGTCGGTAAATACGAGCAATGTCCCAAATATGAAATTCATAGATAACCTCATCCTCTTCGTCTCTGCGGGGAAGAATCTCCGGTGAACAAACGACACCATCTGTTAACAGGAAGAAGCGGATGATGTCGACCTTTCCCTTTGCCTCTCTGATGATATTGATGGCATCTTGTACCTCACCTTCAAATTCATGCTCGGAACCACTGAAAGGAGATTTCTTTTTAACGCATTGATTGTAGAACTCCATTAGGTACTTTATGCCTGTCTTTATTTGAGCGTCTACTCTTGAAGCAATTGTTGAGGCGTGTACAAACAGAAACAAGTCTAAGGAATTTGCCTCATCGTTGTAGTCGTAAGCCGTCAATTTTGCCCTTGTCCCAGTAAAAAAGCATATTTCTGGTGCACTGACCTCATCACAGTCTTCCATGCAATCAAGATAGTATCTTGCGATTTCTGTAGTGATGTCAGTTTTATTGCTCTCAGCAGAATCTTTCACTGTCTCAAGAACATATTGTGCAAACTCTTTAATGTTCATATTTTGGATGTTTTTGGGTTTGTTTGTTTTTATTCCTTATAGGCCTTCTTGACCATTGTGAATTTGTAAATTGAGCGCCCGATTGCTGTGTAGTTCCGCGAAATGGGCAAAGTGTAAAAGCCCTTCCCAAAATCCTTATAGGGTTTGCACAAGGACAAGTCGATTTGCTCTATTGTTAGATTAGAGCCATGATACAA
>CAVKZC010000323.1:0-2745 GCA_963660455.1 Sphaerochaetaceae bacterium | reverse complement strand
GTGCCCTTGATGGTGAGCATGCCGTAATAGAACAGCAGACTCGGGAATATCTCGGGATTGGTAATCTGGTTGGCAGGGAAGGTCTCCACCAGGCGGGTCACTATCTGTCCTGTCTCAGTGACGGTGCGGATGATGCCCTTGCGGTCTCCGTCCAACTTGTCAAGCTGGATGAGCTTGCGCATCTTGTTGTAGTCGGTCTTCGTGTTCGGGTCTATCATCTCCTTGGGAGCCTCGCCACGCGTCATGTAGTTGCGGAGGTAATAGAGTACCATGTCGCAGTTGAACACCCGGCTCTGGGTCTCCAAGGCTTCCTCAGCAAAGCAATAGTTGTCGTACCAGGGCTTCATGTCGTTGATGATGGCCTCGATGTCGGCATCGGGACGGATATGGCCTTGATTCTTATAATAGGTGAAGAGGTCGCGCACATCCTCGGTGGAGAAGCCCAGCATCTGGTTGAACTCCTCCTTGGTGGAGATGTGCCAGCCTATGTTGAAACCGCTCGTCACGTCGTCAAGTGTCACAGGACTGACGCCTGTGATAAAAATACGCTCAAACGTACCCTTGAACTTCTTGAAGATGTCGCGGTAGAAGCCCTCGGCGTGGGTAATGGCCCAATACACATCCTCACCCTGCTCGTTGAGCACGGTATTGGTGAAGTTGTCGTATTCGTCGATGATGAGATAGAGCGGATAACCGCGATACTTTGCCTCGTTCACGATGATGGCAAACTTACCTACGGCATCCTCCGTCTCCCTCACTTTCTTGACCACCTCCTCCGGATAATACTCGTGGTAGTTGCGCACGAAGCCATCCAATTCTACTCCGAGGAACAGGTTGAACCGCTCCTCCAGTTTCTCGATGTTTCCTCCCACCTGCGAGAAGTCGAGGTAGAGTACCTGAAACTTGCCCTGCAACGCCGTGGGGTGCTGGCCTATCCACAGGTCGCCGAACACGTCCTGAAACTTGTCCTTGTTGCGGATGTCGTAGTAGGCACGGAGCATGCTGATGAACACGCTCTTGCCGAAACGGCGAGGGCGGATGAAGAAGAGGAAGCGAGCCTCGCTCTCCAACTTGGGTAGATACATCGTCTTGTCGACATAGTAGAGGTTGTCTCGCCTCACGATGTCGAAATCTGACACCCCATAGGGTATTTCCTTGAATCGGTTCTGCTCCATTGCTTTAGGCGTGTTCTAAAAATTCCACGCATTGTTAAATTATTTCTTTTTAGACGGATTGCTCTTTGTGTCTTTTTGATTTTATCCGGCATCTTTTCCTTCCTTCTTCAGTCGCATAGCCCGCTATGCTCCTTCAGAAAGGAAGTAAAATCTGCTCGGCTAAAATGCAAAAATCCTACAAAGGTAATTTTTAGAACCCGCCTTTACTTGTTTTGACTATCGTTTCTGCAAAAATACGACTTTATTCCGAAAGTACCAAATAAGTTGGCCTACAATTAGTCATTCTCTGCCAGCCATTTTTCCAGCACCTCGCAATACCTGTCTGTCTGCTCGGCAAAGGGCATGTGGCGGGCACCCGCAAAGAGCTCCCATTTCGCGTCGGGGATACCGTCGTACATGGTCTTGGCCACGAGCGGCGTACAGAGGTCGTCGGTGCCGCTCATGATGAGGCAAGGCACCGTAATCTCACCCAACCGGTCGGTATAGTCGTAGTCGCGCAGCGTGCCCGTAGGGGTATACTCGTTCGGTCCCCATCCGTAGAGGTAAGCCTCGCTGCCTGCCTTCTTCTTGCGGCGCAGGCACTCGGGGCTGTCCTCCGTCACCGCCCCGGCACAATGCTGCAGCATGAAGTGCTCGTTGGCTCTGGCGTAAGCCTCGCCCGAATAGTCGTCCATGGCCTCGGCCTCGGCGATGGCACGCTGGTCTTCCTCCGGCATCAGCCTGATCATGCGGTGCTGCTCGCTTGCCCAGAGCTTGCTGCTGGAAAGGGTACTGGAGAGGATGGCCGACTTTACGCCCCTGGCCTTCTTCTCGACGAGGTAGATGATGTCGAGCATGCCGCCCCACGACTGTCCCAGAAGATGGAATGTGCCGAGGTGCAGATGGTCGATGAGGGCGCAAAGTTCGTTGAGCCATGTTTCGGGTGTCCACAGTTCGGGATGTCCTTCGACGTATGAGTTGCCGCATCCCAACTGGTCGTAGCTGATGACGGCGCGTCCCGTCTGCGCCACACGGTCCAGCAGTTCGAAATAGTTGTGCGTGCTGCCGGGTCCGCCGTGCAAGAGGATTAGCGGGCTCTTGCCCTCCTCCGTCTCACCCACGATGCGGTAATATGTCTGATAGCCCATGAAGGGCATGTAACCTTCCTTGATATTCATACCTTTTTCCATATCCTCTTTGTTTTTCATATTTCTTCTTGTTCTATTCTACTCCAACACTTTCCCGTTCTTCAAGAACTGGAACAGTGCCATGAATACATAGCCGTACTCATCCATATAAGTGGCAATGTCGTCGCCCACGATTATGACCTTACGGAACATCGCATTTATTAAGCCATCCGAAATTTACTGCAAATTTACAGTAAATTTCGGATGGAACGGAAAAACACAGCACTGCCATGCCCTTTTTACCTTTTTACCTTTTTACTTTTTTACCTTTTTAGTGATGATTAAAAAATAACTTGGTACAGTTTGCGCCCTTTTTTACTCTCAGCGCCCTGAAAGGGCAACCTGCACATAGCCCAGGGCAACGCCCTGGGTATACGAGGGGTTAACGTGCGCCCTGTAAGGGC
>CAVKZC010000322.1:0-2791 GCA_963660455.1 Sphaerochaetaceae bacterium | reverse complement strand
GGAAAAACACGCCTTTAGCCGGCAAGGACGAGAACGGCAAGCCGCTCAAAATGCCGAAACGAAAACTGTTCTACAATCCACTGGAAAAAGAATAAAACGACTAAGAAACATGCGCTTCACCAAGAACTTCATATTGACAATCGCCGTACTGCTGACGGCCCTGCCGCTCACCGCCCAGACTGTCCTTACGGGAACGGCAAGGGATGCGTCGGGCAAGGGCCTCGGCAACGTTGTGGTAAAAGGTCTCAATAGCCACAAAAAACTGAAGAGGTACGCTCTCACCGACAAGCAGGGCGTGTTCCGCCTTGTCACCGCCGCCGAAGATTCCATCACCACCGTTACCCTGTCGCGTCTGGGATACGCCACCAAGACCTTTCTGCGCAAGGACTTCGGCAAGCTCAAGAACGTAACGATGCAGGAGGATGCCGTCAACATCAAGGAGGTGGTGGTGAAGAGCGTGCCTATCCGCCAGCGGGGAGACACCCTCACATACAGTGTCAACGCCTTCAAGAAAGGAAGCGACAGGACCATAGAGGATGTCATCAAGCGACTTCCAGGCATCAATGTGGACAACGCGGGCGGCATCTATTATCAGGGCGAGCGCATCAGCAAGTTTTACATCGAGAACATGGACATGCTCTCGGGCAACTACACCCTCGCCACGAAAAACATCAAGCCGGACGACGTTGCGGCGGTAAACGTCTACGAAAACCACCAACCGGTAAGGGCGCTGAAAAACGTAGTCTATTCAGACAAGGCCGCGCTGAACCTGAAAATAAAGGAGAACCGTAAACTCAAGCCGATAGGCTATCTGCAACAAGCCTTGGGCTATGATGACCAGACACTGTGGAAGAGCGATGTCTTCGGCATGGCCATCAACAAGAAGTCGCAACAGCTCCTTTCGCTGAAAGCCAACAATACAGGACAGACCTACAATACGGCGCAGGTGTTTGGGGAAGACAGAATCAGCGACTTTTCCTCCTTCACGTGGGACGGCATCAGTTTTTCGGCACAGGACATCCCCAACGTGGCTCTGCAGCGGTATGTAGACAACAAGTCGGGTGAGGGCACCCTCAACTCTCTCTTCAAGTTGAAGGAGAAACAGACCCTTACGCTCAACCTCCGTTATGCTGGCGACGCCATACACTACGACAACCAGAAGAACTCTTCCATCTTCGCCGGCGACAACCTGTACCAGGACTTCGCCGAGAAGACGCACGCAGCGGTGTACTCCAACAAACTGACGGGAAAGGTAAAGCTGGAGAACAACACCGAGAAACTATACTTTCTCGACAACCTCACTTTCAAGGCGAATTTCTACCACAAGCGGTTCGAACTGGAAGACAACTTCGACGGACTGCAGAAACAAAAGTCCAACAACATACAACTCGTCAACCAATTCAACACCGTATACAATGTAGGTAAGCACACATTCCAACTGCAGTCCAATATCAAGTTCTCCAACACGCCTGTCAACCGCATGGAGGTACTCCCTCTAGGCGCAGAGCGACAAATGTACCAGACACTTACAGAGACCGTATTCCAGACCGACGAGCACACCTCCTTCGCCTGGCATCTGGGCAAGCTGTGGAGTATGGGCATAAAGGTAAACTTCGAGTCGTACTACAACGACATCTCCCTCTGCCGCACGCTTACCTCCGCGGCCCTTGTTGCCGACACCTACAAGGGCTACATGCTCAACACCAGTGTGGAGCCTTACTTCCTGTGTAAATGGAACAAGATTACCTGGCAGGTTAACGTACCCCTGTCACTGCTCAATGTCCATTTTGAAAATAAAGCCCAAGCAGACGAGTACCGCCAGGACAAGACCTATGGCAACGTAAACACCACCATAGACTGGAACATGGGCAAAGGACTGAAACTGCACATAGGCGGAGGCACACGCTGCAACTTCGGCGATATTTCCCATTATGTAACGTCGCCCGTATACTATACCTACAAGGATGTGACAACCACAGGCACTGGATACCTCAGCAACAGAAATTCGCTCTTCGCCAATGCCCATTTCAATTTCCACAACACGATGAAGGGCCTCTTTGCCTCCCTCATGGGCAGCATCAGCCGCAGCCGAACCAACTCCATGCGAGAGACGGGCATCTCGGACGGCAACGTGTACAGCAACGTGACGGACCGCAAGAATACTTTCACGGACAAGATGCTCACGCTCAACGCCAGCAAGAGCATATACAGCACGGGCACGTCGGTGCAGCTGATGGCAAGCATAGGCAACTCCAGGACCAACATCATGTCACGGAACCTCGTGCTCAACCTCGAAAACGACCGTTGCATGCTTAACTCGCGCATAGAGCAGGAACTGTGCGACGACCGGATTAATCTTGCTGCAGACTATACCTACAGCCAGACGCAAAACCGCATAGAGGATATGAGCACAAAGATGAAGGAACACGCTCTGTCGTTCTCGCTCTCGTGCTTCATACTGAAGGACCTCGAACTCTTCGGCGACATCACGGCCAACTGGCTCAGGGAGGAGGAATACAGCGAACAGGAGAATTATGCCAATGCCGGACTGCGCTACAAGAAGAGTAGGGTAGAGGTGGAGCTGCTGGCCCAGAACCTAACCAACCAGCGTTACTATGTGGTGAACAAGCAGGTAAGGGAGAGCAACTACCGCTACGTGTACAACCTGCGCCCCACTGGCTTGTCACTCAGCGTAAAGTACAATTTCTGACTCTGCTTTCCGAAGTGTAGGAAGTTGTAACTATTCAGCGATAGGCAAAACCCTCTCTGTCCGCACTCTAAAACAGAGCGC
>CAVKZC010000321.1:0-2797 GCA_963660455.1 Sphaerochaetaceae bacterium | reverse complement strand
GACGTGCGCCCTGTAAGGGCAAAAGCGCTATTATATGCTGATTGCGGTAGCGCTTTTGCCCTTTCAGGGCGACACTCTTGCTTGCAACATTACCCAGGGCGTTGCCCTGGGCTATGTGCTTCTGCCCTTTCAGGGCGTGCTGGGGACAACTTTCGGGAAATGACAGTTGATGTTCTAACCGTACAGGTCGAATCCTTTTTGGGAAGAATGGGATAAAATCGCCTTTATTTAGCTATGAAAGCCAAAAATATATGTTCGTAGCTAAATAAAGGCGATTTTGTTTGTGAATATCAGAAACTGATGTTATCTTTGCAGTCAACAAAACAAAGGTGCTTATGTGTGAGATTATAGGAAGAAAGAGCGAGATGGCCGAGTTGAGACGCTACTACAAGAGTGGTAGGCCCGAGTTTGTGGCGGTCTATGGAAGGAGGCGTGTGGGCAAGACGTTCCTCATTGATGAGATGTTCCATGACAACATGGCGTTCCATCATACAGGGCTGTCCCCTTACGACCGACAGCGCCGGGTGTCCACCAAAGACCAACTGCAGAACTTTTACTTTTCTCTCATACGCCACGGTATGGAGGGAGTCGCTCAACCCAAGTCGTGGATGGAAGCTTTCTTTCTCTTGGAAAGATTCCTGGAGACCACGGACAATGGGAGTCGGCAGGTTGTGTTCATCGATGAATTGCCATGGATGGACACGGCACGTTCGGGCTTTCTCACTGCCCTCGAAGCATTCTGGAATGGTTGGGGAAACGCACGCCACAACCTCATGCTCATTGTCTGCGGCTCAGCCACCTCGTGGATGTTGGACAACCTCATCAACAACAAGGGCGGACTATACGGCAGGTTGACCGGGGAGTTGAAGCTCTCTCCTTTCACGCTCAAGGAGTGTGAGGAGTTTTATCTTAGCCGTGGCATCAAGATGAGTCGTTACAACGTGACGCAAGCCTATATGATTCTTGGAGGAATCCCATTCTACATGAACTTTTTCAATCCCTCCCTGAGTCTTGCACAAAATGTGGATGCACTGTTTTTCGTACGCCATGCCAAGTTGGGCGATGAGTTCAATCGCCTGTTCAACTCCGTCTTCGACCATGCTGAAGAAAGCATGCGTATCATTCGGACGTTGGGTATGCGGCACGCTGGTTATACGCGGCAGGAAATCTCGGATAAGACGGGCATCCATCCCAATGGTGAGTTTACCAAGATGCTCAAGGCACTTATAGGAAGTGACTTCGTTACAAAATATGTACCGTTCGGTGCGTCGCAGAGGGAAGAGCATTATAAGTTGACCGACTCCTTCTGTTGGTTCTGGCTGCATTTCAAGGAAGGCAAGCAGATTTCTCAAGAAGACTATTGGCAGCACCACTTGCGCGAGTCTGAGATTAGCTCTTGGCGAGGCATCGCTTTCGAGGAGGTTTGCCTGCAGCATATCAGGCAAATCAAGCAAGCCCTCCAGATTGGGGCTGTTTCCTCCACAGAGTCTTCGTGCATTGTGAGGGGAGACGGCGAGGCGGAAGGAATGCAAATAGACCTTGTCATCGACCGTAACGATGACGTTGTCAATCTCTGCGAGTTGAAATATTCCAAGAGTCCCTACGTCATCACGCAAGCCTATGCCAATCGTCTGAACGCACGCTTGGAGGCAATGGAAAAAAGCATGAGAAGCAAGACCTTCCTGCTTACCTACGTCGGAAGTTCGCCCCTTGCCGAGAATGAGTATGCCGATGTATTTCCCTGTCGGGTTACTTTAGATGATTTGTTTGTATAAAGATTACGGATATGTCTTGAAAATAGCCACAAAGAGGGGTGTTGGCTTGCACCACAGTCGGCTTATAAAATACAGTAGAGATTATGGCAAAGAAACAATCACAATACCAAGAAATGTCGCTTTTCGAAGATAGTTCCTTTTGGGAGCAACCTGCTTCGGAGGATTCGGCAATGAAAATGAAGGAGCAGGACGTGGAGAAGGAGGAAATGCCAAAAGCACCTCGGAAAGGAAAGCGAGAGGTGGTGGATGACAAGGTGAGGGTGCGCGGCAAGAAACAGCGATTGAAGGTGAGCTTTGCCGATGGCGTTGTGATTTGCGATGTCAATGCCACGACTACTATGATTCAAGTCATCGAGAAATTAGGAGTCGAGCGGGTTGCATCATTGGGTATGGAGGTTTGTCATGTTCCGTTGGTTTCGAGGGAGATAGTACCTCGTTATGCTCCGTGGACCAAGGAAGTCGGCGAGGGGTGGTATCTGATGGCCCAAAGTGACACCAAGCAAAAATATATGCAGATGAAGTCGATTCTTTCCCAATTGGGAGAGGGTGCCAAGGCGGAAATAGCAGACTTCGAGCAGTTTGCCTCTGATAAGAATGAGGGAAAGCGAAACGAGTACAAGGGAAAGTCGAAGCTGAGCGTCACCTTCGCCAATGGATTTGTGGTATGCAGTATAGACCACCAGCAGGTGTTTGGGGAGACGGTCAGAATCATCGGCTTGGACAAGGTCAAGAAGACACATCTGCAAATAGCAGGTAAGCCGATTGTTACATCGGAGAAGAAATACAACAACCAAGTGAGAGTTCTTTCGGGTGAATGGGTCACAGTGCCCTCTACGGTGAAGGACAAGTACAAGATTCTGCGCGTCCTTTCTTCCATGACCCACACTCCTTACGAGGTGAAAATTATAGATTGAAATCAATGACCAACTGAGTATCTGATGAAAATAACGCTTTCGCTCATAGACCCACTTTTGCAACCATGTTGCATTCCTTTCTTCGTACCTTTGCACCCGAAATAGAAG
>CAVKZC010000320.1:0-2804 GCA_963660455.1 Sphaerochaetaceae bacterium | reverse complement strand
TCAATCAAACCAGCACGACAATGGAAACAGAAAAGGAAAAGGCTGCCAAGGGACTGGCCTACAATCCCAACCGCGACAAGGAACTGCTCGACGAGATGCGGGCAGCCCATGCCAAGGTGCAGAAATACAACAACATCCCCTACGAGGAGGACGAACGGCGCAGTGAAGAAATCAGAAAGATCGTTCACATGGGAGAAGGAGGAACCATTATCTCCCCCTTCTTCTGCGACTATGGCTATAACATCCACATCGGAGACAACTTCTTCTCCAACACCAACCTCACCATCCTTGACGGAGCCAAGGTGGAGATCGGCGATAATGTGTTCATCGGTCCCAACGTGGGCATCTATACCGCCGAGCATCACCTCAACGCCATCAAGAGAGCCGAGGGCATCGAGTATGCCTTCCCTGTGAGCATCGGCAACAATGTATGGATAGGTGGAGGCTCCACCATTCTTGCAGGCGTGAAGATCGGTGACGGGAGCGTGATAGGCGCAGGAAGCGTCGTGACGAAGGATATCCCCGGGGGAGTCGTTGCCGTGGGCGTGCCTTGCCGTGTTTTGAAGAAAATAGAAGAATAGACGGTTGCGTTGGGGTAACCAGAATTAGAACACGCCTTAAATGTGTTAAATACCGCCAACCCCTTGCCGGATTCGGGTATTTGGTGTATATTTGCATATTCTAAAGACACTTCATGACATGGCAAGAAAATTATACCCGATAGGAATACAGACTTTTGAGGAAATTCGAAGACTCGACAACCTCTATGTCGACAAGACGGAGTACATCTATCGTATGACACATACGAACGGAAAGTATTTCTTTCTGAGCCGTCCGCGGCGCTTCGGCAAGTCACTGCTGATCTCTACATTCCAAAGTTACTTCGAGGGCAAAAAGGAACTCTTCAAGGGACTTGCCATCGAGAATCTGGAGAAGGAGTGGGACGAATATCCCGTTCTGCACTTCGACATGAGTTTGGGTAAGCACATGGAGAAAGACCAGCTCAACAGGTATCTGATTTATGTCCTGAAGGACAATGAGCGGAAGTTTGGTGTAGAATGTGATTCGCCAGACCCCAATGTGCGCTTGGCCAATTTGATAAAGACGGTATATGAGAAGACGGGCAAGCAGGTCGTTGTACTCATCGACGAGTATGATGCACCGCTTCTTGACGTGGCGCACGAGGAGGAGAATCTCGATGTCTTGCGCTATGTTATGCGCAATTTCTACAGCCCTCTGAAGGCTGCAGACCCCATGCTTCGCTTCGTCTTCCTTACGGGCATCACCAAGTTCTCACAGCTCAGCATCTTCAGCGAACTGAACAACATCAAAAACGTGAGTATGGACGAGCCGTACGCTGGTATCTGCGGTATCACAAAGGACGAGTTGCTCACCCAGATGAGCAGCGACATCGACGAACTGGCGGGGAAACTTCAAATGACACGTGAGGAGACCATACGGGAGCTGAAAGACCACTACGACGGCTACCATTTCTCCTGGCCTTCGCCCGACGTGTTCAATCCTTACAGCCTACTCAACTGTTTTGCCAAGCAGAAATTGGACGCTTACTGGTTTGGCTCTGGTACACCCACCTATCTCATCAACATGATGAGAAAGTATGATTTCCTGCCTACCGACCTGGGCGAAAACAAATGGGTGGGGCAAGCGGATTTTGATGCCGCCACGGAAACGATGTCCACTATCATCCCCTTGCTCTACCAGAGTGGCTATATAACCATCAAGAACTATGACAAGATGAGCAAGCTCTACGAGTTGGCTTTGCCCAACCGCGAGATTGCTGTGGGCTTGTATGGCTCCCTCCTTCCCCACTACCTGGGACGTAATTCAGCCAATGGCAACACGACGATAGCGAGAATGTCAGTGATGATCCGCCAAAGCAACATGGACGGCGCTTTACAGCTACTCGCTGATTTTCTTGAATCCGTGCCCTACTGCGACAACACCCGCTACGAAGGTCATTGGCAGCAGACGCTCTACATTATCTTCGCCCTGCTCACCGACTATGACATCCTCGTGGAGCAGCATACGGCGAGGGGAAGAGTCGACATCTCGCTGGAAACAAAGACTACCGTCTATGTGATGGAGCTGAAGTTTGGCAAGAGCGTGGATGAGGCTCTGGCTCAGATAGAGAGCCGTCATTATGCAGATGCCTTCAAGATGAAAGGCAAGGAAGTCGTAAAGGTGGGCTTGAACTTCGGGGTGAAGGATGAGGTGAACTGCCTGGAGTGGAAGGTAGTACGGGCATAGTCTGCCCAATTTTTAGAACACGCCATAAAACAATAGAATTATGAGCAAAGCAGAAACTCGGTTTTACGTAACCGATGGCGGATGCACAGATTTCTATATGGGAAAAGAATGATTCCCCCTCATGGCATAGAAACCTTTACACCTCTTCCATCCTTGCCAATTCCCATCCCTTGAACTGCATGATGATCTTGTGGAGGGTGGTACCTTGGCGGAGGGCCCGTAATAGTCGTTGAGATTGAGATACGCCATGAAGAAGCCCTGCAGGTTACGCTCAGCCTCGATGCTGTCGCGTACGGAAGAAGCCTTGGCATAGGCATCCGCCATGAAGCGAAGGCCTTCCTCCCACTGGCCGTCATACGCCATGTCGTAATAGTAGTCGGTCAACTTGTTGGTATCGACATATGACTTGGCCTGGTATTCTTCCTCCAGGTATCCATAATACTGCTTGCGCACATTGTTGTTGGGAATGCCCAAAATCAACTTGGAGCCACGCGCACCCTTGATGGTGAGCATGCCATAATAGAACAGCAGACTCG
>CAVKZC010000319.1:0-2814 GCA_963660455.1 Sphaerochaetaceae bacterium | reverse complement strand
GTCCTTCCACTGACCTGATGAAGCTGATGCAGCCCACGATGTCGTATGAGCGTGGCTACTGCCGGCCGGAGTGCCATCGGTGCAGCGACGTTTGTCCTGCCGGTGCCATCAAACCCATCAAGAAAGAGGATAAGTCAAGCATCCAGATAGGTCATGCCGTGTGGTCGAAGAAGAACTGCATCGTATTCACCGATGGGGTGGAGTGCGGCAACTGTGCCCGCCATTGTCCCACGGGTGCCATCATGATGGTATCCTCCGACCCGAAGGATGAGAACTCGCCCAAGTTCCCTGCCGTTGACCTGACCCGTTGCATCGGATGCGGAGCCTGCGAACACCTCTGTCCTGCCAAACCATTCAGTGCCATCCATGTGGAGGGGCACGAAGTACATAAATACATTTAAGTGACGATAAAAAAATAACTTGGTACGATTTGAGAACCATAAAATACATATTCAGATGGTTGTCCGGCTCATCTTTTTGGCTGTTTTTGCCTCTCTCATCGGTCACATAGCCCGCTATGCTCCCTCTTCAAAAGACAAAAACATCTCAAAAATATAAGCCGCAAATCATACCAAGTTATTTTTTCACCGTCACTAAGGTGGGTTCTATAAATTACCACCGTAACAAACAACAAAAAATATGGGTTACGTTTTGCCGCCTTTTGAACTTTTTTCGACCCATATCGCCATCTCGCTCGGTCGTAATGCCCGCATTACTCCCTTGCTCGCTGACGATATGCATTCGAAAATAGTCTCAAAATCCAACAAAGCTAATTTATAGAACCCACCTTAAGCGTAAGATATGAAACAAGACCTCAATAGACGAAACTTCCTCAAGGCTCTCGGTGCCGGTGCGGTAGCGAGTTCGGCCCTCCTTTCTGCCTGCAAGGGCAAGGGCGGTGAGATGAACGCCAAGGGCAACTACCAGGAGCCTCCCGTTGGGAAGATGACCTATCGCGTCAATCCCAATACGAAAGACAAGGTGAGCATCCTCGGCTATGGCATGATGCGACTGCCTGTAAAGGGCGGCGGAACGGGGCGAGAGAACCCCGACGCAGAACTCGACCAGGAGATGATCAACAGGCAGATAGACTATGCGCTGGAACATGGTGTCAACTATTTCGACACCTCTCCCGCCTACTGTCAGGGCAGGTCGGAGACGGCTACGGGCATCGCCCTCCATCGCCATAACCGCAAGGACTATCTCATCGCCACCAAACTATCCAACTTCGACCCTGCCACATGGTCAGCGGCGGCATCCAAGGAGATGTTTGAGAACTCGCTGAAGTATCTGCAGACCGACTATGTGGATTATCTCTTGCTCCACGCCATCGGCATGGGCGAAGACGGCATGAAGGATTTCTATGGCAGATACATCGACAACGGCATCCTCGACTGGCTCGTGGAACAGAAGAAGAAGGGGCGCATCCGCAACCTCGGCTTCTCTTACCATGGCGACATCAAGGTGTTCGACCTTGCCCTGAAATGGCACGACGAAGGCAAGTATCACTGGGATTTCGTGCAGATAGAGCTGAACTACCTCGACTGGAACTATGCCGATGAGATCAATCCTCGCAACACCGATGCCGTCTATCTCTATGGCGAACTAAAGAAACGAGGAATTCCCGCCGTCATCATGGAGCCGCTCTTGGGTGGACGACTCGCCAATGTGCCTGATGCCATCATCGCCAAGATGAAGGCACGCGAGCCGGAGAAGAGTGTGGCGAGCTGGGCTTTCCGATTTGCCGGCACGCCCGATGGCGTGCTCTGCGTGCTGAGTGGCATGAGCTATATGGAGAACCTGAAGGAGAACCTCTGCACCTACAGTCCGCTGAAGCCGCTGACCCAGGAGGAGGATGCCTTCCTGATGGAGATAGCCAACGACATCTACAATCTGAACACCATACCCTGCAACGAGTGCAACTACTGCATGCCTTGCCCTTACGGTCTCAACATCCCTGCCATCTTCTCGCACTACAACAAGTGCATCAAGGAGAGCAACATGCCCAACAAGGGTGAGCAGGATCCCGACTATCGCCGTGCCCGCCGCGCCTTCCTCATCGGTTACGACCGAAGTGTGCCCAAGCTCCGTCAGGCAAGTCGCTGCGTGAAGTGTGGCAAATGCATCCCCCATTGTCCGCAACGCATCCAAATACCCAACGAACTGGAGAAGATAGACCAGTTCGTTGAAAGACTGAAGCTCAGCAGCGACAAACTTTAGGAGTGTTAAATATGGGTTGAATTATATGGAAAAAATCAAGGAAATGCTGCACGAGGGAAATCACTCACTCGTGATAAAGACTGAAAATGAAGAAATCTTCGCCTTCGACGGACGTGGCATCAGCGATTTGCTGCGACTGCTGCATGAGTCGCCCACCATTCTTGCCGGGTCGCAAGTGGCTGACAAGGTGGTGGGCAAGGCAGCAGCAGCCCTCATGATACGGGGAGGCATCAAGGCTGTCTTTGCCGATACAATCAGTCTGCCTGCCCTGCAACTATTTGCATCGGCAGCGCCCGAGATAGAGGTGAGCTACGGCAGCAAGGTGGAGTATATCGCCAATCGCACCCAAACGGGTTGGTGTCCGATGGAGTTGACGTGCAAGGATGCCATGACTCCCGAAGAATGTTTGGAGAATGTGAAATCATTTTTAAAAGAAAGAAAATAGACTATATTTTAAGAAAGGAAAAAAGACTATGACAGATTCTACCGTTAGATTATACCAGTACAGTTATACGGAGGCGAAGACCTATCTCTTGGCCTGCGCCTTCGTCGTGGGCAATGTCGTGATGCCCCAACTCTTCCATGCCATCCCGC
>CAVKZC010000318.1:0-2815 GCA_963660455.1 Sphaerochaetaceae bacterium | reverse complement strand
CGGCTTCCGCCGATGACAGAAATCACAAGAAATGAACAAAGCCCAAGACGCTTTCCGAAGATGGAGAACGCCTTGGGCTTCGTTCTTATAGAACTGGTCATTAACAGCCACAAGGCGACTTGGCGTATTCCGAAGGCGACATGCCCAGTATCTGACGGAACGTGCGGTTGAAGTTGCTCGGTGCGCTAAAACCTGTCATGTAGGCAATCTCGGCGAGGGTTCGCTTGCCGTCTGCCATCAACTCCACAGCACGGATGATACGCTGGTAGTTGAGGTAGGCGGAGAAACTAATCTGCTCGTCATGCAAGAGACGATTGAGCGTGCGTGGCGATATTCCGGCTTCCTTTGCCACGCCGTCTATGTGAAGCTCTTTGTCAAGATGCTTGGTCATGTATTCCAAGGCTGCTGCAAGACGAGGGTCCTTGGCAAAGGAGATGCCGTCGAGCAAGAGCGTGTATTTCGGGCAAGCCAACGGCAACTGACGCAGCAAGGACTGTGCGAAACGAAAAAGGTCTTTATCATTCGCCTCGCTAATTCGCTCCCGGTTCTCTGAGATATAGCGCAAGTTGGCGGCAGCCCATTCATTCACATTATAAACGGCAAACTCACGGCGAGCATCCTTGGCAGAAAATGAAAGAGGCACATAGATGATGACGAGGGCTATCTTGCGGTTGTTGCTCGACAACGAGTGTGTCATCCCTGCCGGAATCCAGCAGAGGTGATGCTCCGGCACGAAATACTCCTTGCCCTCCACAGTGAGCCTGAGCGTACCTTGCAAAGTGTATGCTATCTGGTATTGCGCATGCCCGTGTGCAGGAAGGTCTATTCCTTCCCTTCCCGTATGCTTGATAAGAAGCTCCTTGCGGTCAGTTTCACTTACCTGTCGCAAATATGTTTCCTGTTTATTGTTCATTGGCGTTATTTGATAACTTTCTGTCTTTATTTGCAAATCGAATGCAAAGATAACCAATTACCTTTGCACCCGAGAATTTATTAAGTATCAATAACATAAAAATAGTATGAACAAATTAGCAATAATTGGATGCCTCGCACTTTCCTTTCTTGGTTCGGCAAAAGCCCAGACCACGGAAAAGGTATCTGTAAATGGGGCGAAAGGCAAGTTGGCTGCCATTATCCAAAAGCCAAAGGTAAGCAAAGACGACAAGGTGCCGATGGTGATTATTTGCCACGGCTTTACTTCGTCGAAAGAATGCAGATTGCTTTGCCTTATCGCAGACAGTCTTCAGCAGAAAGGCATCGCTTCCATCCGCTTTGACTTCAACGGACATGGAGAAAGCGATGGTAAGCTGGAGGAGATGACCGTACTGAACGAATTGGAAGATGCCAGGCAAGTAGTGGCATACTGCCTGACACTCCCCTGGGTGAAGGATGTGAGCATCGTTGGACACTCGCAGGGTGGCGTGGTGGCCTCGATGATAGGAGGCGAACTTGGCTGTGGCATCCGTGGTATGTCGCTTTGCGCTCCTGCAGCGGTGCTCAGAGACGATGCACTGCGCGGACAACTGATGGATGCCCACTACGATGCCGGCAATCTCCCTGACTACGTTGCCATCCATGGCGGCAAACATCGTGTAGGAAAGGCTTACTTCGAGTCGGCACAGACACTTCCCATCTATGAGACGGCAAGCCGCTATGTGGGGCCAGCTCTGATAGTGCATGGTACGGCAGACCGTGTCGTCCCTTACACCTATGGAGAGCGTTACAAGCAGGTGCTGAAAAATGCCGAGCTGGTATTGATGCCCGGCGTTGACCATTCCTTTACGGGTGAACAGGCTGCTGAGCGTTGTGCCGGAATCGTGGCAAACTTCATGGCGAAACAACAATAAATCATAAACGATAAAAGAATATAAAACAATGGAAAAAATAGTAGGACAGCATTTCATCTACACCTATGCCAACGGCTGGGAGTATGAGTTTTATGTGAAGAACGAAACGACCGTAGACTATCGCATACACAGCGGTATGGTGGGCGGCAGATGGGTAAAAGACCAGAAGGCCGACATCGTGAAACTGACGGACGATGTGTACAAGGTGTCATGGACAGAACCAACTGGCACTGACGTTGCGCTCAACTTTATGTTGAAGGAGAAGCGTGTGCATGGTGTCATCTTCTTCCCCAAATGGGTACACGAGCATCCCGAGATTACCGTCTGTTTCCAAAACGAGCACATCGACAGGATGGAGGCTGCACGTGCAAAATACGAGACCTACCCGAAGTACGTGGTGCCGGAATTTGCAGAAATCACCTTTATGCGCAACGAGGGCAAGGACAACGAGCAGGTGATAGCGTGCGCCCCTTACGAGGGCATGCCCGATGACATCCGTGCCGGCAAGGACGTGAACGAGAAGAATTAGCATCTGATTGTCAGCAACTCGCTGGCATCGGTGAGGTAGTTGCCGCTACGGTGTTCGCACTTCACCTTCCATGCTTGCTTCCTGTCGCCCTCCGCAGCCATCTGTATGGTCTTGATGCCATAGCGGTGGTTGATCTTGTCTATCTCCTGCATGAGCCGTGCCCGCTCGGGACGGTTGGGAATGGGATCGAAGAGGTCGGACTGGATGTTGGCGTTGGACTGGATGTCGCTCACGATGACACCCGAACGCTTGTACTGGATACCTTCGCGCCAGATGCTTTTCAGTGCTTGGATGGCAGCCTGGGTTATCTCCATCGTATCGCTTGTGGGCACAAGGAGGGAGACGGTGGCAGAATTGCCATATTGCGGAAGGTCTTCACGGAAGCGGTTGCTGGCAATGAAGACAGTGACACTCTTGGCTCCCGATGCCTGACCGCGCA
>CAVKZC010000317.1:0-2817 GCA_963660455.1 Sphaerochaetaceae bacterium | reverse complement strand
TCAGGCGACTCTACCTCAGGCGGTTCTACTTCAGGAGGCAGCACTTCCGGCGGCACGTCAGAAGGCAGCAGCGATGTTGAGTAACAACGTCCCAACGGCATGAAGGCCGGAGGGCAGAAAAACAGACGGAGGGTGTGTCACGCTTATGGCACACCCTCCTTTTTTACATTCCTTGCCACAGCCTTGTGCCGGCAGTGGGGAGAAAGGAACTCCCTGTTATCTATTCACCTGCATTTTCTCTGTCCGCAGCGTACCGTCGGTTGCCTTCATCTTCACAATATACAACCCTGACTGCAACGTATGAAGTGTCTCCATATCGCCGGAACGTGCCACCAGCATACCTGCCGGCGTGTACACCTCGACAAAAGCCACACCACCATCACCACTGGGCAATGCCTCTATAGCCGACGGGCGGTCTTTCACTGCAAAGGTAACCTTGGCCGATTCGGGATTGGTAAGAACTGCATGCTCGCCATACGGTCTGAAAACAACGGTAACTTCGTCGGAGGTCTTGAGTATCTTTTTCCAGTAGACATCAATCATGTTGTCGCCTTCTCTCAAAGCTCCGTCTATGACAACCTCATCGTCCGAAACAGTCACTACGCCAGGAAGCGAACTGACATTGAAGGCAATCTCGTATTTGTCATTCAGCTTAATATAAAAATACTCCACGGGCACACCGTTCTCATTTTTCAACTTTATGCTTATGGGAGGGCATTCCTCTACATCGCGGTATACAAAACCGGCACCGTCAGTAACGCCCTTGACCTGCAGAGGTTCTGTCACCGTAAAGTTGGAAACCGTCACAACCGCCACGGTCAAGTCGTCTGATTCGGCAAGCAACTGCCCACCGTCGTACAGGCGTACCCTGTAAGTGTGGGACGCATCGTAAGTCATGGCAGGATACTCAAACGCGAGTAACTGTTTCGGGTAATTACGGTCTACCGCCACTTTCACCGTCTTGCTCGTATAGATTACCTTGCCGCCGCCTGTCACATCCGTTATCTCGCAATAGAAACTGCCAATGTGTGCTCCCCCGTCGTTACCCTCAACGGTTACATCTATCTTGCCTGCCGTGTTCTGCACCAGACTGACGGAACTGACAGTATGTGCTACATACTCGAACTCGGTACCGTCCGAAACAGCGCCAATGCCGTCCTCTGCCAAGATATAGAAATGAGATTGTCCGGGAGCCGTGCAAAGGGCCCATTCTCCACCTTCTCTTTTATAAACCAGACGAGCCTCGTAGTAACCGTCTGCCAGCGTAGGCAGGGGCAAGCCTACCTCCACCCTGACGCCTACTTCCAGGCGTTTGTTCTCCTGTACCGTATGATAACTGATTTCGCCCGTCTTCATATTCTTCATCTGATATCCGAGGTCTGCCGTCAACGGCACGTTGGAAACATTCAAGAGTCTGGTGCTTGCACTATTCAATTCAAAGAATAACGGATCAAGCTGTGCCACCCTGTACACATAGTCACTTCCCTGCTGTGGGCGGCGCACACCCGTCAGCATAAAATGATTTGAGGTATATTCGAACTGTTCCCATACACCGGAGTCGTTCTTACGGCGCGGATTAAGCGCACTGAGCAGGAACTCGCCGTTTGCCCTGCCGTTCCATCCCCAGTTGAACCAATAGTAGCCGTCGCCCTTGTAGCCCGTACAGACAAAGGCATGAGCACCGAATCTTTCATCGGCGGCAGTATAGAGCACGGGGCCATTCTCTGAGAGTTCCTTGTAAAGCATACTGTCCCATTCCTCGGGCGTATACCAGGCAGCCATTTCCATGTGGCACGCCTTATCATAGCCAAGATGCTCCGTCATGGCCGTTGCCGCCTTAATCTCGTACGAACCGCTTCCGCGACTGGTGTATCTCATATCGACACTATATCCCATATCGCGCATCAATAAGGCAACGGCTGCACGTTGCTCTTGCGTCCCAGCACCCTCAGCGTCAGCGTCAGCAGCATACCTGTCGAGCATATTGTCCCAGTCGTAATCCTTCTCTCCCCATGTGATTGCAGGAGCCGGCACGTCAAAACTCTCGACATAGGCATTCGGGGTACCTGTCGGCCGGGCAGGATACTTGTGGTAACGCACCAGCATGGCAAGGGCGGTAGCGACACAGCCCGTAACAGACCGTTCGTCCATCCTTGTGTCCATAGGGCAGAGTTCATTGTACGGTTCTACCTGTCCCCAGAGTGTACTGATGAGCGAGTCGACAGGCTCATGGTCTTTCTTGCTTTCGTCAGCCTCATACTTCACGCCCGTCTTGGCCATCAGCGCCACCTGCCCGGCATAGGTGTCGAGCCAGGCACGCATGTTGTCGGGCAGCGAGGCATAGTCAAAATCACCGTCATAGACACAGCCGAGCACTGCCGGTGAGCAGTCGTCGGCAGCCACTATGACATAACCGTTTCCACTGCCGCGGTTTACTACATAATAACCGCCGGGCGCGGTGTATGCCACCTTCATCCGGTCTAGGGCCATCGCTCTCATCCTACCGTCTGCCTGCCGTTTCTGGCAAAACTGGCGTGCTTCGGCCAATGCCTTCTCTGCAGATATCGGCCCTGCCTGTGCCGCAATGCCACTCAGTGCAAGGACGGCCAATGTCAATAATTGTCTTCTCATATGTTTTTTGTTTTGGTTTTGGAATCTTAAGTGATGATTAAAAAGAGAAGCGCTATCATGCGAAAGATGTTTTATAGCGCTTTTGCCCTTTCTAGGCGCAAGCAACCGTACTGGCCAAGACGTTCTGTTCAAGGGGATTTGTAATCCCCGAATCCGTTCATTACAGCAAGCTGACCGCTTATTTCT
>CAVKZC010000316.1:0-2826 GCA_963660455.1 Sphaerochaetaceae bacterium | reverse complement strand
TATACTGAACGTGAAGAAGTGTATCTGTCTTTGCCTCGTTTTGAGGTAACAAACAAGGTCGATGTGAAATCCATTCTGTCTAACATGGGATTGGCGTGCGTATTGGAGTCAAACAACATCATGCCAGACTGCATCAAAGACTTGCAAATCGCTGACATTGCTCAGCAAGTGAAAATTAAAGTTGACGAAAACGGAACAGAAGCGGCAGCCGTTACTTTTATGGCAATGGCAGGATGTTGCCCTCCTGAAGAGAAGCCAAAGCCAAAAGTGATGAAGGTAAACAAGCCGTTCCTGTTCGAGATTGTCGAGGAAAGTACAAATATGATTCTTTTCTCGGGAGTGATAAACAATATTGAGTAACAGACAGAAGTTTCTTCAAACCTGTCACGGATATTGTTACACCCTGCGGCTAACTTTGCACTCGAATCATAAAACGAGAAGACTATGGAAGAAAAGAGTATACAAATAAAGGACGCAGAGACGTGCAGTATTCCGTCTCCAGATGTATTAAAACCGATCTTTGTATATGAGAGTCATCCCGGTGGCACTCATAACTATGGCGATGCAAAGATTGCAAAGGAACAGTATGGAGCGGTTGACGGGTTTTGTTTGGGCAGACACGGCAACAGCTATGCCATCCCAACGGACTTCAACACCGTAGAGGGCGAGTTTACATGGATTGTAGAAGACTTTATCGCTTATGCCAAGCGGCATGACGAACGGACATTCATCGTCAGCCGCATCCGTTGCGAGCGGTCGCTGATAAACGAGGAGGATGTTATCCCGTTGTTCAAGGATGCCTTTCTTCTGCATAACGTTCAACTGCCTGATGAATGGTTTGAAGAACTGTTGAATTTGGAAACATGGGACGATTACGAGGTCTGCCCTATCCGTACTGCAGCGGATTTGGTGCCGAGGGTACAGGACGACAAGAGTCTATTCTACCTCTGCATCAAATACAAGGTGGAGATAGGCTACGACTTAAAGAGAAAAAAGAAACTCCCGAAAGTACGCATCCGTTACGTCCTAGACAACAAGAAGTTCAGTTATGCCAATTTTGGCGACTATTTCTTCTGGATGGACCACGGACTGTACGTGTGGCACAAGGAAGAGAAGTTTGCAGAAGACCATAACCCAGACGTGGTGGAGGATGTCTTCGGACACGACTGCAAGGAACGGGGCTATACCTGCCGCCACATCTTTGCCGGCATAGATACGGGCTTTGACGATGACGAGAAGAGCCGTATGTTCACTGGCGACATCGTGCAAGTGACGTCCCCCGATGGTTCTGAAATGGGCGCATTGTGCCTTGCGTCCCTTGTGGGTGAAGACGGTGAAGGCTTCTACGGCTTCCCGTTGGACAACCACAGTCTGACTTTGCAGATGTGCAAGGAAGAGGGCTACCACTTGAAACGTATCGGTACCATCTTCTATCAGCTCGACAACAGCGAAGAGCCGGAACCTATATGGGAAAAGGCTCTGACATTCAACAACAACAGATGGTCGAAAGAGGAATACAACAACCATCTCGTCATGGCGAGATACACCCCGAACTATTATCAAGAGGTATGGAAATATCTCGGATATGAGATACTCGGCATAGATGAATTCGAATGGAGACAAAACGAGAAAAATAAGATAAAGAATATGGAGAAAAACTGGATTACAACAATACAAGCTCTGCTCAATGGGCGCAACGACGAGTTCGATGCAGCAAACAAGAAACGTGTTCGTTTACTACGTCACAAGGACAACCGAAAGGTAAAGGTTATCGCCGGGAAAGAATATACAAACTCTCTATATGACATTTACCTCAACGACAATGAGGTGTTTATGACCTACCAGAGCGAACAAGTGAAGAAGCGTTTTGTAGATGTAGATTACTTTGTGGCTTTTATTGGAGAAGAAGGTGTTTCGTCTCGTTTCGTTGGAGTCTACAAGAATCTTGGAATTATAAAAGAAATTGAAGACTACAAAGATGAGGCTCAAGCATTGTTCAATTTTCAAGAGGTTGGCGGTTTTGACCTTCTGAAGGAGCGTGTCGTCATAGATTGGCGCAACCCTGTAAGTTGGCTACAAAACTATGTAAACGAAATGCCTGTTGTCCGTATTGACAGAGGCTTGAAAGAAGATAATATCCCAGTGTTCTCTCGATTCGAGGATGTACTTTTGGATTACTACCAGTTATCTCGCATCTTTGAAACGAATAATGTCGAATGGAAGTCCAAGCTTGAAAGTTGCAACGGTATATATCTCATACTTGACAAGAGCAACGGCAAGCAATATGTAGGTTCGACCTATAACAAACAGGGTATATGGGGACGTTGGGCACAATATGCAGAGACTGGGCATGGCTATGATAAGGACTTGAAGCCTCTATTGGAAGCAGACCCGAACTATGCAAGAAAGAACTTTCAATGGTGCATTCTCGAAACTCTTCCATTAAAGATATTGGAAGAGCACGCCATAGACCGTGAGTCCCTTTACAAGCGCAAGTTCGGTACACGAGATTTTGGTTACAATAACAACTAACCCCATGTCCCTCATTCAGAAATACATTTGGGTGGTGAAGGCCATTCATCGGGCAGGGCGCATTACGTTGCGGGAACTCAACGAGAAATGGCGGGAGAATGTCGACCTTAGCGGAGGTCTGGACTTGCAACGCCAGACCTTCGACAGGTGGAAGGGTGGCATTCTCGATATGTTCGGCATTGTTATCGACTGCGAGCAGCGCGGTCGGTACAACTATTTCATTGCCAACCCAGAGGTACTGGAGAGAGGTGAAATGCGCACATGGTTACTTGACACCTACGGAACGGTGGATGC
>CAVKZC010000315.1:0-2831 GCA_963660455.1 Sphaerochaetaceae bacterium | reverse complement strand
GGTGGACAGTCGCATCATGAAAGCCCCTATGATTACGGCTCGTATTGCCCTTGTCATCCAGTTGCTCCGTTGGGCATGCGGTGACACGCACAAAGACCATGTGGACATTGTCTCCGTGAAGGCCGCCATCGCGCTGAGTGAATATTTCGAAGGATGCTACACTGCCATCCAACGTTTCATCCTCATGGATGGTTTGGAACCTCAGAAGAAGGAATTTCTCGACAACGTGCCGCAGCACTTCACCACGGCTGATGCAGTAATGGCCGGTAAAGAGGCTGGACTATCGGAACGCTCCGTGATGTACGCTTTAGTGAACCTCGCCAATGACCATATTATCAAGAAACTGAAACGGGGCGAATATGAGAAACTGCAACAATAAGCTTTCATTGCACCTTGCAGTTATTGCACTTTGCAGTTTCTCACACCCCTTCTCACACATTGTTACTGCAAACTGCAAATACTGCAATCTGCACGAGCTGCAAAATCAAAGTCATTATGGCAGAATATCGGTTTACCCTCCAGAAATACAGACACGGCAACAAAGGTGTTTGCCCCAACTGCGGCAAGCGTCATTGTTTCGTGCGATACATCGACACGGAAGGTCGCATTGAATTCCCCGACTACGTGGGACGGTGCGACCATGAACACTCGTGCCAATACCACTACAAGCCGTCAGACTTTTTCAAGGACAACCCTGATGTATTGGAGAGTGATCGGAATGAGCAAACCTTTCGGCCTATAGTCTTACCAGTTTTCAAGAGCCAACCTGCAACATCATATATCGACAACGAGATAATGACCCGAACGCTCACGGCATACACCATCAATCCGCTATACCGATTCCTTTCCGGCATCTTGGGTGAAAAGGAGACGCAGCGGATATTCCTGTTGTACAAAGTGGGGACATCAAAGAAATGGGGCGGCAGTACGGTGTATTGGCAGATTGACCATCTTGGGCAGGTACGTGCCGGAAAGATTATGCTCTATGATGCTGCCAATGGGCATCGTGTGAAAGAGCCTCGCAGCTATGTGAGTTGGGTACATAGTGAACTACACCTCACCGATTTCAACATGAAGCAATGTCTATTTGGCGAGCATTTGCTGCCAATCTTCCCCACTAAACCAGTGGCTATTGTGGAGAGTGAGAAATCGGCACTCATCGCCACCCATTTCATGCCCGACTTCGTTTGGTTGGCCACAGGAGGCATACACGGTTGCTTCAAGGCTGAGGTGATGGAAGTATTGCGTGGTCGGCAAGTTATGTTGTTCCCCGACCTGGGCGCATACGATGCTTGGCGAGAAAAGTCCGCCATGCTCCGCAGCATCTGCGACAAGGTTGTTGTCGGTCAACACATCGAACAGACTGCCACCGATGAGCAACGCACCAATGGTCTTGACCTTGCCGATTTCCTGCTGATGACCGACACACCGACAACCATCTTTCAGAAGATGGTCAATCGGCATCCGTGTCTCAAAACATTGATTGACACCCTCGGACTGGAGTTGGTCGATGCCAATTGACGGTTGCCTTTCTCTTTTGTACAGCGAGCATTTGTTCCAGTATTATCCATTGTCCGTTGTATAACTCTTAGCATTGTTCGGACAAAGGCGTGATAAGTAGTTTGGACACACCAACCCTTCTGCCTCGGCAAACAATTATGCCATTACAGTGTAGTCTTGCCGATAGGGGTCTTTACCAAACACACGTTCTTGCTCCCGAAACAATCTATTGCCCTATGAAATGTGTGGAGCAAGACTGCAATCTGGAAAAATCAAGCCATTGCCTATCAAAAACGGCTCCTCAAAACGGTCATTTTACAGTGAAAGAGCATCACACATTTCTCTTGCCAGTCTCTATGCCGTTCCGTTAATGCAACGGGCTTGCCCGATGTCCGAAAAATCGTCGAGGAGGTAGCCTAATTCCTAATACATAGAAAACAAGAGAAAGCAAAGGAAAGAATATCGTATTAAAACGCTTATATACAACACTTTCGTAAAATACGATTGATTCTCTTGGTTTACTTAAAATTCCTTATAATTCTCGCTTTTTGTTACCCGTATTTGTTTCTTCTCGACTAATTGTTGTATCTTTGCAGCCGATTAAACTAGCAAAGATAAGGGAATGGAGAAGACAAACAAACACAAGCCACAGAAGCAGCTCGCCGCCATGAGGTTCAAACCTCTCAAGGACGGCAGACGGCATATCTATCTTGACATCTACAAGGATGGCAAGAGAACATATGAGTACCTCAAACTTTACCTTCTTCCCGAGTCGGATGCCGGTGCGGAGAAAGCCAATGCCAAGACTATGAAGGAGGCGGAGGCTGTTCTCAAAAAGCGCATATGGGAGTTGAAGAAAGAGCCGGAGGAGAGCAAGTATCTCAAGAGAGAGGTGGAGCAACCCAAAGACGAGATGCTTCTGCTCGATTGGATAAAGGAGTTTGAGGGACTGCAACGTCGACGTGGCGTAAAGAGCCTTGGGGCAACCAAACGCTTTCATGTGTCCATCCAAGACTTCGGGAGAAATCCCAAACTCAAGGACATTGACAAGTCGTTTTGCCTGGCATACATTGACTTCCTTCGCGACTATACCAAGAAGGACGGCACTGATTATAGTGTCAAGAGCAAGTTCGACATGTTCGAGTGCTTGAACAACGCCATCAACACAGCTATCCAACAGGAGATTCTAACGGTCAACCCAATCAACAAGATTGACAGGTCGGAACGTATCAGACGCAAGGAAAGCCAGCGCGACTTCTTGACCATTGACGAGGTGAAACGTCTTATTGCCACGCCATGCGACAACCCGACAGTGAAACAGGCTTATCTTT
>CAVKZC010000314.1:0-2833 GCA_963660455.1 Sphaerochaetaceae bacterium | reverse complement strand
GGACTCAAAACCACTGGCGATGCAGACGGACTGAAATAGCAACAAAGGATTTCTCCATATCAACACAAAACATATAGAGGCTTACTACAAAACCTGAAGAGGCTTACCACAAAACCTGAAGAAGCTAACTACAAACTTATGCGCCTAACTTATATTTACGTAAATACAGGTTAGGCGAAGCTAAATATAAGTTATATTTACGTAAATATAAGTTAGGCGCATAAGTTTGTAGTAGGCTTCTTTGGGTTTTGTACTTAGTTAACTGCAACTTTATAGCCATAAGACACAAACTTTGTACTACGCTTTGGAGAACGCATCAACACAAGAGCAATAACCCATCAGCCCGAGACAACCGGATGTGCAACGCAAGGAACACTGCCAGTTGCCCTCATCCCCTGCGGTCCTAAAGGCTAAAAAAGATGTGTTTTATTTTGTGATTACTGCAAATTGCAGTAACTTTGCAGACGAAATTCGAATTTAATCTATTTATGTAATTATGGCAAAGAAAGCTCTTTTGATGATTCTCGACGGATGGGGAATCGGTAAGCATGACAAGGGGGATGTAATCTACAACACTCCAACTCCTTATCTCGACTATTTGACAGCAGTTTCAGCACACTCTTCTCTCCAGACTTGTGGCGAGGACGTAGGTCTTCCCAACGGTCAGATGGGTAACTCTGAGGTGGGTCACCTTAACATCGGCGCAGGTCGCGTGGTATACCAAGACCTCGTGAAGATCAATAAGGCTTGCGAGAGCGGCGACATTCTGAAGAACAAGGAAGTGGTCAACGCATACAGCTACGCACAGAAGACTGGCAAGAAGCTCCACTTGATGGGCTTGACCTCTACCGGCGGCGTTCACTCTTCACTCGACCACCTCTTCAAGATGATCGAGATTGGCAAGGAGTATGGCTTGAAGGAGACATACGTTCACTGCTTCATGGACGGTCGTGACACCGACCCCAAGAGCGGCAAGGGCTTCATCGAGCAGGTGCAGGCCTGCTGCGACAAGAACGGCGCACACATCGCCAGCATCGTGGGTCGTTTCTATGCCATGGACCGCGACAAGCGTTGGAACCGTGTGAAGGAGGCTTACGACCTGCTCGTCGAGGGCAAGGGCAAGCAGGCTGACGACATGGTGAAGGCCATGCAGGAAAGCTACGACGAGGACGTGACCGACGAGTTCATCAAGCCTATCGTCAACTCTACCGTGGATGGCACCATCCAGGAGGGCGACGTGGTGATCTTCATCAACTACCGCAACGACCGCGCCAAGGAGTTGACACAGGTGTTGACCCAGCAGGATATGCCCGAGGAAGGCATGCACACCATCAAGGACCTGCAGTACTACTGCATGACTCCATACGACGCCAGCTTCGAGGGCGTTCACATCCTCTTCCCCAAGGAGAACGTGATGAACACACTCGGCGAGTATCTGAGCGCACAGGGCAAGAAGCAGCTCCACACTGCCGAGACAGAGAAGTATGCTCACGTTACATTCTTCTTCAACGGTGGTCGCGAGACTCCATACGAGGGCGAGGACCGCATCTTGGTGCCTTCTCCAAAGGTTGCCACCTACGACTTGAAGCCTGAGATGAGCGCATACGAGGTGAAGGAGAAGTTGGTGGGTGCCATCAACACACAGGAGTATGACTTCATCGTAGTGAACTTCGCCAACGGTGACATGGTGGGCCACACAGGTATCTACAACGCCATCGCCAAGGCCGTACACGCTGTGGACAACTGCGTGAAGGACGTGATTGAGGCTGCCAAGGCCAACGATTACGAGGCTATCATCATCGCCGACCACGGCAACGCTGACCACGCCATCAACGAGGACGGCACACCTAACACCGCCCACTCCCTGAACCCAGTGCCATTCATCTACGTAACTGACAACAACTCAGCTACCGTGAAGGATGGTCGCTTGGCAGACGTGGCTCCTTCCATCCTCCATATCATGGGCCTGGAGCAGCCAGCTGACATGACAGGTGAGAACTTGATCGTAGACTAATCAAAATATCTATATGGACGTAAAGATTGAAGACAGTTGGAGACAGCACATTGGAGATGAGTTCGAGAAGCAATACTTCGTCGACCTCACTAACTTTGTACGCGAGGAGTACCTGCACACGCCGTGTTATCCTCCCGGCAAGCTGATATTCAATGCCTTCAATCTTTGTCCTTTCGATGATGTGAAGGTGGTGATTATCGGACAAGACCCTTACCATGAGCCGGGACAGGCGATGGGACTGAGTTTCTCCGTGCCTACGGGCATCACTTTCCCTCCGTCATTGGTCAATATCTTCAAGGAGATACAGATGGACCTCGGCACTCCGATGCCCCAGTCGGGCGACTTGACGCGATGGGCAAAGCAGGGAGTGTTGCTTCTCAACGCCACGCTGACCGTGCGTGCCCATCAGGCGGCGAGCCATCAGCGCAAGGGATGGGAAGCGTTTACAGATGCCGCCATCAAGGCACTCAGCAAGGACAAGGAACATCTGGTGTTTATCCTCTGGGGCGGCTATGCCCGCAGCAAGGCTCCGCTTATCGACACGAGCAAGCACTTGATATTGCAGAGCGTGCATCCCTCGCCCTTGTCAGCCAACCGTGGCGGATGGTTTGGCAATCATCATTTCTCCCGCTGCAACGAGTACTTGCAGCTGAACGGAATCACTCCCATCGAGTGGTAGTATTCGGGGAGTTAAGAAGTTAAGGAAGTTAAGACATTAGTTTTTACGTTTGTCTTTCTTCTCTGGTATGCTTCTTGTGGCTTCAATCATATTGCTGTTGTCTTGACTCCTTTAACTCCTTAACATCTTTAACTCCTTTT
>CAVKZC010000313.1:0-2840 GCA_963660455.1 Sphaerochaetaceae bacterium | reverse complement strand
TATTACGAACTGATGAACAACGGACAGCCGAAGACCGTGACCATGGCCTTCGAGGCTGAGCCTCCCTACAACGTGGGCGCACCGCTCAACCGCCATGGCATCCATCCCTTCATCAAGGACTTCACCGTGACGATGAACAACCAGCGACTCTCCAACAAGAACGCCTTGGTGGCAGCACAGTATGCCGACGGGAAGGTGGATACCGACTTCGCACCGCTCGACATGACCCAATGGAAAGGAATGGGTGAGGCTCCCGATTCACTGGTGCCCTACGAGAACGCCCTCTACAACGCCAAGTTGGACAGCGTGACCGGCTATGCCTACGCCTACTACTTCGATGCCCACTTCAAGCAGGGCCTCAATATCGTACACCATACCTACACCTATCGCATGAGCTACAGCGTGGGCAAGACCTTCGAGATTCCCTACTGGCTGACTCCCGCTACCCGTTGGGCAAACCGTCAGATAGACGACTTCACGCTCAACATCACTGCCGACGACCTCACTGAGTTCTGCCTCACCGACTCGCTCTTCCGCAGTGCCCCGTTCAAGAGCACATCGCCGCAGCGAGGTTTCCTTTACAACATCACGTCGGAATATGGAGACCCTATGCTCTTTGCCAGTGTATGTGAGAATGATACCGTGACGTGGCATAGCAACAACTTTCGCCCCATCGCCAATATCTACATCTCCTCGCCCGACTGGGACCGCAACAACGCCTACTACAAGCATCGCCGCCAGGCGAAGGTGGTAATAGACAAGGAAGGCAACGAGAGCCGCTATCTCGCCGACTGTGGCGACAGCTACCTGGTGGATGTGCAAGACTATGCACTGGTGAAGAAGAGCAAGAGCCGCATCAAGGAATACAGTGCCGAGAAGGGCAACGGCTATCTCGTGGTGGATGAAGATGTGGTGAAGACTCGCGTGAACGTGCGCCAGCGTCCCGTTGAGGGCAGCAAGAAGATAGGCTTCATCGCTCCCCAACCTGGAATGATACCCGAAGTATATCCCTGTCTGGGCTATGTGTATGAAAAGGACAAGGGCTATTGGTTCAAATTGAAGGTGGACGGCAAGATTGGTTATGTGGCAGAGCAGTTTATGATCTGGGATGCCATCAATACGTACTAAAAATCAAAAGCAAAACATCATAAATTCATTCGACCTGTACGGTTGAATCATCAGCTATCTTTCACCAAGACACTTGGTGGTCAAAGAATTCTTGCAAATACCCTGCATAATAGAGTGGTATATTATATAATGTGAAACTCTTGCCGCTCTGCGTTGTGACCGAATCAGATGTCATTGGACCATTCCAAAGGCGCAAGGCTATCTTTTCCTTCGACTCGTCCATAAACAGATGCAATGAACGCAACTTGGCATTGCTGCCCGTCTTCACTTCTATCGGAAGTAGATGGGATTTGTAACGTATCAGGAAGTCAACCTCTGCCTGTGAGTTCTTGGCATCCCGTACCCAAAACAGCCTTTTCTCGCCAAAGGTAAAAGATGCTCCCAACAGCTCCTGCCCCACGATATGCTCGGCAATGTCACCATTCCACAGTTCGTCGGTGTCTTTGCTAAACAGCATTTCCTCCTGCATACCTGCCACAAAATTCACCAAGCCTGTGTCAAGCCACAACAGCTTTGGACTCTTCTTCAAGTCGGGCAATATCGGGAAGGAGGCTGTCATCTGTGGATAAACCAATTCCAACAACAACGTTTTCTCCAAAGTTCTGAATGCGTTCCCAGCCTCAGCCGCCTTGAAAGATGAGCCAGTGAACTTGGCGAACTGAATGCGATGCCCGGCTGCCGCCCAACCATAATTCAAGATGTACCTGATGGCATCCTGTTCCTTCGGCTTGCTGGCATATTTCTCTACATCGTCGCGATAGCCTGATAGCAAAGAGTTAAAGACATCATTCAGTTTGACAACATCCTTGTATTTTGCATAGTTAGCCACCGCCTCCGGCAACCCACCAACTATCATGTATTTTTTGAATAAGTCCATCACATGAAGATGCAAAGAAGTGGGCAAAGACCACTTTTCTATGCTCTCTGCTATCGCTTCTTGTCCCATGGCGCGGAGAAACTCCACAAAGGTACAAGGATGCAATGCCATATACTCCACCCTGCCCACAGGAAAAGAGATGTGACGTCCCATTAAACTCTCCAAAAGAGAACCCGCGGCAATCACATATAGGTCTGGGCGCTTTTCGTAAAAATAACGCAATACCTGCACCGCCTTTGGCTCATTCTGTATCTCATCGATGAAAATCAAGGTGTGCTTACTGTCATCTTGAGCCACATTCGACTTAAAGAAAATGCCAGTCAACAAGTCATCAAAAGAGTAGTCTGCAGCAAAAAGCTCCGCACTCTCCGTTTCCTCTAAATTCAGATAAATATAGGCATCAAACTCCTTGGCAAACAACTCTATCAAAGTTGTCTTCCCTACCTGTCGAGCACCACGCAATACCAAAGGCTTGCGCTCTTCCTTTTTCGCCCATTGGCGCAGATAATTGATCGCAGTTCGTGTAAACATACCTCATCCGTTTAGAATTGGGGGCAAAGATACAACTTTATTTTCATTTCCAAACCAAAAAACACGTATTTCTCAATCATTTCCAAACCAATAAATGGAAAGTTTTTGTGTATTTCCAAACCAACGGCTATGCTTATGCCATACAAAGCATGACGAAGAAGAATATTTTGCTCAAACGTACTTTTTTGTATATTTTGAGCAAATTATAAGCAGATAGTTATGGAGAAAGATTTATAGTTGTCCATATATGAGTCCACTTGAAAAAGTATTCTCATTACAAGTTTAACATACATTCGTTCTTTGG
>CAVKZC010000312.1:0-2843 GCA_963660455.1 Sphaerochaetaceae bacterium | reverse complement strand
TGGATGCGAGCTTCTTGTTGCTGTAGGGCACGTCGGCGATGAGGGCTTTCAGGCATTTCTTGGCCTCGGGCAGGTTGCCTGTAATGAGGTGGTCTGTTAAGAACGCTTGTGTCGACAGACTGTCGCTCTGTTTGCGCATCGACAAGGCGGGGAGTACCATTTCGTAGAGAGCCTGTCTTACCTCGTGGTTGGGGATGCCCAGGAAATAGACACCGTTGGAGTAACTCTTGATGGTGAGGTAGCCCGACTGATAGAGGAACAGCTCGGGACCTCCGCCTGTTACGTCTGAGGTTCGGATGATGTTGCTCGCCAAGGCACAATGGTCGAGCTCCTTGAGACGTATCTCCATGTCATCTACGAACTTGGGCAGTAGTGATGTCGCCCCGGATGATGCCCAGTAGCTCAAGATTTCCTTTTCGTCCAAGGCATTGATGAGGCTGTATGGATTGAACACGTCCACCATGTTCTCCGCACTGAAGTGGTAGCCGTCGTAGTTGTCCTTCAGTTGCCTGATGTTTTCCTCGGTAGTCCATCCGTTCTTCTTTCCCATCGCCTCTATCTCGGGCATGAAGTTGTCGGTGATTTCCTGCTTGGTGATGCCGCAAAGGTCAGCGTATTGGGGGAAAAAACTGATGTTGGTCAAGTTGTTGAGCACGGAGAAGAGGGAGATTTGCGTAAACTTGGTGATGCCCGTGATGAAGACGAAGCGTTCCCGGTTGTCTTTCAGTTTCAATATGGCAAACACTTCTTTGTAGATGGCAGAGCAAGCGTCGTGTACGGGTGTCTTCCAGGAGTGTTGCAAGGGTGAGTCGTACTCGTCGATGAGCACGGCTATTTGGCTGCCTGTCTTTTGGTAGGCGGCTTCTATGATGTTCTTGAAGCGGACGGCAAGGGAGCTTCCCTGACGTGCCGTCACGTCATACTGCAGCTCGTAATGATAGAACATGTCATCCAAGTAGGAGGTGATGGCTTCAGGTGTGGCGCCTGCGCCGCTCATATCGAGTCGGATAACTGGTCGCTTCACCCATTCCTTCTCCAAGTCCATAATCTTCAGCCCTTCGAATAGCTCCTTCTTTCCTTCGAAGTAAGCCTGGAGGGTATCTACTAGCACCGACTTGCCGAAGCGGCGCGGGCGGCTCAGGTAATTATACGTCTTGTCACTGTTGACAAGGTTCCAAACGAGGTCGGTCTTGTCTACATACAAATATCCTTCTTTTCTTATCTTTTCAAAGGACTGTATGCCTACGGGCAGTCTTCTTTCGCTCATGTCTATTGCCATAATCTCAGCCTTTTTATATTCACGATGCAAATATACTACTTTTATTTGAAAATACAGCGGTGTGGTATATATTTTCTCTTTATTCTTGTAGGTTTCGAATTTTTATTGTACCTTTGCGGTGGGGATGGATAGCGTCCTCTTTGTAGTAGAAACTTAATAATGAATGAGACTATGGCTATAATAGATGTCGTAAAATACCAGTTCAAGGAAGGTGAGGTAGTGCATCGCTTCTTGTCGGAAGGACTGAGGTGGGGCACGCAAGTGGTGGTTTATCCGGGACAGTTGGCTTATTTTGCCAAGGGCGGACAAATCTGCGACGAGTTCAAGGAGGGCACCTATACCCTCAGCACTAAGAACGTCCCATTGCTCAACCACCTGGTGAACCTACCCTTTGGCGGAGATTCTCCCTTCCAGGCGGACGTGTGGTTTGTCAACTTGCTCTCTAAGTTGGATTACAGATGGGGAACGGAGACTCCCATCCAGTTGGAAGACCCTAAGTATGGCATCATCGTGCCTGTGAGGGCTTATGGTCAGTATGGTTTCAGAATAGCAGAACCCAGGACGTTCATCCAGCATCTTGCCGGTAACAGAGACACCTTCAGTGGTGACCTCCTGCAGTCTTATTTCCGCGGCATCCTGCTCTCGCATCTCACCGACCTCTTCGCTAACAAGATGTTGGCAGACAAGATTTCTTTCCTCGATGTCAACCGCCATCTGCTGGAGATTTCTGAATATGCTCGTCAACAACTGACGGAGCTCTTCGCCGAGTATGGAGTGGAACTTCTCAACTTCAATGTCATCTCCATCAACGCTCCCGAGGATGATGAAAGCATCCAGGAGTTGAAGAAGGCCAAGAGTATCATGGCACGCCTCCAGGTGACGGGCAAGGATACCTATCGCATGGAACGTACCTTTGATGTGTTGGAAACGGCTGCTGCCAATGAGTCGAGTGGGGGCAATATGCTGAACGCTGGCGTGGGACTGGGTGCGGGAGTCTCCGTGGGGCAGCAGCTCTTCGCCAATGCCGGACAGGTGCTCGACGAGGTGCCTCCTGCCATCACGCCGCAAAACTATTACCTCGCCATCGGTGGACAGCAGAAGGGTCCCTTCTCGGCCGACAACATCCAGGACTTCCTCGACAAGGGACAGATTTCTGCCGCCACGCTTTGTTGGAAGAAAGGCATGAAGCAATGGCAACCCATCGAGGGCTTCCCGGAGTTTTCGGACGGCATGTGTCCTCCACCCATCCCCAATGTATAACCCCATCTGTAATCGTCGTTAAAAAAGAAGAGAATGAGTTTAGTAGCAACCAAATGTCCCAACTGTGGTGCTTCCATCATGCTTGACGCTGGGAGCAAGGAGGGGTTCTGTACCTATTGCGGTTCGAAGCTGAAGGTGCAGGAAGTCATCAACAGTGTGAAAATAGACAAGACGGGCGACGCAGCCAATTACCTGACGCTCGCCGAGGCAGCCTGCGATGGAATCAATGCCGATGAGGCTTATGAGTATGCCAACAAGGCAATAGAACTGAATGCCAAGAATCCACAGGCGTGGTTTCTGAAGC
>CAVKZC010000311.1:0-2906 GCA_963660455.1 Sphaerochaetaceae bacterium | reverse complement strand
GCGCTCTGTTTTAGAGTGCGGACAGAGAGGGTTTTGCCTATCGCTGAATAGTTACAATCATCACTAAACATAATGTTTCAGAGCATAATTTGGGCAGCGTTCGTTTATTTCACTAATTTTACCATTCCCTCCATACTCTTCTCTTCAACCACAACACCAGGATAGGGTCGCTCATCTCCAAACATTTGGGAGCAGATATTGCAATCAAGTCTTTCTCTATCAACGCCTTCTTCAAACGAGTGACATTGGCGGCCGTACCCAGGCGATAGGTGTTCAAGATGGCAGTTTGGGTGAAACCCGTATGGACACCATTCACGATGGCGTGCAGGAAATTCATTTGATAAGCCGACAAATCCTCCGTCTGCTGGATAAACAAGGGTTCACAGGCATCCAACAATCGGTCGATACCATATTGCAAGTCTGCCTCCGATGCCGCGTCTGCTGTTCTCAGCCATACGAACCATGCCAATTGCTGCACATAGGAAGAATACCTGTCCGTAACCCGACATATCTCATGCGCCAACTCTTCTGGAATATGCTTGCCCGTTGTCTCGAAACGCTGACAGATATACTCCACCCAATCTTCCTCGTCAATCTTTTGCAAATAGAAAAGGTCGCCAAAACGATAGAAGGGATAACTATGGTTTTGGAACATCTGCTCCATCATGTGCTTCTTGCTGCCATACAGGCAATAGGACACATGACTCTGCAACTGCCATACCCCTCTCAGTTTCTTTTGGAATGTCAAGGAGTCGGGGAAATCGCCTATTTGTTGGAACTCATCAATACATACCACAATACGGCACCCCTTGGCCTGGGCTATCGTTTCCGGAAGCCTCAGCACCTCCTCGGTCGTATTATTACTTGCATTGTACTCCAAAGACAAGGAGAAGTCGTTCAAAGGATCTTGACCGAAACTTATCTTTGGCACGAAACGACTTAGAAATACCTTTGCGTTCTCCATCCATTCTTCCCACTTGCTTGATGTAGCCCTGACAACAGCCGTTGCAAAAGCATTGATGAAATCATTCTCAGAGCGACAACCGAAAGCATCGATGCGAGCGATCCTTATGTCCTCGTTCTCAACAAGCGAGCACACCTTGTCCACAAGCGAAGTCTTTCCCATACGACGCGGTGAAATCAAAATCGTATTCACACCGTATGTAAAGTTAGCTTTCAAGCGTTCCGTTTCCTCCCTCCGGTCTGTAAAAGTATCTCCTTCCACTCTCACGCCGAACACAAAAGGAGCTTCCATCTGATTCATAGTCTTCCTTTTTTATCGATTTATAGCTGCAAAGGTAATAAAAACATCCGTTTTAAACAAGTTTGTTTAAAACAAAGTTGTTTAAAACGGAGATTAAACGCTTCTAACATGCTGCTCATTGGCAAGATAGACAACTACCAACGATGTAGCTATCAGCGATTCCCATTCGTTAATCTTTATTATATTTACATTATAATAGCAGTATAATAATAGTATTATAATTACCTTTGCCTAAGGTATCGACATGAAACGACAAAAACAATACTAAGAGATATGACCACACGACTTTTATCCTTTCTTGACGCTTCGCCCGTGAACTTCTGGGCCGTCAAGAACATCGCTGAAGAACTGGAGAAGAACGGTTTCCGCCGCATCAACCCACAGGAGCCATTGGGCAAGGTGGAGACTGGCGACAAGTTCTTCGTCACCAAGAACGACTCCAGCATCTATGCCTTCCACATCGGCAGGAAAGCCATCGCCGACGCAGGCTTCCACATGATCTGCGCCCACTGCGACTCCCCCACCTTCCGCATCAAGCCCAACGCCGAGATGCTTTGCGAGGGCGGCATCGTGAAACTGAACACCGAGGTGTATGGCGGTCCCATCATGTCGACCTGGTTCGACCGTCCACTGACCATCGCCGGCAGGGTAATCGTGAAGGGCAAGGATGCCATGCACCCACAGACTCTCCTCCTCCACGTAGGGCGCCCCTTGTTGCAGATCAGCAACCTCGCCATCCACTTCAACCGTCAGGTGAACGACGGCGTGAAGCTGAGCCGGCAGAAGGACGTGCTGCCCATCCTCGGCATCGTGACCGGCGAACTGGAGAAGGGCAATCTCCTCATAAATGTCATCACCACCGAACTGAGCATCCAGCAGGAAGACATCCTCGACTTTGACCTCTACCTCGCCGATGCCACACCCGCCTGCACCTTCGGCGTACACAATGAGTTCATCTCTTCGGGAAGACTCGACGACCTCTCGATGTGCTGGGCAGGCGTAGAGGCCATGCTTGCAACAGCCAAGGAAGCACCCGACACCACCTGCGTCCTCGCCCTCTTCGACAACGAGGAGACGGGTTCGCAGACCAAGCAGGGAGCGGGAAGTCCCTTCCTCTCTTATATGCTCAAGCGCATCGCCCTCTCTCAGAGCGGTACGGAGGAGGCTTACTACCAGGCTGTGGAGCGCGCCTTCATGGTATCTGCCGACAATGCCCACGCCTGGCACCCCAACTACGGCGAGAAGTACGACCCCACGAACCATCCGATGCTGGGCGGCGGACCCGTCATCAAGTTTAATGCCGCACAGAAGTATGCCAGCGACGCAGCCTCGGCAGCTATCTTCGCCAGCATCTGCGAGCAAGCGGGCGTTCCCTGCCAGCGCTTCGTCAACCACAGCGACGTGGTGGGCGGCAGCACGCTTGGCAACATCCTCGCCTCTTCCATCCCCCTGCAGGGAGTGGACATGGGCAACGCCATCCTCGCCATGCACAGTTGTCGCGAGACGGGAAGCGTCATCGACCACGAATACTGCGTGAAGGCTTTCACAGAGTTCTACAAGTTATCGTAAAAAAAGTTGGTACATACCCCCCTGCACGCCCTGAAAGGGCAGAAGCGCCTAGCCCAGGGCAACACCCTGGGTT
>CAVKZC010000310.1:0-2909 GCA_963660455.1 Sphaerochaetaceae bacterium | reverse complement strand
GTACAACATGGCTTCATATAGTCGTACAACTATGCGACCTATAGTTGTACAACATGACTTTACAGCACGCTCTGACATGCTGTTTTGAGCATCGAAACAATAAGAATATGAGCCTTTCCTTCCCCTATATCGCAAGTTTTTCACTCACAAAATTTTGATAAAGAAAATTGACTTATCCTTCCCGCTCACTTTTGCTTATCCACCTGGGCAAAGCCAGTGCACCCATGATGAGAAAGGGATAGTAGAAAATCATCCGCCAGAGCATGGCCGCAAGGATGGCGACGGACGCATCGGGAAGGAAGTCAGAGTAGTACAGACGGAACATCAGCTCGGCCAATCCGCTTCCTCCCGGTGTGGGACTTAGGATGGAAATCATCCACATTACCCACTGTCTGGCCCATGCCACAAGCATGTTGCCTTGCACCTGAAATGCCATGAGTATTGCCGTGACAATGGCAAACCTTGCCAGCCATGCCACAGTGGTATAGCCCATCAGTTGTGCCCAGAAGCGGATGCCCTCCTGCTTGGCCTCTACGGAAGCCATCGCCATCTCCTCGGAGAATTTCTCCACTTTCGCACGGAACCTGCGCAGGAAGGGAATCTTACAACAGCCTTTCATGACCCACCCCAACGCCTGTGGGCGATGTAGCAACAGAAGGTATAGAATGAAACTCCATACCGCTACAATCAGCGTACTGCAAAGGAAGACGACATGGATGCCGCCCTTTATCCACTCATGCACAGCAACAGTGCTCACGCCCACATTCTCTGCCATGCAGAAGAGCGTACTTGAGGGCACCGACAAATAAAGCAGGAAACTGCTGACAGCTATGAACGCCTCGTCGGCAAGCAGAGCGGCAAACATCGTAAAGATGCTTCTGCCCATCGTCACGCCCTCGCGGTTGAGGTAGATAAAAGCCAGTCCGCTACCTCCCACAGCAGATGGAGTGACGGCAGAGGTAAACTCACAGAGTACATTGATGCGAAAACTCTGTGGGAAGGAAATGCGCTTGCGGCAAAGGTGACGGAAACGCAGGGAGAGCATTACGTTCTGCAAGGCAAAGAGCAGCACCGCCAATCCTACTCCGAGAAAGAACTCAGATGACAAATCTATCTTCTTGAGTGCATCCGTATCGAACTCCCTTATCATCATGCCGACGATAACCGCAAGTCCGATGGATGCCGCCAACCATAAATGCCATTTCTTCATGATGATGTCTCTGTAAGGTTAGGGCTGTGAAAGATACACCGTCCACGTGTGTCATCTTTTGCTTTCGAAGAATTTCTGCATAAGTGTACGGCACTCGTCTGCCAGTACTCCAGAAACAACAGTTGTCTTGGGGTGCAACGCGGCTGGTGCGTACGTGGTATAGCCCCGTTTCTCGTCGGGGGCACCGTACACTACCCTACTAATCTGTGCCCATCCAATGGCTCCGGCACACATGACGCAAGGCTCTACGGTAACATACAGCGTACAGTCCTTGAGGTACTTGCCACCCAGCATATTGGCACCGGCAGTGATGGCCTGCATCTCGGCATGTGCCGTCACGTCGCGGAGCATTTCCGTCAGGTTGTGCGCCCGTGAAATGATGCGCCCACGACACACAATGACAGCACCTATCGGTATCTCATCATTGTCGTAGGCAACCTGAGCCTCGGAAAGTGCACGGTGCATAAACTCCTCGTCCTGTTTTGTCGCATTGTCCATCATGTCGTATCTTTTGCGTGTTACTTTAGCAACTGGTCGAGCTTGGCGTTCAGGTCTTTCTTGTTGAGACTGCGCGCCACTATCTTCCCGTTCTGCAGTACGATATTGTCCGGCACGTAAGTAAGTCCCAGCTTGAGCAAAGTCCTGTCGGCCAACAGGTCGCCGTTGCAGATATTGGGCCACGATATGGAGTCGCGCTCCAGACTGCGTTTGCACTCGGTCTTGTTGCCGTCTATGCAGATGCTCATGAGTTTCAGTTTGCCCAATGATGCCCGTTGGCGTTTGCGCAGTTCGCGCAACAGCTGCTGGCTCTCGAACACAGATGCAGACCAGGTAGTAACTACAGCCACCGGGGCACTCGCAAGTGTTGCACTCGACGCCAGTTTGCCGTCCGTATCATAGGCTGTAAAGGCGGGAAGGGAAGCACCGACTCCCACTCCTTTGAGTACCGACACCTGCTGTAGCAGGCGTGCTGCCTGGGTATTGTCGGGTTGCTCCTTCGTTATCAGGCGGAGCAGTTCTTCGGCCTTGCGATAATCGGGCGAAGGTGTTGTTACGAAATATTTCCGTACAAGGCAGAAACTCACCACCGACTCTGCATGGTCGCGCACAAACTGTTCGGCCAATCTCTTTTCTTCGGGTGGCGATGCGGTCTGTATCTGTTCGCGGAAAGAGTTCATGAGGTCGTTGGCATCCGTCCCCTTGATGGACAGTTCCTTAAGATGCGAGGCATCACCCTTCACGCTCACCGACTTGCCCGATTCGGCAAAGATGGGGTGTTCGGAGAAATTGGGGAACACGAGCATCAGGGTGGTGGGTGCTTCACAAGTCGTCTCATAGGTAAAGCGACCGCCTTCCACACGGATGGTGTCCACACCACTCATGCTGCCGTCCAAACTGTATACATAAAGTTCTCCTTGAGCCATGTGAAGCAATTTACCCTCTATCTTGAACCGTCCACTGCTTACCCCACAAGCGGTAAGAAGAAAACTTGCGACAAGGACGATAATATGAGCAAATTTTTTCATAGGTAAATAAGAAAGTGCCGCGAGCGGGACTCGAACCCGCACAGCCATTACTGGCCAAGGGATTTTAAGTCCCTCGTGTCTACCAATTCCACCATTGCGGCAGGTAAACCTTAGAATGGAGCGGAAAACGGGACTCGAACCCGCGACCCCGACCTTGGCAAGGTCGTGCTCTA
>CAVKZC010000309.1:0-2919 GCA_963660455.1 Sphaerochaetaceae bacterium | reverse complement strand
GTCCGCGAGCCATGACCAGGTTGTCGATGTAGGGGCGCAGCTCCTCGTCGAAGGCGGCATCGTATGTGCCATACACGGGCATGGCAGAGCCGCAGGGGCGGCGCTCGATGGTGGCGAAGCTGATGCGCGACACGGGGCCGTCGGTGACGACACGTCGGAAGTAGTCGCGGCACTTCTTGGGCGTGCAGCAGGCGTTCCAGTTGAAGCGCACCTGCACGGTCTCCGTCACGCTCTGCACGCCCACGCGGTCCTGTCCGTATGTGCCGAGGTCGAAGGCCAGCTCCATGATGCGGTACTGCTGGTTTGACTTGCCCTTGAGCGCATCGAAGAGGTTCAGCTCGTTCACCTTGGCGTAGAGGAAATGGCTCTCCGCCTCCTTCATGCGCATCACGAAGGCAGGGTTGGTCATGTCGATGTTCACCTCCTGTATGACGAGTCCCTGCGGCCTCTCGCGGCGGTCCTTGTTGGCACCCTTGCTGTTACACTCGTCCTTCCACGCCCGCTCACGCTCCCGTTGCTGTGCGTCGCGCTGGCGTATGTCCGCCATGATGCGGTTGATGGGTTGCGTGATGCACTCCTTTCCGCTGCCCGTGGGTGCGCAGAGGATGTTCATCAGGGTGGCCTCGTGCTCCACGTTGTCGATGTATCGGAAGCGTGTGGCGCAGAGGTGAGCGCCGAGGGCTGGGAAGACGGCCTGCGCCACGGCAGGGCGGTAGAGGTCGGGAGTCTTCGACACGAGCAGCCTGATGAGCTTCGGCAACTTTTCGGGCATCTCCTGCACGCGGTAGAAGTAGGAGTCGGGGTTGTGGGTGTCGCCGAAGTCGTCGTTGTCATAGTCGGCGGCACGCCCCCTCACCTGTTCGTCCTGGCACATCTGTATGGCCTTGCGCACGATGGTGGGCATGCTGCCCTGCTGCTTGCGGTTGCAGGCTGAGTCGACGGTGGCGAAGGCCTTGCCCTGCTGCTCGCCGAAGGTGGGGATGACCTGCTTTATCCACTGGCGGTTGTCATCGCAGAGATAGCGCAGATAACAGGCCAAGGAAAAGATAAAAGTGTTGCGCGACCCGTGCTGCGGCTCGCCTCCGAGCAGCTCGACGAGCTTGCTCACGAGCGCCGTGTACGGCACGCCGTCATACTCCGTGGGAAACGTCTCCACCACAGCACTGTGAGCGCCCTGAGGCTCTCCATCAGTGCCGAGATGATGATGAGCAGCACTATCAGTATCAGAAGGTTGGGCATGCTCAGCAGCACTGCCAGCAGGAACAGCAGCACTGCCGCCATTGCCCTGAAGTCTATTTGTTTCATTGTCGTCGGGTTGAGGGTTTGTGGATTCGGTGGATTCGTCGGATGGGGGATTTTGGCACGGATTCGTGTTTTCTGTTCCCGGGGATTTGCAATCCCCGGCAGGCGAGTTGTCGCCGAAGAGCTTCTCCTCGTTGATGTAGAGGATATAGTCGTCGGGCACGACGAAGGAGGGCCGTGCGAGGTCTTTCACGCACGTGTCGTAGTCGGCATCCTCCAGTTGCTGTGACATCCAGCGCTGCGCCGTGGCGAGGTCCATGCCGTCGGGGATGGCGAACACGAGGCGCAGCCCCTCGGTGGAGGGTGTGACATGGGCGAGGACGACAGCGTCGAGCACCGTCATGCGGTCGCCGTCGTGCGCACCGGGCATGGGCTTCTCCGCCAGGCATTTCCGCTTCTCCTCCCAGTAGCCTCGGGGGTCGGCGATGTGGTCCTTGTCGTAGATGGAGAGTCCGCTGGGTATGGCATCGGCGTTGAGCCTGCGCCCGTTCTTGAACGTGGCGTGGAAGGTGAGGATGGGCAGCCGGCTCTTCAGCTGCGTCTTCAACGTGTCATAGTCTTCGGGGCACATCTCCCCGCGGCGCTTGCGCTCCAGCGCGTCTTCCAGCTGTGCGCAAACGTCCTTCACCAGCACGCTCTGCGTGGCCTGGTGGAAAAGCTGGGGGGTGCACGGTTGCACCGCCCTGCTTCTTACGCTTTCTGATATTCCGAACATTGTTTTTGTGTTAAGTTAATGGAGTTTTTTTGAGGAGTTAAGGGGAGTTAGAGGGGAGTTTTTTGAGGAGTTAAGGGGAGTTAGAGGGGAGTTTTTTGAGGAGTTAAGGGAAGTTAGAGGGAAGTTTTTTGAGGAGTTAAGGGACAACAGCTTTTGTGGCGCATGCCCTCTTTTAATATTTTAATATTTTAATCTTTTAATCTTTTAATATTTTAATATTTTAATCTTTTACATTACTCTGTCTATGAATGCGCTGGCCTGTGCGCTCTCGCTGACGATGACGGCGGCAGGCATCACGTCGGTCTCCTGTCGGTCGATGCAGAGATGCAGCCTTACGTTGGCCACGCCCACACTTGCCTTACCGTGCGGCAGTTTGATATACTGGCGTGACTCAGTCTTTCGCCCGTTGGCCCGCCATGCGTTGAAGTTGCCCTCGTTGGGACTCACCAGTGCTATGGTGCCCTTCACTCTGTTGCCTCCTGCGACGAGTGTCTTGTACACCTCGTCGGAAATCTGTATCTGTATGTTCATGTTGCCTTAAAAAAAAGATGATTAAAAAATGGCCTGTTCGAATTCTATCACTGATGTCTTGCCGAAGTATCGGCCGTTGTATTCCTCCACCCTGTGGCTCAGCACCATGCCTATGATGTCGCCCTCCTTGGCGGTGAACTTGTCTACGGCATCGCCGAAGATGCGCGCCACATAGCGGTCGGGGTGTACCACGTTCTGCACGGCTTCCACTACCACCTCCCTGCTCTTCCAGGGGTTGCCCGTCTGCTTGCTTACTCCGCTCTGTACGTCGAGCATTTTTTTTACTTGAAACTTCTGCATATTTTTTATGTTTTGTAAGTAGGCTGTCCAATTTGATGTACCCACTTTTAAGCACAAAGTATGTTCCTCCG
>CAVKZC010000308.1:0-2946 GCA_963660455.1 Sphaerochaetaceae bacterium | reverse complement strand
CGCCCGAGAGACTTACCATCTTGCCGTCGAGGCTGAAGATAGGAGTCAGGACTTCGTCGCCAATCTGAATCTGCACGTCGTCGATAGCGGTAGTGTCACCATTTTTGTCATCGAAGCCGAAGACGGTGTTCGATGTTACCTTAGCGTTAGTTACATCACTGTTGAAGAAATTGGTATAGTCTTCATAACCGCCTTCGTGTGCAGCAACCTCTATAAGACACTTGTTGGTCTTCCACTTGGATGATGTTCCTGTATAGAAACGGAACTTTTCCGTTTTGTCACCGTTCGAACCAGTTCCGAAGAAGTAGCTGTACTGCGGCATCATTGCGTCAGGGAGATAGTTACCGATAAAGCGGTAGCAGTTGTCATAGTCGTCAGTACTCTGAGCGTTTACTATCGTAGTAGTCTTGGCACGTACAACACTTGGAAGAGGGTTGCCAGGCACAGGCTCGTAGTTGACGATTGTGACAGGATCTTTATCAGAGTTTACACCATCATCCGGCTTGATCATGTACGACTCATGTGCCCAGATAACGATGTCATTATCGCCTGGCTCATTTACTACATCACTACCTTCGATAGCTTTATAGTCCCACTCGCCAGCGACGTGACCGTTTGCTTGATCTGCGTTCTCGCTGGTAGTAAACTTAGCCTTTGTGCCGTTATCGTAACATGTCTTGTGCATCATCGGGTTGGTGGCGAAGCGGATAAGGAGGTGTTTCTTGCCTTCTTGGTCTATCTGCCGTGTCACCTCGTTGAACAGGCAGAGCTGCGTCTTGTCACCGAAGGTTTCAAGCACCTGCTTCTTCGTCATGTTGAAAGGCACGCAGATAGTCCACCATGTGCCGTCCTTCTTGATGTTTCCGGGGTTGTACTTGTCCTTCTGGGCATCGGG
Source organism: Sphaerochaetaceae bacterium (assembly GCA_963660455.1). Taxonomy (GTDB): domain Bacteria; phylum Bacteroidota; class Bacteroidia; order Bacteroidales; family Bacteroidaceae; genus Prevotella. The sequence goes on along the minus strand of CAVKZC010000308.1, from coordinate 2,051 downwards.
GTTGGCGAGGACGAACATACGCGTACCCATATGCGCCATTCTCTGAAGGCTGTCTTCAGTATACTTGCCATCGCCTGTACCGATTTCATAGCCAGCCTCTGCATAAATGTTTTTCTCCTCTTGAGTGAGTGTAGGGCGGTAGGTATCAACACCATTCCAGCACAAGCCGAGTGCTGCTGTGACGTAGGCACGCACCCACTGGTTCTGAGAAGGCCAAATGTACTGTTCGCCAAGATAAGTATCTTTGTAGCCGTACTCTACATTTGTAAAAACGTCATTATAGGAAGTTGCTTTATTGCTACCAACTTGAAGCATGGATGATTCCTCACCTACTTTGTACGATTCTGAATAAGAAAAAGTTCCTTCGGTCTTTGTCTTGTACACACGTGTAACATCTACATAGGTGTTTTTATTTTCTTCGCTCAGGTTGTTTGGATAATGCAGCACGCAGAAATAAGCACCATTATAATAGTTGTCGCGGTTGGCCCATCCTTCTTCAGGATTGTCGTGGTTACTCTGGCCTCCATTTGCTATAAAACCATTATTACCCATCAAGGTATTAGATGGGAAAGCAGTGTTTTCCAGACCTGTCAAGTTGGAATCGATTACAGATGTACCGCAAGGCATGATAGGAGCCTTTTCGCCCTGGAAATATACATCTTGATACTGGCGGAAATAGAAGGCTGCAGGGCCAATGTACTTCACGCTTGCAGGGATGATAAGCGTTTCTTCCGTAATGGCAGAAGGATATGCAAATGCCGAGTTGCCAATAAAACGCAGGTTGCTGTTGAACTTCAGATTCTTGATGGGACTGGTAGCAAAAGCGCCATCGTCAATCTTATCGAGGTTTTCGGGGAAAGTCACCTCGGTCAAAGAAGATTTGCAAATAAAAGCCTTCTTGCCGATAGTTTTCAAGGTTGTAGGAAAAGCAATGGCATGAAGCCAGTTAAATCCATAACTGTTTGGAAATGCCTCGTCTGCAATTGCAGTATAACCTTCCGGAAAAATAAGCTTGGTAATACCTTTGTATTGTTGAACGCTTGTCCATTCATAGGTAGAGAATACGTTCTTAGGGAATGTCATCGTTTCACCTACAACCTTGGTCTTAGGTACAGTCACTTCTGTAACTTTTGTAAAATCCAGTCCTGTAGGGATAGATGAAGAAGACAAGTCATCAATCGTTACGCCGCCCATATTGAGGACAGTAACGTTGCTCACATGGTTGTTGAGCTTTTGAACAAAATTGTCTGTAACTTTGCCGTCACCTGTAAAAACAATCTTGGTGATGACATTGTTGTAGTCGCTTACAATGGAATTAAGCTGAGTTTCGTCATCGCTTGACGGAGTGTTAGCGACATTGATGGTCAAAGTGCCATCAGTGAGAGTTACAGATGCCCACAAATTACCCCCCCATAAAGGGCGGACACAATAAGGCATACTGATAGAAGTAGAACCTTTTTCATCTTTTACTTAATTTTAGTAGTTGATTAATTATCTTTTACTTATAACATATCTGTCTTGTCCACACATCCATGGCTCGGCTTTCACCACCTATCTATTATATAGGCTTCCACTTTTTATGCAGGTTTCCACCTATTATTATATATAGGTACGCTGCTGTTCTATCTTGGAATAGATGTGTGGGTGCACACACCGTGCATTTATTGGCTGCAAAATTAGTATTAAAAACAATACGAAGCAAGTTTTTGTTGAATTATTTATGGAATCTTAACAGAAAGGCGCGGGCGATTGTATTCCGTGCCCAACCCCCGTACCAAATAAAATCCTAACTAGAAAAATATTTCCACCTGTACGGTTGGTACAATGGGGCTGTGTAGTGGGCGACGTGTCTCACGTCGCAACAGGTTTCGTCTATGATTGTGCGGTGAGACACCGCACCCACTACGTATGCAACGTTCGTGTTTTATCCGAACGTGCATTTTCAACCGTACAGGTCGAAATGTTTTTTTACTAGTTGGAAAAATGCATTTCCTTCAAGTAATCGTAAAAAATAAGTTGGTACATTTCCCCTGCACGCCCTGAAAGGGCAG
>CAVKZC010000307.1:0-2948 GCA_963660455.1 Sphaerochaetaceae bacterium | reverse complement strand
GTTCTATCTATGGCCTTATAACCTATAGCCGTTCGGGAAGTGACAATATCGCCTTTACAGTCAATGCAGATGGCACGATGGAATCTACCGATTTCTGCGTTGTTGCATGTGATGAGGAGTACACATCGGCATTAGGCTATTGGGAGATGCCTGCTAAAACCGTATTCTCGCCTGCTGCATCTTCAGCTAAGAGTAAGGCTAAGGCTGCAGTTCGCAAGACTTATTCCAAGTCTGGCATCAAGAAAGTTAACGTTAAGATTAACGCACGCTCTCTGAAGACTCTCCGCAAGTAAAGAAAAACCATAATCCATAAAGCCTTCACGCTGCATTGTGTATTAAGCAATGTCAGGGTGGAGGCTTTTTGCTTTTAACTAAAGTTTTATGTCATGATGAAGAAAATGTTTTTGATGGCGGTGTGCCTGTCTATGCTGACAGGTGTCGGTGCTAAAGAGGTTACCGATGCTACTGCCTCTGCCAAGGCGCTTGAGATTCTGCAGGGGGCTTCCGCTGGTTTTCAGGGCAAGGTGCAGTCTGTTACTCCTGTCTATTCGGGAGGGCAGAAGGTTTATTATGCAGTTCAGTTTGCACCGCAAGGGTGGGCTTTGGTGAGTGCCGATGACACCACCGAACCGCTTATAGGCTACTCTGCCGAAGGAAAGTATGTGATGGAAGGTCAGCCTGAGTCGATGACGGCATTGCTCGACTGCTATGCCAAGAAGGTCATAGCACGTAAGCAGATGACCGTACAGCAGGTGGCTGACGGTTGGGAGACTGGTGCCAGCACCCGTGCCAAGGTTGCAGCCAGGGCTTCAGGCAAGGAGAAAGTGGAAGCTCTTATACAGGTAAACTGGAACCAGAGTGGCAAATACCAGAAATACTGTCCCAAGAACAGTGAGGGGCAAGCTATCGTGGGTTGTGTGGCCGTAGGTATGGCGCAGGCCATGAGTGTGGCGCAGTGGCCGGAGCGCCCTAATGGCGAATATAGCTACAATGACCCGACCTACGGCGCGCAGTATATCAACTACGATAATGAACCTGTCTATAACTGGTCGGACATCCTCTCTGGCGCCAACGATAAGGACGATGTGGCGCGCCTGTTGTGGCATTGTGGCGTTTCTGTAAACATGAAATACGGTGTTAGCGGATCGGGCACACAAGACTCTTACATCGCATCGGCACTGAAAAGAAATTTCTCTTATCCGCAGTCTGTGAAGTACGTCAAGCGTTCTTCGTATGACGGCAACTGGGAAGACCTCGTCTATCAAGAACTGAGCGAGGGTAGGGCCGTCTGTCTGAGCGGTCAGGACACCAAGCAGGGCTATGGCCACTGTTTCAACCTCGATGGTTATGACAACGGGGCTTATCACGTCAACTGGGGGTGGGGCGGATCCAACAACGGTTGGTATGCGCTCAGTTCGCTGAAGGACAACGGCTACGACTATAGTGACGCTGCTTACCAAAGTCTCATAGTAGGTATTCGCCGTCCTTCGGACAAGCCCAGCGATATTATCCTTGGCAACCAGACTGTAGAGGCTGGTCAACCTGCCGGAACTGTAGTCGGAACCATAGAGGTGGTGAACGAGGCTACTACGCCTCCTACATACACCTACACGTTAAAAGGTGCTAAAAATCCAATAACGCAAGCGTATGCTAAAGCCCCGTTTGAAGTGGTGGACGGTAACCTCGTAACGACAGAAGTGCTGAGCGCAAAGGTATATACTGTAACAATTACTGCTACCGACACCAACGGAAACTCTGTAACACGTACATTTGCCATTACAGCCAAGGCTTCTGCCGGCATTAGTAGTGTAGAGCAGGACGTACAGCCTTTGGGTGTAAGCTATTATAACATGCAGGGTACGCAGTTGCAGTCTGCCGCAAAGGGCATCAACGTCGTGGTGTACCATTACAGCGACGGCACTAAGAAAGTAGCAAAGCAAATCGTCAAATAAAAAAGTGAGTTATGAAGAAAATGTTGCTGATACCATGCCTGCTGGCTGTAGCCTTGCAGGTAATGGCCAAGTTTGATCCCAACACCAAGTGGCCTTACATCTATGAGAACTTCACCGATGGTGTGGTTTATTCTACGGACATGACCAAGAGTGAAGGCAAGTTGAATGTCCACCTTTCGGGCAATGTGTTGCATTACATAGGCAAGGATGGTAAGGTGTACCAAGGCTCTGACAAGAAGGTGGCACGTGTGGAGATAGGCAAGGATGCCTACATATACGTAGACCACAGCTTGATGCAGGTGGTCGGTTCTGAGGGCGAGAACGTTTTGCTGAAATATGTCAAGGCTGAGTTCAGCCGTATTCAGAATGGCAGTTCCGGTGCCTATGGTGCTGACCTCAACTCGTCTTCTTCCAGACAATTGTCGTCTCTGGAATTGGGTGGCATGAACACGCCCGAACTCGGTATGATGCTGCAGGAGAAGAATGACGGTGCAGAGATTCCCTTGGCCACGGAGTACTACTTCGTCATTGGTGGCAAGCGTATCCTCGCTGACAAGAAAGAGGTGACGGATTTCTTGGGTTCTTCCCGTGCTGACGAATGGAAAGCTTTTCAGAAGGAGAACAAGATAAAGTGGAAAAAGGAAGACAGCCTTCTGGCAGTGCTCAAGTTCCTTTCCAAATAATATCGACTTGTAAAATCTTTTACATTAAGTAGTAAATATTATTTGGTACATCTCCCCTGCACGCCCTGAAAGGGCTGAAGCGCTAAAACATCCAGTGTGCAAAAGCGCTTTTGCCCTTACAGGGCGCACGTTAACCCAAAGTTTACCCAGGGCGTTGCCCTGGGCTAAGCGCAGGTTGCCCTTACAGGGCGCACAAGGTAATAGTACCCCCTTTTTCTACCTTGTCATTTTCTTGCATGATTTCCTATAGAATAGCTTTCGCTCACATTTCTTCGCCATAAAAACCATTGGGACTCATCTCGGACCACTTTAT
>CAVKZC010000306.1:0-2972 GCA_963660455.1 Sphaerochaetaceae bacterium | reverse complement strand
ATAACCCAGGGTGATACCCTGGGCTAGGCGCTTCTGCCCTTTCAGGGCGTGCAGGGGAAATGTACCAACTTATTTTTTTACGATTACTTACTTCTAAAAACAAGGAGGAGCCCTGGTGGACTTTACGTCATTCGTCCAGCAAAGGCAAGGAGAGCACTCGGCACGGCGAATGATGTAGAAAAGCACGACGATGGCTGTCCACAATAGGGGAGTGGCGGTAAGACAAGGCGTGTCTTGCCACTGGCAGATGACACAGTCGTGCAGGGAATGTTGCAGAGCGAGGAGATGGCCGTCATGGTGAACATGATGGGCGCAGTCCGCACAATAGGTTTCGGCATCAGCACCCCCCGTCTCACCATGTTGGTGAAACGTAACGGCAAGCAGCATCGGTATGTAAACCAACAGCAGCAGCCAGGAAAATCTGATTCTCTTGTTGCGGAATATCCTCAGCATATCGGTGTATATGCAAGCGTAAAAGAAGTCAACTTATTTGGCAAGTAGGCTTCATCCTTCCTTGACGAGCCATTCGCCGATGGTACGCTGCTGGCTGTCGTAATTGACACCTATTTTATACAGGCGCTTGCCGTCAGCAGAGCTTTTACAGGAAGGTTGCTACCTGGTTGTTGTTGTCTATCGGCACGGACGCTTGTTCATTGGGTCGAGACACTTTTGCATGCGCAGGCTCTCCTTCTCGTGTACCACGTCGAGCAGCGGGCATCATACTCGTCGATGATGACTACCACCTTCTCGCCCGTCTGCTCGTGGGCACGTACGACTAAGTCTTTCAGGCGAATGTTGGCATCCACCTTCTCGCTTTTATATCCAAAGGGAGCCTCTTGGTCGTCCAGCATATCTGCCAAATACCTCTCCAGATGTTCGGGGGCCATGTGCTTTGCCCCGCTCATGTCGAAGTGGAGCACGGGATGCTGGGTCCATTCCTTCTCGTAGTCGGCGATGGCGAGCCCCTCGAAGAGCTCCTTCCTTCCTTCAAAATAAGCTTGGAGTTGTTTACTATTTCAGCCATATTCATGCTCTTTTGCAAATCTTTTGCAAATCTACAATTTATTTTCGTAACGTCCAAATATTTCGCGAGGAAATAATCGTGAGCTTTTGCGTTACCCCTTCAAGAGTGGAAACAAAAAAGTGTGCTATGCCTTTTCTCCTGTCTTGCTTGTCGCATCCATACCCAACAAGAAAGCCATATATAGGGGAAGTGTCAGTGTGCCAGGAGCCGTGCCCACATTCACGTCTCCCAGTTTGATGGCTTGTGAGACATGGTATTTCTCGGGATGGGCGAGGATGGTCTTGGTGCTCTTGATGTTGCCATTGGTAGCCTTTACTTCCAACAGTGTACATTTGGCCTTGTGTCTTGTCACGAAATCAATCTCCAGTCCGGAATCCTTCCGGAAGTAATAGAGCTTGCGATTCATCTTGCCCAAGATGTCGGCCACGAGATTCTCAAAGATGGCTCCTTTGTATCCGTAGATATTGCCTTGGAGGATATCGGCGGCAGTGCCTTGCTCAAGCATACTGATGAACAGGCCGGTATCTGCCATGTACACTTTGAACTGGTCGGGAATGGCATTGCCGTCAAGGGGTAGCTCGGGAGCCGATAGATTGTAGCATCGGCGAATAATCCCGGCATCTTCTATCCATTGCAGGCTGCCCTGGTAGTCTCGTCCCCTGCCATTGGGGCGCACGTTGGCATAGGCGAACTTTTTGTTCTCCTTGCTCAATTGCCGCGGTATCGACTCGAAGCATTCACGGATGCGAGGTTTGTCGGCCTGTGGCGCATATTTCAGCATGTCTATCTTGTACTCATCGACGATGGCTTGTTGCATACGCAGAACGCTTTGCATATTGTGGGTTTCCATGAATATGTCCACAGCCCTTGGCATTCCTCCGACAATGCAATATTGCAATAGCAGTTGGCGCATTCTTTGGTGGATGGCTTCTTGCACTGGAGACAGCTCCGCCAGGCAGCGACGCAGATAATCGATGGTCATGTCCTTGACTCCATTTGCCCAAAGCCATTCCTCGAAATCCATCGGGTACATGTCTATGATGGTTTCATAGCCTACGGGGATAGGGGCATCGAAAATGGTGCTTGTTTGGTAACCATTTACTCCCAACAGGGAACCTGTGCAAATGACATCATATCTGCCGTCAGTCTTGAAAAACTTCAAGGAAGTACGGGCACGGGGACACTCCTGTATTTCATCAAAGACGATGCAAGTGTTGCCCGGCACAAATTCTGCATCGGGTATCAGGGTGGAAAGGGTCATACAGAGGAAGTCTATGTCCAGCCCCCCATCAAACACAGACTTATATTCTGGATGCTGGAAGAAGTCGAGATATACGATATGCTCATAGTTCTTATGGGCAAAATCGAGTACAGAGAATGTCTTTCCGCATTGGCGACATCCTTTGATGATGAGCGGCATCTTATGCTCGTCTCTCTTCCATTCTTCTAAATATTTCTCAATCTTTCGTTTAAACATTTACGTATTAATGATTTGTAAGATTCTTTCGTTTTCTGAATACACGTTTTTCAAGGGACTTTTATTGAAACCGCACACGTTTTTCAAGGGACTTTTTGAAGAATCACGCACGTTTTTCAAGGGACTTTCTGTTGCAAAGATAGAACAAAACAACGAAAAGACAAAGAAAAAAGTATAAAAATGCCGATGGGGATTGTGCTTATTGCTCCTTGATGGGCAATGAATTGCTGTAGAAAGGGTAATGTTGCGCCCGTTTGAGTCATCATTGTCATCTATGGTAGTAACTATTCGCTGAATAGTTACTGTGAAAGATTTTTGCGGATTTCCGCACTTTTCTTACATAGAATTAACGTCTGTTACCGGTTCCCGTAGGTTCTTTCTTCATTTTTATAAGCTCTCAAGGGATGAAAGTAATCAATGGGCATGAAACAAAAAATCGGAACCTTCCGAAGAAGATTCCGACTCAGTACC
>CAVKZC010000305.1:0-2973 GCA_963660455.1 Sphaerochaetaceae bacterium | reverse complement strand
TATATCAGTAGGAAGTGTTCCTCCAGTTTTTCCCTCGGCATATCGGCGGTGGCGTGGTAGTGCAGGTGGTGGTTGACGCAGGCGATGTGCTTCACGTTGTTCAGCACCTCGGCGATGTCGTGGCTCACGATGATGATGGCGCAGTCGTGGTTGATCTGCTCCAGCATCTCGTACATCTGCTTCTGGAATCTCCGGTCAATGTAAGTGTTCGGTTCGTCGAGAATGACGACATCGGGCTTCGACACGATGGCGCGTGCGAGGAGCACACGCTGCAGCTGTCCGCCGCTGAGGGCTGCGATGTGTCGGTCCTTGAGGTCGGTGAGCTGCATACGGTCGAGGCAGTCGAGCACTTGCTGGTGTTGTGCCTGGGTGTATCGGGAGAAGAGACCCTTCGACTTGCTGAGTCCTGCCAACACCACCTCATACACGGAGATGGGAAACTGTCGGTCGAGCGAGTTGTATTGCGGCAGGTACCCCATAGTGATTTCCCTTGTCTCCTTCCCGTCCTTGAAGAAACGGATGCAGCCCTCTGTCGGTTTCATCAGTCCTAAGATGAGTCGCATGAGTGTGGTCTTGCCGCCTCCGTTGGGTCCGATGATACCTAAGTAGTCGTCTTGATATACGGTGAGGTTCACGTCGTCGAGCACCTGCTTTCCCTCGTAGCCAGCCGAGAGATGTTCTATTTCTATGATTGGAGTCATACTTTGTTGTTGTGTTTATTTTGTTTTATCTTCTATAAAAGCTGAAAAGCGTTCGGTCGAATGCTTTATAGTTCCTTACAGTAGCCCCGTCATGTAGAGCGGCAGGTAGGTGATTCCGTCCTCCGTCTTCACGTCAGCGGTGTGCAACACATAAGGTGTGGCGAGGTAGTTGCCGTATTTCGCGATGCATTTCTTGAGTGAGGAAAGGGTGTACCTGTTGGTTGACTTCACCTCTATCGGGGAGATGTTGTGGCGGGTCGTGATGGAATCCTTGGCAATGAGAAAGTCCAGTTCCATTCTTTCCTCAGCGTTCTCCTTATTATATTTAGAGAAGAAGTAGAGGCTGTGCCCTGCTGTCCGCAGCATTTGCGCCACGATGTTCTCCACCACCATGCCGCCGTTGAATTCCAGTTTGTCGGTGAGGAGCTTGTTGTAGAGGTTCTCCGCTACGATGGCTTTCTCGTTGAAGGCATGGGAGAGAAGCAGTCCGGTGTCAGCCATATAGCATTTCAGGGTGGTGTCATCGGTGTTCAGACCGAGTCCTATGCTTGGTTCCGTTGTGTTGTATGCCATATTCACAATCATGGCATCCGACAACCAGAAGAAGGCCGTCTCGTAGTCGCGCATCCTCGCTCCCTCGGTCAGAGCCTTCAGCATGAACTTTTTCTCGTGCTTCTGTAGTTGCGAGGGGAGTGTGTCGAAAATCCTTGTCACCTTGGGTGCATACGAGGAGGCATATTTCTGAATGTCGTTGCGGTACAGGCGCAAGATTTGCCGTTTAACCAGATCTACCTTGTTGAAGTCCTTGGTCTCCTGGTATTTTGCTACAGCCTGTGGCATTCCGCCTGTGATGAGATACTGGCGGAAGTAGTCCATGGCCTTGCGATGCATCGCTTGTCCCATCTCATGTTTCTTCTCGAAGTTGAGGTGGATGAGAGGCATGAGTGTCTCGTTGCCCATTGCCCAGAGAAATTCCTCGAAGTCCATCGGGTGCATCAATATCTCTTCCTCCTCTGAAGGAATCATGATGTCTTCCACGTTCTTCTTGATGGAAACGAGCGAGCCGGTCTCTATGTAGTCGTAGCGTCCGTCTTCCACCAAGTATTTGATGGCTGTGCGTGCACGGGGGAACAACTGCACCTCGTCGAAGATGATAACAGAATCCTTGGGATAGAGCGGCGTGTTGGTGTAACTGCTCAGATACATGAAGAACGTGTCGAGGTCATCAATGTAGTTGTCGAAGAGGTCTTTTACATTCTTCCCCACCTTGTTGAAGTCAAGCAGGATGTAGCTCTTGTATTCCCTTTGGGCAAACTCTCTCACGATGTAGCTCTTTCCCACACGGCGTGCGCCATTTACAAGAACGGCACTCTCGCCATGCCGTTCTTGCTTCCATTTCTGTAGCTGACTATATACTTTCCTTCTCATCATTCACACCTGTCCGCGATTAGAATTTATTTGATTTTACACCTATCCGCGATAATCGGATACGCTATTTCGCACCTATCCGCGATTAATTTTTGTGCAAATATACACCTATCCGCGATTATTGCCAAATATTCTCGGCATTTTTAGAGTGAATTAACTTATTGTCCACCCCTCATGGCGTGCCCCTTGAAGTGGGCAAGGTTGAGATTTTTATAATTTGATATTGATGCGTTGATATGCTTGTGTTATTTCCCTTGCAGCACCTCCGTCACTTCTTCCATAGCCTTGTCCCAGTCGCCTTGCAGAGGGTTTATCTCGAAGGACTGGGTGTGGCTTTCCTTGATGAAGGTTGTGGTGTTGCGGTTGGCAAACTCGCTCTGGATGAGGCAGTACTTGATGCCTTCCTTTTGGGCTCGCTCGATGAGGGCTTTTATCTGGGCGGCACTCGGTTCGCGTCCCTCTTCCTCTATGGCCAATTGCTCCAGCCGGTAGTCGCGGGCGAAGTAGGTGAGGATGGGGTGGTAAATCACAAACTTGTGCTCGAACGTCGTGCTCTTGGTGGCGGCCTCCGTGATGAGGCTGTCGCGGTGGTCGATGCGGCGGAGCAAGGCCCGGTAGTTCTTCTCCAAAAGAGACTTGTCCTTTGGTAGCAGACTGCCGAGTGCTTTGAGCATGTTCTGCGAGATGATGCGGGCGTTCTTGCAACTCATCCATACGTGTGGGTCGATGTTGCCGCCCGGTGTCTTGGCAGGGGTGATGCCGGTGGAGGTGTCGACGACCTTCATGTCGGGTGCGTTGTCCTGCAGCTTCTTCATCCAGGTCTGTTCAAACCCGATGTTTCCCA
>CAVKZC010000304.1:0-2992 GCA_963660455.1 Sphaerochaetaceae bacterium | reverse complement strand
AACCCAGGGCGATGCCCTGGGCTAGGTGCTTCTGCCCTTTCAGGGCGTGCTGGGGACAACTTTCATGGAATGACAGTGATGTTCCAACCGTACAGGTCGAAAAAAATCTGTGAATTCTGAGATCTGTGGGAGAACTTCCTGTCTGGCGTTAGCCCGATTCGTTTGATTCGTGAGATTACCTCCCGTTGGTCAGTGGGTCTTCGACGAGTCTCGTGGTCGAAAAATCCTTTCCGGCGCGAGCCCTCTTTTTACCTTTTTACGTTTTTACCTTTTTACCTTTCTCCGTCTCTTCACTATTTTTGTTTTCATCCCTTTGGATAGTTCGGTGGAAATGCGTAACTTTGCAACCAAAAGAACCAATACACACAGAGCAAGAAATGAAAATACTATTGTTGGGAAGCGGCGGCAGAGAGCACGCCTTGGCATGGAAGATCGCACAGAGCGACAAGTGTGACAACCTCTACATCGCACCGGGCAATGCCGGAACAGGCGAATGCGGCGAGAACGTGAACATCGGTGTCAACGACTTCGAGGCACAGAAAGACTTCGTGGTGAACCACGCCATAGACATGGTGGTGGTAGGACCGGAAGACCCGTTGGTAAAGGGTGTCTACGACGAGTTCAAGGCCGACGCACGCACCAGGGACATCCCCGTGATAGGTCCCTCGAAGGCCGGTGCCGTACTGGAAGGCAGCAAGGACTTCGCCAAGCAGTTTATGAAACGCCACCACATCCCGACAGCACAATATGAGACCTTCGACGGCGAACACCTGGAGGAAGGTCTCCAATTCCTCGAGACACTGAAAGCCCCCTACGTGCTGAAGGCCGACGGCCTGTGCGCCGGCAAGGGCGTGCTCATCCTCCCTACCCTCGACGAGGCGAAGAAGGAACTGAAGGAGATGCTGGGCGGCATGTTCGGCAACGCCTCCTCGCGCGTGGTGATAGAGGAGTTCCTGAGCGGCATAGAGTGCTCCGTCTTCGTGCTCACCGACGGTAAGCACTACAAGATACTGCCCGAGGCCAAGGACTACAAGCGCATTGGCGAGCACGACACAGGTCTGAACACAGGCGGTATGGGTAGCGTGACTCCCGTGCCCTTCGCCACGAAGGAGTGGATGAAGAAGGTGGAAGACCGCATTATCCGTCCCACGGTGGACGGCCTTGCCGAGGAGCACATCGACTATAAGGGCTTTATCTTCTTCGGCCTCATCAATGTGGAGGGCGAGCCGATGGTGATAGAATACAACTGCCGCATGGGCGACCCCGAGACGGAAAGCGTGATGCTGCGCCTGAAGAGCGACATCGTAGACCTCTTCGAGGGTGTGGCAGCAGGCGACCTGGACAAGCGCAGCATCGAGTTTGACGAGCGCGCCGCTGTCTGCGTGATGCTCGTGAGCGGCGGTTATCCCGAAGCCTACAAGAAGGGTTACCCCATCGAGGGCATCGACGAGGTGGAAGGTTCCGTGGTGTTCCACTCGGGTACAGCCCTTAAAGATGGGCAGGTAGTGACGAACGGCGGACGTGTCATCGCCGTGAGCAGCTACGGCAAGGACAAGGAGGAAGCCCTGAAGAAGAGCTTCGCCGAAGCACAGAAAATCCGTTTTACCGACAAATACTTCCGCTCCGACATCGGACAAGACTTGTAAAAGTAAAAAGGTAAAAAAGTAAAAGGGTAAAAAGGTAAAAAAGTGACGCGAAAGAAAAGTTTTCAATCCAAGATAGCGGGCAGCCGCTACTCACTGCCCGTTTCCGCCACTCTCATCGCCCTGGTGTGGGTGGCGGTGGGTATGGCCGTGGACAGCATCTGGCCACAGTTTGCCCTGACGGCAGCGGCCACGCTGCTCATGGTGGAACTGAACAACCGCAACTCGCTCATGCGTACCTACAGTCGCATGGTGTCGTGCAGTTTTCTGGCTCTCATCACTGCCGTCTCACTGCCTGAGCCATCGCTCACGGGCAGCATCGTGACGCTCTGCACCGTAGCCTTCTACCTCATCCTGTGGACCTGCTACCAAGACCACAGCGCTACGGGCAGGACTTTCTACGCCTTTATCTTTGCAGGCATCGCCTCCATGGCATGCATACAGACGGGCTATTACCTGCCCCTGATGTGGATGCTCATGCTGTTCTTTGTCAACTCGTTCAGCGTGCGCACCCTCTTTGCCTCGATACTCGGCATGATACTGCCCTACTGGTTTGCCGCCGGCTACTTCGTCTACAAAGAAGACTGGCAGACGCCCCTCGCCCACTTCACGGCGTTCATCGACTACAGCCGACTGCTCGACTATACGCAGACGACGACACACCAGGTGGCGAACGTGGCATTCATAGGCTTGCTGGCACTGATGGGGACGGTACACTTCCTGCGCAACAGCTATGCCGACAAGATACGCACCCGACTCATCTACGAGTCGTTCATCGTGATGGACCTCGTGGCGCTGACCTTCGTGGCACTGATGCCCTGCCGTTACAACGAACTGATAGGCATCATGGTGGTGAACACCGCTCCGCTCGTGGCGCACTTCGTAACATTTACCCGCACCAGGATTACCAACATCGTGTTCATCGCCATACTGGCAGGCACCGCACTGCTGCTGTTGTTCAACCTCCTCTATCCCGAAACGGCACTGCTATGAGTTTTATCATCAACCTGTTGCTGCAATGGGGCTACTGGGGCATGCTGGCAGCCGCCTTTCTGGCGGGCAGCTTCTTCCCCTTCAGCAGCGAAGCGGTAATGGCGGGTCTACAAGCCGCCGGTCTGCAGCCGTTGCCACTCGTCATCTACGGCAGCATAGGCAATGTGCTCGGTTCGATGTTCAACTATGGTGTGGGGCGCATGGGCAAGATGGAGTGGATAGAACGCTACCTGCACGTGAAGAAGGAGAGCCTCGACAGGGCCGAACGCTTCATGGCTGGTCGCGGGGCATGGATGGGGTTCTTCGCCTTCCTGCCTCTCTTAGGCAGTGCCATCACCATCGTGCTCGGACTGACA
>CAVKZC010000303.1:0-3050 GCA_963660455.1 Sphaerochaetaceae bacterium | reverse complement strand
TTAAATCTTTCCGTACCTACGAAAAAATATGTAACTTTGCCAGCATGAAAATCGTAGACTGGAAAAAGACCGTTGTCTTCCTGATAGTTGTAGGGGGACTCATTTACATCACGAGGGTGGCGTTGGCGATGAGCACACTGGGCTCGTTCCTTACCACGCTCGGCGTACTGCTGATACTCTTTGTGGGCGACCATTTCGCACAGGAAATAGACGACTGGCTGAAAAGAAGAAAAAGACAAAAATAAATTATCGTGGAGAAGTTGATAGAACTATACAGCCAGTGGGCAGGCGAAAAGCCTGCCGAGGTGGTGAAGCTCGCAGGACAAGGCAGCAACAGACAGTATTTCCGCATCACGGCGCACGACGGCACCACCGTGGTAGGCGTGGTGGGCACCAGCCGCGACGAAGACCATGCCTTCATACAACTGGCACGCCATTTTGAACTGCGCCAGTTGCCCGTGCCCAAGGTGCTGGCTGCCAGCAGTGACGAACTGCGCTACATACAGACCGACCTCGGCGACACGTCGCTCTTCGATGCCATCAAGGGAGGACGAGATGCCGGCGGAAGGTACAACCAGCAGGAGAAGGAACTGCTGAAGCGCACCATACGCGAACTGCCCAACATACAGATGAGAGGGGCACGCGGACTGAACTGGAGCGTATGCTACCCACAGCCCGAGTTTGACACCGACAGCGTGCTCTTCGACCTCAACTACTTCAAGTACTGCTTTCTGAAACCCACCGACCTCGATTTCCACGAACTGAAGCTGGAGGCCAACTTCAGGCTCTTCGCCAAAGACCTGACGAGCGAGCAGATGGACTGCTTCCTCTACCGCGACTTCCAGGCACGCAACGTCATGCTCGACACGCAGGGCAACCCCCATTTCATCGACTTCCAGGGAGGTCGCAAGGGACCCTTCTACTATGACCTTGCCTCCTTCCTCTGGCAGGCGTCGGCACACTATCCCTTCAAGCTGCGGCGCGAACTGGTGTGGGAATACTACCAGTCGCTGAAAAACTATACCGAGGTGCCCTCCGTGCGCCACTTCGTCAACCGTCTCAGCCTCTTCGTGCTCTTCCGCACACTGCAGGTGCTGGGAGCGTATGGCTTCCGGGGATACTTCGAGCGCAAGAAGCATTTCCTCGACAGCATACCGCCTGCCATCCAAAACCTGCGCGACCTGCTGAAGATGGGCGAGAAGGTATTCCCCTACCCCTACATGATGGACATGCTGCGCAGGCTCACCGAACTGCCGCAGTTCAGGCGCGTGGAGAGCGCTGCCCTGAACCGTGCCGACGGCTACAAGGTGGCAGACACCAACATATACAGTGCCCATCCGCAGGACGGGCCCGCCACCTTCTCTAAATATGACGGCAAGGGACCACTGGTGGTGCGCGTGTACAGCTTCTCCTACCGGAAGGGCATACCCGAAGACCCGTCGGGCAACGGAGGCGGATATGTGTTCGACTGCCGCAGCACCCATAACCCCGGGCGCTACGAGCCCTACAAGAAACTCACCGGTCTGGACGAACCGGTCATCCGCTTCCTGGAGGATGACGGCGAGATACTCACCTTCCTCGACAGCGTGTACAAGATAGCCGACCACCACGTCAACCGCTACATACAGCGCGGCTTCACCTCCCTTATGTTCTCCTTCGGGTGTACCGGAGGCCAGCACCGCAGCGTCTATTCAGCCCAGCATCTGGCAGAGCATCTCCACCGGAAGTTCGGCATAGAGGTAAGAATATGTCACCGCGAACAGGGCATCTCGCAGGTGTTGCCCGCCGGGAATGAATAGGCTGAGGTTTTATCATCACCTAACTATGAAAACAATATTTTGGATGCTGTGTTTTGGGGTCATGCCCCTTTGCGCGATGGCCCAGACGGACGAAACCAGTCCCGAGAAACCGCGCAAGAGCCTGCACGATATGCTTCATGTGGTAGACAGCCTGAGACTTCAGTTGCGCCAGTCGGCTGACAGGGGGCAGATGCTGCAGTGGGGCGACTCGCTGCTAATGGCCGAGTTGGACAAAAGTAGGCTCAGCGACAAGAAGAAGGCCAAGGTCATGAAGCATTACGGCAAGATAAGGAAACACTTCACGCTCTACGACCGCAAACTCTTCTGGGGCGATTCCCTATTGGCAGCAAAGTACAACAGGAAAACCTTCGACACCGCCTACATCGCACGTCCCGATGCCCGATGGACGGTGAAGTTGCGCGGCAACGTGTCGGGAGCCTACCTTCAGACCGACACCCGGGTGGAGGGCGTGGCACACCAGACGAAGGTGATGAGCGAGGTGCGCGGCACGCTCAGCCTTGCCGTGGCATACCGCGGCGTGGGACTGGGATTTTCGGTAAACCCTGCCAAGTGGGCAGGCAAGAGCAAGGACTATGAGTTCAACCTCAATTCCTACAGCAACCGCTATGGCTTCGACGTGGTGTACCTCTCCTCCAAGACCTACCAGGGACATACCGATGTAGGCGACCAGCGCATGAACATCTCCAAGGGGCTCATCTCCCAACAGGCTCTGAACCTCAACTTCTACTATGCCTTCAACTACCGCAGGTTCTCCTTCCCCGCCGCCTTCAGCCAGAGCTACATACAGAGGCGGAGCGCAGGCAGCTGGCTGGTGGGTGCCAGCTTTGACGGGTCGAAGACGGAGGTGAGCGCTGACGAGGAAAATCCCTCTCTGCGCCCCATTACCATCCGCCTCAACGAAGTGGCCATAGGCGGCGGTTACGGCTACAACCTGGTGGCGGGCAAGCACTGGCTCTTCCATCTCTCCGCGCTCCCCACCATCACGGTCTATTCGCATGACTATACCAAGATGCAGGAGACGAACGAAGCCGGAGAGACCGTCACCGTGAGGAACAGCATGAAGTACCATTTCCCATCGGCCATCATCACCGGCAGGGGAGCCGCTATCTATTCCTGGCGCAACAAGTTTGCCGGAGCCACGATGGTATACAACTTCTCCGTGGCAGGCAGCGAGGAGCATCTGCAAGTGAAGCGGGTGAAGTGGCGCATAAGGATGTTCTTCGGGTTCAG
>CAVKZC010000302.1:0-3050 GCA_963660455.1 Sphaerochaetaceae bacterium | reverse complement strand
TATTAATACTTTCTCTTCATCATCAGCTGGGCATACTTAGCCAGTTGCTCCTTGCGCTCGGCAGGCACGTTCACGGCATCGAGATACTTGCGGCTCTGTTCAAAGTAATAGGCTATCTTGTCCTGCGCCATCTTGTCAATGCCGATATCGTTATAGAGCCGCGTTACGGCAGCCACCTTCTCCTTGCGGTCGAAGTCTGTGGCATCAACCCATTTCTGCAACTCGGCACGCTGTCCGGCATTGGCATGGTTGAAAGCATTGATGAGCATGAAGGTCTTCTTGTTGGACGTGATGTCACCGCCTATCTCCTTGCCGAAGACCTTGGGATCACCGTACACATCAAGGTAATCGTCCTGCAACTGGAAGGCCAAACCTATCTGCTCACCAAACTTATAGAGGTTGTCTGCATCCTCTGCTGAGGCATCGGCCAGGACGGCTCCTATCTTCAGGGAGCATGCCAGGAGCACACTCGTCTTGAGGCGTATCATCTCCACATACTCGTCTTCCGTCACGTCGTTGCGGTTTTCAAACTCCATATCGTACTGCTGTCCCTCCCCTATCTCCAGGGCAGTAGTGGTAAAGAGGTGCATCACCTCTGCCAGATGGGCAGCATCGCACTGTGCCATGCGCTCATAGGCGAGCACAAGCATGGAGTCGCCGGAAAGGATGGCGGTATTGGCGTCCCATTTCTTGTGGACGGTAGGTTCGCCGCGCCGCACGTCAGCATTATCCATGAGGTCATCGTGCAGCAAGGTATAATTATGATAGGTTTCTATCGCGAGGGCATTCATCATGATGTCTTCGGGATGTTCCCTGTAAAGGTTGTAGGCAAGCAGCATCAGTGTGGGGCGTATACGCTTGCCGCCCAGTGACAGCACATAGCGCACAGGCTCATAGAGGGATGCCGGTTTACGGTCGTAAGACAGGTGAGCGAGCGCATCGTTCACCATGGCGAGAATCTGGTCTGAAGATAACATTGTCATTTTGTATATTGTCTGGATATAGATGTCTTATGTGAAAACTTATGGAATGCCCAAAGGTGTACCTATATATAATAATGTATATAAGCCGAGAGGTAACAGCACCTACAGTTTGAAGACGACGGGCACGGCTACCATAGTGCGGCACACCTTGCCCTTGTCCATGCCGGGCTTCCACCGTGGCATCATGCGCATGACACGCAGTGCCTCACGGTCGAGCACGGGGTCTGCCGAGGTACTCACCTTCACGTCAGCCACAGTTCCGTCCTTGTTCACGATGAACGAGACTACCACCATTCCCTGCACCTTGTTCTGCTGGGCCTGATAGGGATACTTCAGGTTCTTGGTAAGCCACTGCATAAAAGCCGACCATCCGCCGGGAAAGACGGGTATCTGCTGCACCACGGTAAAGTTGACAGGAGCCTCAGCCTGTGCTGTGGGGTTGGCATTCTCTACCGGAGTCTCCGGTACCGCTTCCTTCACTTGCGCCCCGTCGACAGCCCCCTCGCCGTCGCCTATTACGAGTTCACTGGTAGTGGCTTTTATCTTCTGCACGTTCTCCACAGGTTTCTGCACCGCCTTGACCTCTTGCGTAATGGCTTTTGACGGTGGCTTTGACAAGGCATCAGCCGACACCATGTCTTTCTGTTCCTGCGGCAGAGAAAGGTCGAGGTCTTGAGACAGTTCTTCCATGTCGTCGGCAAAGTCGTCTCCCCCGCCACTGTCGTTATACTGCAACGCCACGAATACGACAGAGAGCGTCAGGAGCAGACCAAGGAGGAAGAACGTCAAGCGTTTGTCGTCCAACTGCGCACTATGCGATTTCTTTGTTTCCACGCATGCAAAAATATCCTTTTTTAGCCACATAGCCAAATTTTGCCGCCCTTTTTTGTTCTATGCCCGTTACATTGGCATGAAAAATGCCCCTCTATTATTTTGTTTTGTCTCCTTTTTGCCGTATCTTTGCACCCGTGTATAAGACAATAAGCATAAAAAGACTCCTATTGCCTTTATTGGCTATCCTGTGGGCACCGGCACTACAGGCTCAGGAGAGTCAGACGGGGTACAACTTCCTTCGTCTGCCTGTGAGTGCGCATGCCGCTGCACTGGGCGGCGAGAACATCACCCTGATAGAGGATGACGAGGCTTTGATATTCCACAACCCCGCCCTGCTGTCGTCGGTGAGCGACAAGACTATCGCCCTGAGCTACATGAACTACATGCAGGGTGTCAACGCCGCTACGGCTTCGTTCAACAGGATTGTACGCGAAAAGGCTTCGTGGGCCGTTTCCGCCCAATACGTTGACTACGGCAAGATGAAGCAAACGGACGAGAACAACGTACAGACGGGAGAGTTCTCCGCCAAGGACATTGCCGTGGCCGGTTACTTCTCCTATATGCTGGGCAAGAACATCGTGGGCGGCATCACAGCCAAGTTTGTCAACTCATACATCGGCAGTTATAGTTCCATAGGCATGGCCGTAGACCTCGGTATCAATTACTACGACCCCGACCACGAATGGTCGCTCTCGGCCGTGGCCAAGAACCTCGGCGGTCAGCTCAAGGCATACAACGAGGAATACGAGCGCATGCCCCTCGACGTACAACTCGGTGTGAGCAAGCGGTTCACCAACATGCCGTTCCGCCTGTCGGTTACCATGGTAGGCCTCAACGACTGGGACGTTTCCTTCAAGGAGCACTTCGTGGGAGCCATAGACATTCTCCTCTCCAGCAGTATCTGGGTTGGCGCAGGCTATAACTTCAGACGAGCCACGGAGATGAAGATAGACAACGGGGACAACACTTCGAGCAGTCACGGTGCAGGACTCTCCTTCGGTGCCGGACTTAACCTGGAGCGTTTCCACATCAACCTGGCTTACGGCAAATACCATGTCAGCAGCAACAGTCTGCTGGTCAACTTGGCATACAGCCTGTAGCCCACCCTACCTCCTTCTGTGGAGGGGGAATACAAAAGCCCCTTGAAATAGGAAAAGAACACTTCCTAAACCCTTATATATTCCAAAAAGACTATGAAGAAGATTACGATAGCCATAGACGGATATTCGTCGT
>CAVKZC010000301.1:0-3092 GCA_963660455.1 Sphaerochaetaceae bacterium | reverse complement strand
TAAAGTAGAACAGTTGTGGAAGTGAAATTTAACGAGGATTATCTGCGCTTTACCGGCAGGGAAAGTCTGATAAGAAACATCGCTTTCAGCCGCAAATAGTCAGAATGTATATCCGTATCATCAATCTTATGATTGCAGAAGATAACGTGCAAGGGTTGGGGAAGTATAATTCTTGAATTATGAACGTCTGAAAGGGGACAAGGCGGGGTTGTCCTCGGTGAGGGTAAACGACCAATATCGAATAGAATTTGAGGAGGAAGTCGAAACAGGTCAGATCATAGCAACAATATGTAATCGAGTATAGGGGCATTTCTCAGCGTAAGCTGGCTGAAGATATGGGAATCGCTTATTCTGCATTGAACGAGATACTGAATGCGCGTCGCCCGGTCACGGAGAAAACAGCACTCCTGTTTGAGGCGGCTTTGGGAGTGAATGCAGAACCATTGCTCAAGATGCAGATGCGATACAATATCCAGACAACCAAGAAGGATGTTTCGTTTATGGAGCGTCTGGCGCAAGTAAGGAGAGTAGCTGCAGCTCTTTGAGTTTTCGACCTGTATGGTTGCAATATCAACATTCCATGAAAGTTGATTTCAACCGTACAGGTCGAAAGGTTTTGTTGCCGTTTTGCATTTATTCGGCATAAATATTGTAATTTTGCAGCAGAAATCAGCTGTCTCGAGAAACACGGGCATACCTCTGCACGATGGGTGTGCCCTGCAGGGAGACAGCATACCGGATAACAGGACGAAGAAAACAGGTACAGCAAAATGAAATCATTACGCGAACTTTACAGGGTAGGCAAGGGACCGTCGAGTAGCCACACCATGGGGCCGCAGCGCGCGGCACGCATCTTCTTGGAGCGCTGCGGCAATGCCTCGCTCTACGAGGTGACCCTCTACGGTAGCTTGGCAGCTACGGGCAAGGGGCACATGACGGACGTCGCCATAGAGGAGGTGCTGCAGCCCCACCACCAAGTGCACATCATATGGAAACCGCAGGTGTTCCTGCCCTTCCATCCCAACGGCATGACCTTCGTGGGCAGGGACGTGAACGGCGACATCATAGACCAGTGGACCGTGTACAGCATAGGCGGAGGTGCCCTCTCTGACGGCAAGGATGCGGGCGGCGAACTGGGGGCCAAGGACGTGTACGGACTTGACACCCTGAGCGACATACTACAGTGGTGCTACGACAGCGGTAGGTCGCTGTGGGAATATGTCGACGCCTGCGAGGACAGCGACATCTGGGACTTCCTCGACATGATATGGCAGACGATGAAGGCCTCCATACGCCGCGGACTGGATGCCGAGGGTGTGCTGCCCGGACCGCTCTGCCTGCCGCGCAAGGCAGCCAACTACTATACCAAGGCCAAGGGATACCGCGCCTCGCTGCAGAGCCGCGGACTGGTGTATGCCTATGCCCTCGCCGTGAGCGAGGAGAACGCCTCGGGCGGTACCATCGTCACGGCTCCCACATGCGGTGCATGCGGCGTGGTGCCGGCCGTGCTCTACCACATGCAGCAGGCAAACGAGATGAGCGAGCGTCGCATACTGAGGGCACTCGCCACGGCTGGACTGGTGGGCAACGTGGTGAAGCACAATGCCTCCATCAGCGGTGCCGATGTGGGGTGCCAGGGAGAGGTGGGCGTGGCGTGTGCCATGGCCTCGGCTGCTGCATGCCAGCTCTTCGGGGGCAGTCCGGCACAGGTGGAGTATGCCGCAGAGATGGGCCTGGAGCATCATCTCGGCATGACGTGCGACCCCGTGTGCGGACTGGTGCAGATACCCTGCATTGAGCGCAATGCCTTTGCCGCCGCGCGTGCGCTGGATGCCGACCTGTATGCTTCCTTCTCCGACGGACACCACAGCGTGTCGTTCGACAAGGTGGTGGAGGTGATGCGCCAGACGGGGCACGACCTGCCCTCGCTCTACAAGGAAACGAGCGAGGGGGGACTGGCCAAGGGCCTGAGCAAGAAATATTCACACAAAAGAGGGAAGAGTGAAGAGGCCGTCTAAAGGTAAAAGAGTAAAAAGGTAAAAAAGTAAAAAGAGGGCATGCGCCGGTTAAAGGTAAAAGAGTAAAAAGGTAAAAGGGTAAAAATATAAAAAAAATGACGACAAAATCGAAGATTCACGAGATACGCGACTATGTGCTGATAGCCGTCGCGATGATAATAGGCAGTGTGGGACTCAACCTGTTCCTGCTGCCCAACCACATTACCATGGGTGGAGTGGGAGGTATTGCCTCCATCCTCTACTGGGGGTTCGGCATACCCGTGTCCGTGTCCTATTTCGGACTGAACATCCTGTTGCTGGCACTGGCCTACCGGGCGCTGGGGTGGCGCTTCTGCATCAAGACGGTATATGCCGTAGGTGTGTTTGCCATCGTTACCCGATTGATAGAGAACCAGACTGGCGGCAATGTCACGCTCCTGTCCGACCAGCCCTTCATGGCCACTGTGCTGGGCGCATTCTTCATGGGAGGCAGTGCCGGTCTCGGACTATCGTGCAACGGGTCTACGGGGGGAAGCGACACCGTGGCTGCCATGGTGAACAAGTACTACAACATCTCGCTGGGACACGCCATCATGATATGCGACCTGCTTATCATCACCAGTTCCTACTGGGTGCTGCGCGACTGGGAGATGGTCATCTACGGCTATGTGTGCCTCTTCGTCTCTTCGCTCTGTGTAGACCATGTGGTGGGCACGCTGCGACGCTCGGTGCAGTTCTTTATCGTGTCGGACAAGTATCTGGAACTGAGTGCTGCCATCAATGCCACTGCCGACCGCGGATGTACCGTTATTGACGGCCACGGCGGCTATAGCGGCAAGGATGTGCACATGCTCTTCGTGCTGGCCCGCCAGCGAGAGTCGCAGAAGATTTTCCGACTCATAGACGAGATTGACCCCACCGCCTTTGTCAGCCAGAGTGCCGTCATTGGTGTGTACGGACTCGGATTCGACCGCTTCAAAGTTTCGAGGAAGAAACTGCCGAAGGCATGATGCGGCTGGGGTGAATCCTATAAATGCAGACAAAAGAGAACCGGGGCGTACCACACAATATATGGTGGTGCGCCCCGGTTTTCTT
>CAVKZC010000300.1:0-3167 GCA_963660455.1 Sphaerochaetaceae bacterium | reverse complement strand
TCGAGCACAATGACGTCGGTCACCATGACGGCGAGGAAGAGCGTCATCATCTCCTCAAACGAGTAGTGGTCAGGGCTGGCGATGCCGTGGCGGGCAATGTCCATCATTCCCGATGACATGATGGCACCGAGCACCACGCCCAGAGAGGCGATGATCAGCACGGTGCGGAACTTGGCCACCTTGGCTCCGATGGCCGACTGCAGGAAGTTGACAGCATCATTGCTGACTCCCACGAAGAGATCGAACACTGCCAGACACAGCAGGAAGATCACGATACAAAGATAAATAGTACTCATATTTATGATTGAAATTTGATGTATTCTTACACGGCTGCAAAGGTAAGGACGGCATGTTACAAGCCTCTTAAACAGATGTTACATTCCCGTTAAAGATTGGCCGTACAAGAATGTATGTGAAAAGTTTGGCAATTAGCAAAAAAGATTGTACTTTTGCATGCACATTGCGAAAGCAGTGCCAACCAGGAAACAAATGAAAAAAGAAATGGGAATCAAGAAAAGAAGATGGCATTGCCTGCCCGGTCAACCGCTTACCGAACTCGACAAACAGGTGATGTACTGGGAGGGAAAGGGCAAATTGGTGCCTACCCGCGAACTGATAAAAACACCGGAACAGATAGAGGGCATACGCAAGAGCGGCGTGGTGAACACGGGCTGTCTTGACGCTGTGGCAGAAGCCATTCGCCCCGGCATGAATACGCAGGAGATAGACGATATCTGCATGCAGTATTGCAAGGACCATAATGCCACACCTGCCTGTCTCGGATATTCGGGCTATCCCAAGAGTGTATGCACCAGTATCAACGAAGTGGTGTGCCACGGCATCCCCAAAGAGGAAGATGTGCTGCAGGAAGGCGATATCGTCAATGTCGACATGACCACCATTGTGGACGGATACTATGCCGATGCCTCGCGTATGTTTATCGTGGGCGGCAAGACCACTCCCGAGAAGGAACAACTGGTGCGTGTGGCCAAAGAGTGTCTTGAGATAGGTGCTGAAGTGGCCAAGCCCTACAGCTTTGTGGGTGACATAGGCCATGCCATCGAGAAGCATTGTAAGAAGTACGGCTATGGCGTGGTGCGCGACCTTTGCGGACATGGTGTGGGACTGGAGTTCCACGAGGAGCCGGAAGTGCTCCACTATGGGCATAAGGGCACGGGCATGCTGCTGGTGCCGGGCATGGTGTTTACCATCGAACCGATGATCAACATGGGTACATGGAAAGTCTTCATCGATGCCGATGACCCCTATGGATGGGAAGTCATCACCGGCGACGAGAAGCCTTCTGCCCAGTGGGAACACACGTTCGTGATGACCGAGCACGGTGTCGAGGTCTTGACACACTGATATCTTTGGTGACGGTGCCTTATCTATATATAATTAGGTATATATAAATAAGGTGTAAAGAAAATGCCCTTGTTAAGAAAAGAAGAATGATGGAAGAGAAAGAGAATAAGGATGTTTACATCTTGGGTATAGAGAGCAGTTGCGACGATACGTCGGCTGCAGTCTTGCGCAACGGGGTGTTGCTCAGCAACGTCACGGCATCGCAGGAGGTGCATCGTGCCTATGGCGGTGTTGTGCCCGAACTTGCCTCGCGTGCGCACCAACAGAACGTGGTGCCCGTAGTGGATCAAGCCATAGCGCGTGCCGGTATCACTAAAGAAGACCTTTCGGCTGTGGCTTTCACACGCGGTCCCGGACTGATGGGTTCCTTGCTTGTGGGTGTCAGCTTTGCCAAAGGCTTTGCCCGTTCGCTCAATATCCCGTTGATAGATGTCAATCACCTGCAGGGACACGTCATGGCGCATTTCATCAAGGAGAACGATGACGACCGGACGGCTCCTCCTTTCCCCTTCCTGTGCCTGTTGGTAAGTGGCGGAAACTCTCAGATTGTCAAGGTGAATGCCTACAATGACATGCAGGTGCTGGGGCAGACCATAGACGATGCGGCTGGCGAGGCCATCGACAAATGTGCCAAGGTGCTGGAGTGGGGCTATCCGGGAGGACCCGTTGTCGACAAGTATGCACGGCAGGGCAATCCGAAGGCTTTCTCTTTCTCCGAGCCACATATCCCCGGCATGGACTATAGCTTCTCCGGTTTCAAGACCAGTTTCCTTTACAGTCTGCGCAAGTGGGTGGCTGACGATCCCGACTTCGTGGAGAAGAACAAGTACGATCTTGCCGCCAGCATAGAGTACACCATTGTCGATATCCTGATGAAGAAGCTGCGCCTTGCAGTCAAGACTACCGGTATCAAGCATGTGGCAGTGGCTGGCGGTGTGTCTGCCAACAACGGGTTGCGCAATGCCTTCATGGACCATGCCAAGCGTTACGGCTGGACCATATACATCCCCAAGTTCAGTTACACCACAGACAATGCGGCGATGATAGCCTGTGTCGGTACGTTCAAGTACCGTGACAAGGACTTTGCAACCATCGACCTGCCAGCCTACAGCAAGGTGACGTTTAAGTAATCAGTCATAAAGTAACATATTCATTCTAATGGAATTTGAAAGTAAAATATTGAGCAAGAGCATTTCCGAGATGCTCTACAACAGTGAGAAAAGTCTTGCTACGGCCGAGAGCTGTACCGGAGGGCGCATTGCCGAGGCCATCATTGCGGTGCCGGGCGCATCCAATTACTTCAAGGGCGGTATAGTGTCTTATACCGACGAGGTAAAGGAAAACCTGCTTGGGGTAGACCATAATGTGCTGGTGGAGCAGACGGCAGTCTGCGAAGAGGTGGCACGCCAGATGGTGCTTGGTGCCATCCGTGCCCTCCATGTAGACTATGCCATTTCCGCCACTGGCGTGGCAGGTCCTACGGGCGGAACACCCGAGATTCCTGTAGGTACCATCTGGTTGGCATACGGCAGCAAGGACGATGTGCGTACCTTCAAGTTGGAAAAGGACTACGGTCGTGACATCAATCTGGCCATTGCCACCAATACAGCACTGAAATCCATGTATGCTTTCCTCAAGGAGCACGAGGCAGACCTGAAGGCAGAACAGGAGAAAGCGGCAGAGGAATAGGATGCTTTCCCTTGTTGTGTTGGTGCTGGATACCGCAGAAAACCAAATTGCGAAGGTTTGAAATATAAAAAACCTTAAAAGAATGACTTCTTGAAAGGAATGTTTTGTAATTC
>CAVKZC010000299.1:0-3178 GCA_963660455.1 Sphaerochaetaceae bacterium | reverse complement strand
GTGTTGCTAATCCTTCTCCAGTTCCTCTATCTCGCTCTCGTCCATGTCGCGGTCCAGACGGTCGCGCCACAGGTACTTGCGTGTCTCGTGTACGATGATGCCGCTGAGGAAGAGGAGTGACAGGAGGTTAGGTATCGCCATGAGGGCATTCATGCAGTCGGCAATGTTCCACACCAGTCCGAGGCTGATGGTGCTGCCCACGAAGACACTCACGATGTAAAGCACACGGTACGTCATCATCCAGCGTTTGCCCTTGAGGTACTCCACGCACCGCTCACCGTAGTAGCTCCATCCCAGGATGGTGCTGAAGGCGAACGTCACGAGTCCGAAGGTGAGGATGGGTGCACCGATGTAGGGTATCTTGTTGAATGCCGCCTTGGTGAGGGCTGCCCCGTCGTGGTAGTCGATGTCAGGATAGGCGATGATGCTCGACACAATGACCAGTCCTGTGAGGGCGCAGATCACCACTGTGTCCCAGAAGGTGCCGGTAGAGGAGACAAGAGCCTGGCGTACCGGGTTACGCGTCTGCGCAGCGGCAGCTACGATAGGTGCCGAACCGAGACCCGACTCGTTGGAGAAGAGGCCGCGGGCAATGCCGTAGCGTGCCGCCATCATGACGGTGCTGCCTGCAAAGCCGCCTCCTGCAGCCTGGGGTGTGAATGCCGAGGAGACAATGACCTTGACGGCATCCCAGAGATAGGCATGGTTGACAACCAGGATATAGAGGCATCCCAGCACATAGAACAGTGCCATGAACGGCACCAGTGCACCGCACACCCTGCTGATGCTCTTCACGCCGCCGATGAGTACGGCAGCGGTGAGAGCACATACCACAGCTCCCGTGAGCCATGTAGCCACGCCGTACTGGTCCTGTATGAGGGTAGAGATGGCGTTAGCCTGCACCGTACTGCCTATGCCGAACGAGGCGAGGGCGGCAAAGACGGCAAAGAGAATGGCCAGCCACTTCCAACCCAGTCCTTTCTGCAGTGCATACATCGGTCCGCCCAACATCCTGCCCCGCTTTGTCTTGACGCGGTATTTCACGGCTAATAGGCCTTCCGCATACTTGGTACTGATGCCGAACACACCCGTAAGCCAGCACCACAGCACGGCACCCGGTCCTCCGAGGGCAATGGCCGTAGCCACACCTATGATGTTGCCCGTGCCGATGGTGGCGGCAAGGGCCGTGGCCAAGGCACCAAACTGCGACACATCGCCCGTGGCGTTCTTGTCTTTGGATACCGACAGGCGTATGGCGGTGAATATCTTGCGCTGCGGAAAGTGCAGTCTGATGGTGAGGAACAGGTGTGTGCCCAACAGAAGGATAATCATGGGCCATCCCCACAGGAATGAACTGAATGATGCGAAAAAGTCGTTGATGATGTCCATAAGCCTCTCTTTAGTGATGTGTACTCTTTATACCTTATTATATATATAGGGTGGGGAATGTCATTGCCCCACCGTTACCCTTACGTTGTCGTAGCCCATGGTGCGGAACAGGCTTTCAAACTGTGTCTTGGCGTTCTGCGCAGCGGTGGCTATGTTTTGTTGCGACAGGCAGCGGGCTGTCATGGCGCGGTAGGCACGGTCGTACATGTCCTGACGGTCTTTCCCTGTCCACTCGCCCTCTTCAAAGAAGGAGCGTGTGCGTGCCTCGTCTATGAAGTTGCGGTCCAGCAACTTGACGGGTGGCAATGTGCAGACGATGCTGTCGCCCTCTGCCTTGAGCCATCCTTCCTCGGCGTCGTGCATGTCGATGCCCAGGCGCAGCGTGCCGTAGTAGATGCGTACCAGTTGCTTGTCGCCGAAGAAGCCGCGGCGCACGGTGTCCACCAGTTCCTCGTCGCTTACGGAGAGAAACTCCCACTGACCTATGGCCTCGATGCTCTTCACCTGCGAAGGCGAGAGCATGGTGCGTCCCTCTTGTGCCACGGTGGCGCGGGTGCCGCGCATGGTCCATATCAGCATGCCGCCTATGAGGGCGACGAGTGCGAGGATGATGATGAGTTGCAGTTTCTTCATGTTCGGGGGTTATCGTTTTTTCTCCACAGTGGTGATGTCCTGTATCATTTGGCACAGGTCGCTGGCGGTAAACTTCTTGCGGAAACTCACCGTGATGTTCTCCGCCTTGAACCCCATGTCGGTGAGCATTGGCACGAGGGTGTGGGTCGCACTGCGCCGTGCCGTCTCCACGATGTCGAGGGCAGGCAGGTCGGCTATGATGCCCTTGCGTCCCTCCTGTTCGTATGCACTCAGTTCCTCGTCGCTGAAGTTGCTGCGTGTCAGCGCCACATACTGGCGCACATTGGCGTGGTCTATCTTCGTGGCGGTGAGCATTACCTTGGGGTCGGGCAGTATGATTTCTATCTTCTCGCCCTTCCGCCTTACGTTCTTGTCAGAGAAATCGGCGAAGTCGATGTATGCCTTCACCGTGGCTTCCATGGGTATGGCCACCTTGCGGCTGCCACCGGGCAGGGGAATGGAGAAGTCGTTCTGCAGGATGGAACCTTTCAACTTCAGTTGGTCGTCGTGCGTCACTATCTTGTGTATGTGCGCCTCGGCTGTATACAGGCGCGAGCACCTCTGTACCTGGGTCACCAGCAGCGGTACGGTGTCCACCGTTGTGGTGTCCGTCTCCGTCTGTCCGTGGCGGCATGCCGCCAGACTGAGGAGAGCAAGGAGAAGTGTAAAGACCGTCTGTTTCATAATGGTTGTTGCTTATGGAGTGCAAAGTTAACACAATTATTTGAAAAACATGGTCTCTTTATGTCAAAAATTAAGTAAACGGCTTTCTTTTCTTCCTATGTGATATGTGTATGGGCGGCAAACAAAAGTTAACGATACGGATGAAGATACCTAATTTTGTAAAAGAGCGTTAAAACGACACTCTTTTTCAGTCCTTCACTAAACTTTTCAGCCTTACGTGCGTCTTATGTATGATTAGAATTCATAAACAGAACTTTTATTTAATCGTGTAAAAAGTTCAATAGGATTTATTAGTTAGTATTAGGTTGAGCGTCCTCTTTGTGAAAAGGGGGCGTTTTTTTGTTTGCCCATTTTGTTTGTTTATTTGCTCGGTGCTTTGGCGGTTTTGTTTTTTTTGCTTACCTTTGTGGCATCATAGCACAAGAAAGTATATGGACAAGATATTTCCCATGCTCGTGACGGCGGCTCTCGT
>CAVKZC010000298.1:0-3208 GCA_963660455.1 Sphaerochaetaceae bacterium | reverse complement strand
TTTTATGTGATAACATGTTAATAATCAAATACTTATAATTAATTAGCAGACCCTGGTTATGTTTTGGTCTGATTGGAAAGGCAAGGAGAACAGTTTTTCTTCATGCTGGTGGTATGGGGCTATATTTGGTCTTCTCGGAGGCTTCACCACAATGATTGGCAATGCGGCTGGTCCCGTCATGGCTATCTATCTTTTGTCGATAAAGATGCCAAAGTACAACTTTGTGGGTACGAACGCTTGGTTTTTCCTTGTGGTCAACTATCTGAAGGTTCCTATTCAGATATTTGCTTGGGACAATATATCGACATCCTCCTTGATGCTTGATGCCTGTACCATTCCTTTCGTTCTTATTGGTGGTATTCTTGGTATCATGCTTGTCAAGCGATTACCCGAGAAAGGATTTAGGTACTTCACAACGGCTGTAACCTGCGTGTCGGTCATCATGTTGTTAATATAGCATCGTTAAGATCTGCTTGTTATTCTATTTGCCGTAATTTGTTTCATTCTATCCGTAATTTATCTACGATATCTTTGGTGGAATGACCGTATCTTTGCTGCGTGGATAAATACATTAAGAAAAGAACTATGGATGAAATCAGAATAGACGTAACAAAACAGACCAAGGAGCAGATGGAACTTGCTGCCCATCAAGCACAATTAATCTATCGGTTCAATCAAGCCTTGCCCTTCTCCGAGGAATGGTGGGCTCTACAACGTGAGATTTTCAAGGGAAAGATAGGCGAAGGTTCCAGAGTCATGTCGCCATTGACAGCGGTGCGTCCTCACGAGGTGAGTATCGGGCGGAACGTTATCGTGATGAACGGTTGTCTGATGATGTCTGCGGGCGGCATTACCATAGAGGATGATGCTCAGATTGCCGCCAACGTACAACTCATCAGCAATAACCACGACCCTTATGAACGCAACGTCATCACCTGTCGCCCCGTACGCATCTGTAAGGGCGCATGGATTGGAGCAGGCAGCACCATTCTCCCTGGCATCACCGTAGGAAAGCACGCCATCGTAGGAGCAGCATCGGTGGTAACGAAGTCCGTCCCCGACTATGCCGTTGCCGTAGGAAATCCTGCCAAGGTCATCAAGTATCTAGACAAGGAGAGATTTGAGGAAATAGGAAAGGAATAAGAAACAACAAAAGGATAAGAAATGGATACAGAGCGTAAGAAAGAAGTAATGATTCTAGCTGGTGCCGGTCAGATTGGTATGGCAATAGCACGACGCATGGGTTACGACAAGAAGATTATGATAGGTGACAAAAGCAAGGCCAATGCCGAAAACATCACCCGTACAATGAACGAGGCTGGATTTGATGCCGTCAGCATAGAGATGGACTTATCTTCACGGACTTCCATTCTTGATATGATTGCCGAAGCACAGAAATACGGAGAAATATCCATGCTCGTCAATGCCGCAGGTGTTTCGCCAAGCCAAGCCCCCATTGAGACCATTCTTAAAGTAGACCTCTATGGCACGGCGGTATTATTGGAAGAAGTGGGCAAGGTCATCAAAGAAGGTGGCGTGGGAGTGACCATCTCCAGTCAGTCGGGACATCGTATGCCAGCCTTAACTCCTAAGGAGGACGAACTTCTTGCCACAACTCCAACCGAAGAACTGTTGAACCTCGATATGCTTCAACCGCAGAATATCCGTAACACCTTGCATGCCTACCAAATGGCGAAGCGTTGCAACGTGAAGCGAGTGATGGCAGAGGCCGTAAAGTGGGGAGAACGAGGCGCACGCATCAACTCTATATCGCCGGGCATCATCGTCACGCCTTTGGCCTTGGATGAGTTCAATGGTCCCCGTGGTGATTTCTACAAGAACATGTTCGCCAAGTGTCCTGCTGGTCGTCCCGGCACTGCCGACGAAGTGGCCAATGTGGCGGAGCTACTGATGAGCGACCGAGGTGCATTCATCACAGGTTCAGATTTCCTTGTGGACGGCGGAACAACCGCCGCCTATTTCTATGGAGAGTTGAAACCGAAAGCGTAAATAGGACTAATCATCATCAAGAACAAAGGAACTAATGAAAAGGATAATCATATCTGCAACGCTCATGCTCGTTTTTGCATTGGGCGTTATGGCACAGAGTACCAAGGAACGCCTCCAACTCATTGAGGACAAGATGGCGTTGAAGGAGCTCGTAGACTCATTCTCCATTCTTGCAGATCAAAAGGATGTGGATACACAGGTGTTGCTCTTCACAGAGGATGCAGAGGTAAACACCTATTACGACGGCAAACTGGTGGGTACATATAAAGGACGGGAGAGCATTGGTAAAGCATTTGCCAGTTATCTCTCTAACTTTTCTCATGTGTTCCACATGAATGGTCAGCAAATTGTGGAAATCGATGGCGACCATGCGACAGGTGTTTCCTACTGTCAAGTGTATCTGAAAGGGACGCTTCGGGGCAAGAACGTTGAGATTACCGACGGTGCCTATTACAACGACGAATACGTAAAGCGGAATGGTAGATGGCTTATCGACAAGCGCACCACCAATTTCGTTTGGCAGAACACCAAGGAGTTGTGCGCCAAGGAGCCGATGCAGTCTGACGGCATTGTGCGTCTTTCTCACGTCGAGGTCTATCCCGAGTATATTGGTGAATATCTGGAATATGCCAAACAAGTGGGCGAAACGTCCCTACGCACCGAGCCGGGCGTTCTGACCATGTACGCCATGCAAGAAAAAGACAATCCCAATGTTGTCACCATTCTCGAAACCTACGCCAGCCAAGAGGCATACCACAAACACATCGCATCCCCACATTTCCAACATTACAAGCAAGGAACGCTGAAGATGGTGAAGAACCTCAAGCTCGTCGATCAGAATGCGGTGAATGAGCGCAACGTGGTAAATAATTACATAAAGGAATAAACAAACACGAAGCAAATGAAAAGAATCCTATCACTTATCGCTATTACAGCTGCAACTATCACCTCCTTGATGGCTTGTGGCAAGAAGGCTTCCGTGGAAGTCACAACTTCTAACCAGGACGCAGCGCCCAAGGTGCTTGTCGCTTATTTCTCTGCCACTAGCACCACGAAAGCCGCCGCAGAGAAGGTTGCCAATGCCACGGGCGGAGAACTTTTTGAAATTATTGCTGTCCGGTAAAACTCAAAAGGGCATAAGAGTTCGGTCCGAAGCCCTTTAAAATAGGACTTCGGGCTTAGTTTTTAAAAAAGTAAG
>CAVKZC010000297.1:0-3216 GCA_963660455.1 Sphaerochaetaceae bacterium | reverse complement strand
CGGTAAAGCGCAGATAATCCTCGTTAAATTTCACTTCCACAACTGTTCTACTTTATAAGTGCAAAGGTAAAACATTAATCCTATATTCACAAATTTTGTGAATACTTTTTAATCTTTCAAGCGGACTCATCTTTATATTTTTTTGAATCATCGGGCAAAAATGATACAATACGAAATGCATTGGTGACATAGAAAAGGGAATATTCCCGCAGAAAGTACTAACTTTGCAGCGCAATCTTTCAAAACCAAAGAACCTATGAAGAAACTCTCACTCCTATCGCTTTCGCTGATGCTGGCAGGCGTGATGCAGGCACAGACTGCATCGTTCGGCTACTTCAAGTACACGGGCAACGACAGCCGCTTCGCCGCCGCCATCGACAAGACACGCCAATACTACAACCCCATATTGGCAGGCTTCTACCCCGACCCCTCCGTCTGCCGCGTGAACGACACCTATTATCTGGTCAACTCCTCCTTCACCTTCTTCCCCGGCGTGCCCCTGTCCACGAGCAAGGACCTTGTCAACTGGCAGCCGGCAGGCCATGTGCTCGACCGCCCCTCGCAGGTGCCGCTCAAGGGGCAGCACGTCTCCGGAGGCATCTATGCCCCTGCCATCAGCTACAACAAGAAGAACAAGACCTTCTACATGATTACCACCAACGTGGGCGCCGGCAACTTCTACGTGAAGAGCAAAGACCCCCTCAGAGGGTGGAGCGACCCCATATACCTGCAGAAGATAGACGGCATAGACCCCAGCTTCTTCTTCGACGACAACGGCAAGGCGTATATCGTGCACAATGCCCCCGTGGTAGGCACGCCCGACTATGAGGGGCAGCGTGCCATCCGCTGCTTCGAGTTCGACGTGAAGGGCGACTCCATCAAGGGCGACTTCAGGGAAGTGCTGCGGGGCGGCACGCATGTAGACAAGCAGCCGATATGGATAGAAGGCCCGCACATGTTCAAGAAGGGCCGATTCTACTATCTGATGTGTGCCGAGGGAGGTACCGGCAGCTGGCACAGCGAGGTCATCCTGCGCTCACAAGACCCGATGGGGCCATGGGAGGAATGCCCACGCAACCCGATTCTCACACAGCGCAGCGGCCTTTCCCCCGACCGCCCCTATCCCGTGTCGAGTGCGGGCCATGCCGACCTGGTGGAAGATGCCAAGGGCAACTGGTGGGCCGTGTTCCTGGCATGCCGCCCCTACGAGGAGGACATGTACAACACGGGGCGCGACACCTACCTCCTGCCCGTGACATGGAAAGACGGATGGCCCGAAATCCTGCCGCCCCACACGCCGATAGCCCCTGTAGGCGACAAGACGGGACTGAAGCCGCTGCCGGAGAACGGGTTTACGGGCAACTTCAGCTACACTGACCATTTCGGAGCAAGCCCGTCAGCCGGCGGACTCAAGGGGCTGCATCCGCGATGGATGTTCCTGCGCGACCCGGCCGACTGCTACAGGGTGGAGGACGGCAAGCTCGAACTGGATCTCCTACCCGGCAACATCTACCGGCGCGACCCCGTCTCCGCCCTATGGGTACGCCAGCAACACACTGCGTTCACCGCCGAGACAGCGCTCCACTTTACGCCCCGCAGCGACAAGGACATAGCGGGCATCGCCCTGCTGCAAAGGGAAGACTACAACATCGTGCTGGGCAAGACGATGCTCAGGGGCAGGCTCGCCGTCACCCTTACCCGTGCCGAGGGGAACAACGCGCTGATAGCCTCTGCCTTCGTGGCACCAGGCACGCTGCGCCTCAAGGTGGTGGCACACGGCAGATATTACGACTTCTACTATGCCGAAGAAGGGGCCGACTGGCAACTGCTGGCGCAGGGCGTGGATGCCAGCAACCTCAGCACCCAGAAGAGCGGCGGCTTCATCGGTGCCTGCATCGGCCTCTACGCCTCTGCCTGCAAGGAGTAAGCGCAGAGGGACAGAGAGAACCCACCAACACGGAAAAAACGAGCTGTACGGTTGCAACGCGCCCTTACTCTAAGAGGGCTGTCTCTCGACGAGCACATTCTTGACGGCATACATGGGGTAGACCTTGATGTCATCGTAGTGTGAGAAATTTTCCAGGGATGTACGGATTCCGTAGTCGATGCCTTTCTGCTGGAGAAAAAGGCGCATGCTCTGCATCGACCCTTTCGTCCCCGATTTTACTTCTATGGGACGAATCTTGTCTGCTATCTGCACCACGTAGTCCACTTCAGCACTGCTGCCGCTTTTCTCCCGATGCCAGCAGTAGAGCGACCGCGAGTCGTAACAGGGTGATGATTTGACAATCTCGTTGCCGACAAACGCCTCGGCTATAGCTCCCCGGTTGATAACCTGCATATCTGTGGAAGCAAGGTATTCGCCCAAGCCAAGGTCCAGCATGCTTTGCAGCATCCCCGATTGATGGCCTGCGGGCATGCCTGTATCTCGTCGAAGAACAGAAACGTTTTTCCTGCCACGATGGGGGTTTGCAACTGGACGGAAAGAAGCTGGCAGATTTCCTGAGACGAATAAGAACCATCGAACATATAGTGGATGTCTTGTCGCTCGTTAAAGTCTATCTCGGCAAAATTGTCAAACTGCCTGGCCAGTTGTCGCACGGCAGTTGTTTTCCCCACTTGTCTTGCCCCTCTCAGCAGCAACGGCTTTCTTGCTGATGATTGGGCCCAAAGCAACAACTCGTGGTCTATATTTCATTTCAAGTATTTGTCCATATTTTTCAAGTGCTTGGTATACAGTTGCAAAGATACGTAATTTTATAAAGTTAGGGGCGGAAAATGAATTAAATCCTATAAAATTAGGGGCGAAGAAAGGAGTGAATCTTATAAAAATAGGGGCAATCGCTAGTTTTAGGCATGTAACTATTCAGCGGTGTTACACCGTACCATTCTCTTGCTTGGTACAGCGAGGGCACTGTACCTCCTACTGCCACCAACGCTTGACAAAAAACGTATTCGCCAGGTGGGTCGCAGCCTTCGCTGTACCACACTCGCACGCTTGATGTTTTTTGCCGTGCGCAAGTCGTACAATACCATAATGAAAAAGCTGGGCAAGAGCTACAACAACGTGAAGATATGTATGGTGGCAAATTATGCTGTGCATAAAGTATATAATTGCCTAAACTATAGTCGTACAACAATAGCCCTCAAGCCGTACGACAGTGGCTTCCAAACCATACAACTATAGAGTGAACAGTCGTACGACATAAGGGTGCA
>CAVKZC010000296.1:0-3264 GCA_963660455.1 Sphaerochaetaceae bacterium | reverse complement strand
GCGCCCTGTAAGGGCAAAAGCGCTATAAAACATCTTGCGCATGGTAGTGCTTTTGCCCTTACAGGGCGACATTCTCCTTTACAACATTACCCAGGGTGATACCCTGGGCTAGGCGCTTCTGCCCTTTCAGGGCGCATCTCCCTTGCACCATAGCCCAGGATGTCCCTGGGCTAAGTGCTTCTAGAGATTGTCAATCACCTCACACACTCTTGCGAAGATTTCGTCTACAGTGCCGAGACCTTCCACGTGGTGATGGATGCCTTCTTTCTCATACCAGTCGATGAGGGGAGAAGTCTGCGTGTGGTATACGTTGAGACGCTTCTTGATGGTCTCCTCGTTGTCGTCGGAGCGTCCGCTCTCCTTACCGCGGTTGATAAGGCGTGCCATCAGTTCGTCCTCGGGCACGGACAGTTCAATCATGGCAGCAACCTTGTGTCCACGCTCTGCGAGCATTTTCTTCAGGGCCTCAGCCTGCGGAGTGGTGCGTGGGAAACCGTCGAAGATGACACCGGCATGCTCCTTGCCGAAGCTGTCGTATACGCTGGCGAGGATGTCTATCATCAGCTCGTCGGGTATCAGCTGTCCGTTGTCAATATAGCCCTTGGCAGTCTTGCCGAGTTCTGTTCCGTTCTTGATTTCGTTACGCAACACGTCACCTGTTGAAATGTGACCGAGACCATACTTCTCAATCATCTTGTCGCTCTGTGTGCCTTTGCCTGCACCTGGAGCGCCGAAAATTACGATATTCTTCATTTTTACCTTAATATATATAATATAATTTTATGTTTCGGAGTTGAAGGAATTTAGAGGGGAGTTAGAGGGGAGTTAGAGGGAAGTTAGAGGGAAGTTAAGGGGCAACAGCCTTTGTGGCGTATGCCCTCTTTTTACTTTTTTACCTTTTTACTTTTTTACCCTTAAATTACTCCACGATGGTGTAGATATCCCGGAGGTTACGTCCCTGCTGGTCGTAGTCCAGACCGTAGCCCACAATAAAGTCGTCCGGAATCTCGATGACGGGATAGTCAATGTCCAGTGGCACCTTCAGCTTTTCGGGTTTCACGAAGAGCGAGCAGATGTGCACGGCCGCCGGATTGCGTGTACCGAGGCTTTCTATCATCTGCTTCATGGTAAGTCCCGACTCCACGATGTCCTCCACGATGATGACGGTACGCCCGGTCAGGTCTTCATTGATGCCGATTACCTCTTTCACCTTGCCCGTACTCATCGTCCCCTGATAGGACGAGAGTTTCACGAAGGAAATCTCACAGGGAACGGTTATCATACGCATCAAGTCTGCAGCAAAGATAAAGGAGCCGTTCAGTACTGCAAGAAACAACGGGTTCTTGCCTTCCATGTCATGGTTGATACGGTCTGCCACAACCTTAATCTTGTCCAGGATTTCAGCCTCGGGAAGGGAAGTCCTGAATGTCTTGTCCTTGATTTTAACTATACTCATAGTATCAAATATGCTATTTTTCGGCAAAATTACGAAAAAAATACGGAATACATAAGGCTTGTAAAGCATTTTTTCGTATTTTTGCAGTACTATGAAGATATTTACGAGTACTCAGATACACGAGCTTGACAAATACACCATCGAGCATGAACCCGTTTCGTCACTCCAGCTGATGGAGCGTGCCGCACGTGCCATCACCCGCAGCATCGAAGGCGAATGGTCCAACCGCACCCCCGTCATCGTCTTTGCCGGTCCGGGCAACAACGGCGGCGACGCACTCGCCGTGGCACGTATGCTGAGCGAGGACAACTACAGTGTCACTGTCTATCTGTTCAACATACACAACAAGTTGTCAGCCGACTGTGCTGCCAACAAGAAACGCCTGCAAGACGGCAAGAAGGTAAAGGAGTTTACGGAGATAACGGTCAACTTCGACCCTCCTGCACTTACGGAAGACACACTGGTCGTAGACGGCCTCTTCGGCAGTGGCCTCAACAAACCGTTGGCCGGCGGATTCGCCTCTCTGGTAAAATACCTCAACTCGTCGCCGGCTACCATCGTAAGCATCGACATCCCGTCGGGACTGATGTGCGAGGACAACACGTACAACATCGCCTCGAACATCCTGCACGCCCACCTCACCCTGACGTTGCAACAGAAGAAGCTGGCCATGCTGTTGGCCGACTGTCAGAAATACCTGGGGCGAGTAAAGGTGCTCGACATCAGGCTGTCACCAGAATACATCAGGCAGACCGACAGCCGTTACCGCATACTGGAAGAAGACGACATACGCCCACTACTGAAGCAGCGCGACGACTTTGCCCACAAGGGCAGCATGGGGCATGCACTGCTCATAGCCGGCAGCTACGGCATGTCGGGCGCAGCTATCCTTGCGGCACGCGCCTGCCTGCGGTCGGGCGTAGGAAAGCTGACGGTAAACACGCCCAAACGCAACTACGACATCATGCAGACCAGTGTGCCGGAGGCCGTGCTCCAGATGGATGTGGAAGAGACAGTCTTCAGTCGCCCCGTAGACACCGACCCATACAATGCGCTGGGCATCGGCCCCGGACTGGGTACCGGCGAGAATACCGCCATCGCCCTGATAGCCCAGATAAGGCGCAACAGCTGTCCCATGGTCCTGGATGCCGACGCCATCAACATCCTGGGTGCTCACCGCGCATGGATGCAGCAGATGCCTGAAGGCATCATCCTCACCCCCCACCCCAAGGAGTTCGACCGTCTGACAGGCTATGCGTCGGGCTGCAGCTACGAGCGTCTGTCCAAGGCATGCGAACTGGCGGAGCATCTACAGGCGTACATTATATTAAAGGGGCACTATTCGGCACTCTGCCTGCCCAACGGCGCCGTGGAGTTCAACTCTACGGGCAACAGCGGCATGGCGACAGCCGGCAGCGGCGACGTGCTCACCGGCATCATTACCGCCCTGCTGGCACGGGGCTACGAGAGACCGGATGCCTGTCGCTTGGGAATGTACCTGCATGGCCTTGCCGGTGACCTTGCCGCCAAAGAATTAGGAAAAGAGAGCCTCATCGCAAGCGACATCATCGACTATCTGCCCAAAGCTTTCCTGCGACTCAGCGAATAACACAGGAAAGCGCAAGAATCTACGAGTGGGAGAATGTCGCTTGTAAGGGCGAAAGCACTAAAAATCCACCAAAGGTAATTTTTAGAACACGCCTAAAAACACCCAGTATACAATAGCGCTTTTGCCCTTACAGGGCGCACGTTAGCCCCTTGCATACCCAGGGCGTTGCCCTGGGCTAGGCGCAGGTTGCCCTTTCAGG
>CAVKZC010000295.1:0-3304 GCA_963660455.1 Sphaerochaetaceae bacterium | reverse complement strand
AGCTTCAGCAACTCCGACTTCTCCTCGTTCGTCAGTCCCTCCAGTTCATTTATCTTCCTTGCGAGTTCATGTTTATTCATAAGCGGTCGAAATAAAGAGCACACTTACAAAGAAACATGGACAGACCATAGACACGCTTGGAAGGTGCTCTCATTTCTGCTCACCCCCAAAAGCAGCAAAATTGTAGATTGATTCTATTCCAAAAGAAATTGGCGCAGGGGTCATTACTCCTTGAATGTCCTTGTTAAACTGAGGTATTAGGAGACCCGTGATATTACAAGAACAGAAGCAAGAGGACACGCCTACGCCAACGCAGCATATATGTATGTAGCACAAAGCACACCCTTCCTGGACGAAAGGGCGCACCTGTGCCGTGTATATATACACGTATAGTAGACGTCCACCGCCATCTCCCTCCGATATATCACTTGAAGTTCCTAATTTCCAGTTTATCAGAAGCAAACGTTAGCAAACGTCATTTCCAAAAGAATAGCCCCTCCCGAATTACGGCCGGCATCACCTTGCCCACCATCCGAGAAAAGACGCCCCAAAATTAATGAAAAGATTTGGAATTGCCAAACATTCCCTCCACTTTCCTCGCCACCAAGCACAAAAAAGCCTTCCAGCGAGCGAAATGCTGAAAGGCTCTATTTCTAAAATTTGGTTTTCGTTGTGTTGTCTGCCATGCGAGTTCCTGTCTTAATTTATGGGAGTTATCACATTATCTTCTTTCGTTCTTGTTCATTATTTACTCTGTTTACTCCATCTCACACTCCTTCTGTTTTTCCCGATTAAGCAGGACTGGCGTACCCCCTAATCGGTATTGGCGTACGGGTTATACAGTATTGCCGTACCGACTGAACGGTACTGCCTCGCAGCGCGACAAGCATGAAGACCACCCAGCTCCACAAGCTCGTGGTCATCTACCGGGGCACGGAGATGGCGGAGTGTAAGGAAGCCCTACCATCGTCTCCAGCAGATGCCTGCCCGTCCTAGTCTTGAACACTTTTTCCTCGAAGGTCTTGATGCCGTCCATGGCCATGTGGTCTTCGTAGGCGTTCACCAGGAAGTCGGCCTCCAACAGGATTTGCCAGTCGATGCCCTCCACGTTCTTGTAGGTATGGTGATGGGCTATCAGGAAGCACACCCGCTCTATCTGCTCGGGCGTGTAACCACCCACTTGCGCCAACACCTTGCGAGCCTCGGCAGGGCCTTCCTTCTCCTGGTACTTACCGTTGCAGTTGCCATATTTCTGTTCCGACACGTGGATGCCGATGTCGTGGAGGATGGCGGCGGTCTCTAGGATGAAGACGGTGTCCTCGTCCACTCCCTCCAGTTGGGCGATGGTCACGGCGAAGTCGTGAACCTTCATGAAGTGCTGTATGCGGGGCACATCGCCCCCGTCATACTCCACCATCGCCTGAATCAAACGTGCATGTTGCTGTTTCATTGTTCTTCTGTCTGTTAATAGTTTTACAACTGCAAAACTAATCATTTTTTTGAGAAACCGACTGCTGTTTCGTGCAAAATAAATATAAAGGTGGGACAGGCGGCAATGATGGCCCTCTATCAGGCTGTACCGTAAGAAACAAGTTGCATGAGTTACCCCCGAAAAGGTATAATTAGTTAAATTATCTAAGAAATTATACCTCTTCGGGGGTATTTTCATCTATTCTTTGTATATTTGTCCCCGAAAGGGTATAAAAGACATATCACAACCAACGAATATACAAAGAATATGAACAACACATTATCATCATATATCAAGGAAATGCGCAAGCAGTTTGGCCTGACGCAAGTGGATTTGGCTGCGAAATCGGGCGTGGGTCTGAGATTTGTGCGAGAGATGGAACAAGGCAAAGAGACGCTCCGTCTTGACAAAGTAAACCAAGTACTCCTACTCTTCGGACAAGAAGTGGGCCCCGTTCCCATCAAGAGAGATTAAAATCCACCTCATATTATATATCCATTATTTGCAGAATATGAAACAAGGCAAGATATTTCTATACGACCAGTATGCAGGACTGCTGACGGAGGACGAGACAGGCTTTACCTTCGCTTATGATTCAGACTACCTTGCATCACCAAAGGCGGAGACCATCAGCCTGACGCTTCCCTTGGCCGATGCGCCTTACCACGCCTCTGTATTATTCCCGTTCTTCGACGGATTGATACCCGAGGGATGGCTACTGAATATCGCAGAGAAAAGTTGGAAGATCAATCAGCGAGACCGTATGTCGCTCCTCTTAGCTTGCTGCAAGGATTGCATCGGTGCCATAAGCGTTGTTCCAATAGATGGGAACGACTTATCTGACAATAACGAGTCATAGGAAAAGAAAGGACTAACAAATGGAAAAATGTTTATATTGCTATAAACCGCTCAAAGCAGGACAAACAGACTATCATCCTGCATGCGCCCGGAAGTTTTTCGGCTCAAAGGAAATTCCGACACTGCCCTATGTAAGAAGCGAAATAGGATACTTGGCCAAACAAGTAGTGCGCAGCCAAACCACCTTGACGGGAGTACAAGCAAAACTATCGCTCGATGTGAATCCTGGCGGCAAGAACGAGCCTTCACGGTTCACCATCGTAGGTCTGTGGGGGAAATACATCTTGAAACCTCAGACCGACCGCTATCGCTGTCTTCCCGAAATAGAGGACTTGACCATGCACCTTGCCGAGGCTGCCAAGATTGCCGTAGTGCCCCATTCACTGATACGTTTCGCGGATGGTGAACTATGCTATATTACTCGCCGCATCGACCGTCTGGACGATGGCGAGAAGGTTCCGATGGAAGATATGTGCCAGTTGTCGGAGCGTCTAACCGAATACAAGTATAAAGGATCGCACGAGCAGATAGCCAAGCTCATCAAAAAGTATTCCGCCTTCTCCCAACTCGACTTGGTCAACTATTGGGAGGTAGTCATCTTCTCATGGATTTCTGGCAATGCCGACATGCATCTCAAGAACTTCTCACTCTACAACTATCGTAAGTTGGGCTACGCACTAACACCAGCCTACGACTTACTGTCCACCAAGCTGGTCATGCCCGAGGATACTGAGGAATTAGCCTTGACGCTCAATGGCAAAAAGCGTAAATTGCAGAAAGCAGATTTCGTGAAAGTAATGACGGCATCCGGACTAAATGAAAAGGTAATCAACAATATCGCCAAGAAATTCCGTCGCTCCATCGTAAAATGGCTCGACTTGATAGATTCCTCATTCCTGCCCGTCAGCATGAAGAAGGAATATAAAAAACTC
The DNA here is from genome assembly GCA_963660455.1 of Sphaerochaetaceae bacterium. Classification (GTDB taxonomy): domain Bacteria; phylum Bacteroidota; class Bacteroidia; order Bacteroidales; family Bacteroidaceae; genus Prevotella. Next base: position 43 of record CAVKZC010000295.1, on the reverse strand, counting down.
ATCCTCGGCAGAGTGTTGGCATTGAGATAGACGGATTTTTCCC
>CAVKZC010000294.1:0-3315 GCA_963660455.1 Sphaerochaetaceae bacterium | reverse complement strand
TGGTCTTCCAATAATAATAAGGTGTGATGACCTTGTCGTTGTAGATGCCGTACAATGCCACCTGCATATAGAGCAGGGCATCGTTATAAGTGTAACGGAAGATGGGTCCCATTTCCATCGTTGCCTTTACGTTCGGATTGCCTTGTTTCAGCAACCCGGGGATGACGACGGTCATATTCTCGCTCAACGTGGAGATGGCGGGATAATTGATGCCGCTCGATGTGAGCAACTGCAACGAACCATGTTTCAGCTTATAGGAGAGATAGAGCAAGGGAAGAGTGTAGTTGCTGTTGAATGTGAGGTCTTCATAGCTCTGTTTTCTCCAAGTGCTCTTTACTCCGATGCGATAGGTGAGATTGCCTATCTTGTTCTGATACTGGGCATAGACCGTATGAATATTGACACAGGAAGAATACTGCGAAGGCTCATAGTTTGACATCATATTGCGGATATTGTAATCGCTCCACTTGTTCCATGTGCTGATGCCCGCATCCAACTCGCCCTTCTTCCACTCCTTGCTATAGTCGGCTTCCGCTATCAAGGAATAGACGTTCATCTTCGACTGCATGTCATCGTCCGACAGCACCTGTTCCTTGTCTGCCGCCCACTGCTGGTTGAGCATCCGTTGCTTCGTGTTGAAATAAGAGCCGAGTACGTCCACGTCGAGCGACTGCTTGTGGGCGAACTCCTTGCTGAGATAGAGGTCAAGGGCAGGCTTCACATAGTTGACGTACATGTCGGAATGTTCCACACCGTCCTGCCAGTCGGGATTGTTCTGCGTCTTCACCTCGCCGTCACCACGGTTGAACTTATGGGAGATGACTGGCGAGAAAGTGGCCTGGAAGGTGATGTCCTCCGGCTTACTGTAAGCATACTTCAGGTTGAACATATTATCCGTATAGCCGAACCGCTTGTGGCGGTGGTAGTCATAGACCGCCGTCGCGTCATTGAGCGTAAAGGCATATTGGTTGTCCTCTATCCAGTCCTTGTAGTTGCGCACATTGAGCGTATAGTCGAACGAAAACTGGTGGTTGCCCTTGTTGTACTTGAAATAGATATTGTCGTCGTTGCACCCCGTGGCCAGGGCACTCGACACGTCGAAGCCTACGGCATATCCTGTGTCGAGCGGTTTGGTGATGATGTTCATGAGTATGCCCGCATCGCCATACCTCGCAGGAGGGTCTTCGTAGTATTCCACCCTCTTGATCTTGTTGGATGGAATCGCCTTCAGGTCGTTCTCACTCGTCATCGGCACATTGTTGATGAGTATCTTGATGCTTTTGCCCACCATACTGGCGGTCTTGCCGGTCATGGGGTCGGTATAGATGCCGGGAAGTGTGGCAAGGAGGTCTTGCGAATGGCGTGCGTTCTTGACTTGCTCGTCGTTGAAGGTATAGTTGGCGTGGTCGCCCTGGTCTGTGCGGAGACTGCCCTTCACCACCACCTTCTTGAGCTGGTAGCTGTCAGCCTGCATCCTCACGTTGCCGATGCGGGCGACATCCACAAGCCGGCAGATGGTCTTGTAACCCACGAAGGAAACCTTCATGATGGCCTGGCGCTGCTGGCAGGGAATCACGAAGTCGCCGTTGGCATTGCTCACGCCACCGCAGAGGAAGGAGGAGTCCTGCGGACTGAGCAACTGGATGTTGGCGAACTCCACGGGCAGGTTGTGGTTGTCTATCAGCCGCCCTATCAGCTTGCGGTCACTCTTTCGGGTACACTCCACGGTAATCAGGCTATCGCCCACCGTCATCTTCATCGGGTAATAGCTGATCACCTTGCGGATGGCATCGGGAAGGTTGTCCGTGTGGATGTTCTGGGTGATGGTAAAGTCCTCCAGCTCATTGTAGATGAAGCTGACCTTGTAGCGGTCGGAGGCCTTTCCGAGGTCGATGAGGACATCCGACATGCTGCGGTCGTGATAGTTGCGAATGATTTGCTGGGCACTTGCCGTAGAAGCGATGGCGCACAGCAAGAGTATGATGATGGATATTCTTCTCATGATGATATGCGATTTTGATGCTTGGGATACACCTTAATTATATATAGGGGCTATTTCACGACAAGGGTCTGCCCCACCACTTCGATGTTCACATTCTCGAACTGGTTCAGTTCCTTGGCGATGCTCTCGATGCCCGAACGGCTGTCCCACTCGTAATAGAGGCGGAGGCTCTTAGCCTCAGCATTGTCAAACTTCACTTGCATATCATAATAAGCGGCAATCTCCGCCATCATCTTGTCGAACGATACGTTCTCAAAAGTCTTGTGAATGGCAGGTTTTTCCGCTTTCCCGTCAGCAGGCTGCTGATGCCATCGTGCCGTGTCTTGCTTGACAGAATCCTTTGCCACCACTTCCGAATGGTCGGCGATGAGCATCGGTTCCTGACTTTTCTTCACAAAGGAATGAATGGCAGCGAAGGCGAAGCCAGAGACCAAGACGAAGCCAGCGATGGCTGCTGCCATCTTGCGCCAAGAAGACTTGGAGCGATGACCGTCTTCAAACTTCCGCCATTCCTCGTCAATATCCACCTGGGGTGTTTCCTGCCTAACGAGTGCCGAGTCCACCTCTTGCATCGTCTGGTAGAGCTTGCGGCATTCCTCGTCCTGCAATATCTCACGAATCTCCTCATCAGAATACTTGTCCTGATGGTCAATCACATCCAAAATCTTTTCAAACTTGTCCATAATCTATCTACTAAGGGTTTTACTACTCGACACCCCCCCTGCTAAGGGTTGAATTGCTGCTTTAATTTCTTGATGCCTTGCGCCAAATGCTTATACACCGCCACCTCGCTGATGCCGAGTTCCGAGGCTATCTCCCGATACTTGAGCTTCTGGCGAAACCGAAGGTCGAGCACCTTTTGGGTCTGTGGCGTAAGCTCCGTCTCCATGTAAGTCTGTATCGCCTCCATCTTCTTCTCCTCCCTTTTCATCTCAGAGAGAATCGACTCCTGGGGAGCGATGCTGGGCGACGCATCGGCTTGCAAGAGATGATGCACACGGTCTTGCATCTTCTGCCAGCTCAACAGGTTGAGACATTTGTTGCGCACGCAAACCAACAGATAGCTCTCCGTGCTGTCGGTGCGCAGGACTACTTTCTCACCGAGCACATCGGCGAAGACTTCGCTCACCACGTCCTTGCTCGCCGCATCATCCTTCAGCAGTACCCTGGCCAACTGGTACATCCTGAGATAATGCTGGCGGAAGAGCCGTTCTATCGTTTCCTTGCCTGCTTGCATTTCCTTTTTTCTCAATCGTTTTGCCTATATTACAATCCACCTTCCATTTTCCTAACCCCTAACAGATGATTTTTTC
>CAVKZC010000293.1:0-3340 GCA_963660455.1 Sphaerochaetaceae bacterium | reverse complement strand
AGGCTGGCTTTCGCTTGGACATGCTTTTCAGCAACGCTTTACAGAGGATACTCCTCGAAAGCATAGAGTACAGTACTTAAATATCTCTCTCCCGTGTCGGGCAAGAGAGCAACAATCTTCTTACCTTTATTCTCCGGATGCTTGGCTATTTCGGTAGCGGCGAAGGCGGCAGCACCAGAGGAGATGCCCACGAGGAGTCCCTCTGTCTGTGCCAGGTCGCGACCGGCCTTGATGGCATCGTCGTTCTGCACATCGAACACCTCGTCGATGTATGCACCGTTATAGGTCTTGGGGATGAATCCCGCACCGATACCCTGTATCTTGTGAGGACCGCTCTGGCCACCGTTGAGCACGGGCGACGTGGCAGGTTCCACAGCGATAATCTTTACGTTGGGGTTCTGCTCCTTCAAGTATTTACCGATACCCGAGATGGTACCGCCAGTACCTACGCCCGCCACAAAGATGTCAATCTCACCATCCGTGTCGGCCCAGATCTCAGGACCTGTCGTGGCATAGTGCTTGGCTGGGTTGGCTGGGTTCTCAAACTGCTCCAGGATGACAGAACCGGGAATGGAGTCGCGCAACTCCTCGGCAGCCTTGATGGCACCGGGCATTCCGTCCTTGCCGCTTGTGAGTTTCACCTGTGCCCCGTATGCCTTCACGAGGTTGCGGCGCTCAACGCTCATCGTCTCGGGCATGGTGAGGATGAGGTGGTAGCCTTTCACCGCCGATACCAATGCCAAACCCACACCTGTGTTGCCGCTGGTTGGTTCGATGATGGTAGCACCCGGCTTCAGGATACCTTTTTTCTCCGCATCCTCTATCATGGCGAACGCGATGCGGTCTTTCACACTACCACCGGGGTTGAAGAACTCCACCTTGGCGATGACTGGGGTCTCCAGGCCCTTGGAGACTGAGAACTTGCCCAGTTCCACCAAGGGAGTCTTACCGATCAGGTCGGTAATCTGCTTATATATTTTTGCCATAGCTTTATCTATTTATTACTTTACATAGGTGAACGCCTCGTCGAGAGCCTCAATCAAGTCGTCGATATTCTCGATACCTACGCTCAGGCGGACAGTAGAAGGATAGATGTGCTGCTCCTCCAACTCCTCGGGACTCATCTGTGAATGGGTAGTGGTGGCTGGGTGGATAACGAGCGACTTCACATCGGCAACGTTGGCCAACAGGGAGAAGATGCGCAGATGGTCGATGAACTCCCAAGCCTCTTTCTCACCGCCCTTAATCTCGAATGTAAAGATGCTGCCTGCACCGTTGGGATAAAGCTTCTTGTAAAGCTCGTGGTCGGGATGACTGGGCACGGAAGGATGGTTCACCTTTGCTACCTTCGGGTTGTTCTCCAGGTATTCCACTATCTTGAGGGCGTTCTGTACGTGGCGCTCCACACGGAGGCTCAATGTCTCCAGACCCTGGAGCAGAATCCATGCGTTGAACGGAGAGATCGTAGCACCAGTATCACGAAGGATGACGGCACGGATGCGGGTCACGAAGGCTGCAGCACCTGCCACGTCTGCGAAGACGGCACCATGATAAGATGGGTCTGGCTTGGCGAGCGTGGGGAACTTGTCGGCATTGGCCTTCCAGTCGAACTTACCACCGTCTACGATGACACCACCGAGGGAGGAACCATGACCGCCAATAAACTTGGTGGCAGAGTGAACCACGATGTCGGCTCCGTGCTCGATTGGACGCATGAGATAGGGTGTGCCGAAGGTGTTGTCGATAATCAACGGGATGTTGTGCTTGTGGGCAATCTCGGCGAGCTTGTCGATGTCGGTCACGTCGGAGTTGGGGTTACCGAAGGTCTCGGCATAGAGTGCCTTGGTATTGGGCTGGATGGCGGCCTCCACCTCGGCGAAGTTGCGGGTGTCTACGATGGTGTAGGTAACACCCTGTGTGGTAAGTGTATGTGCGATGAGGTTATAAGAACCGCCATAGAGATTGTTGGCTGCTACGATGTGGTCACCGTTCTGGCAGATGTTCTGCAGAGCGTATGTTACGGCTGCGGCACCTGAGGCTACTGCCAAGCCTGCCACACCGCCTTCAAGGGCTGCCACACGGTCTTCGAACACGCCTTGGGTTGAGTTGGTCAAACGCCCATAGATGTTGCCGGCATCACGAAGGCCGAAGCGGTCGGCTGCGTGCTGCGAGTTGCGGAACACGTAGCTGGTGGTCTGGTAGATAGGCACCGCACGTGCATCGGTGGCTGGGTCCGGATTCTCCTGACCTACGTGCAACTGAAGTGTCTCAAAGCGAAGTTTCTTTTCTGTACTCATAATCTGTGTCCTTTCTTTATTTTTAATTGTTACTCTATTCTCGTTTATTCATTTATATAAATCTGCCAACCTGCATTTGTTCTGATTGACGGTGCAAAGGTACGGCGAAATTTCATACCGGGAAATAGCACAGTAGTGGCATTCGTGCTACCACGTTTGTGGTATTCGGGTATTTCCCGGAATAAAGAAAGGTATAGTCCGACGTGTTTTGGGGCTATACGATGACAACTATAAGAAACAGCATTCTGGTAGAAATAGTTTTTATAGCCCATAATATTTACAACTTTTTCATCGTCTATGGACGACAAAAATATCGCTTTTTTGTCGTCCATAGACGATAAAACACTTATCTTTGCAGTAAAATTGTTTAGACCAGTACGATTGCAATGCGCCCTAGAAAGGGCAACCTGCGCCTTTTTAAAACACGCCTTATGTATTTCTATCCCCTCTTCACCCAGACCTTATGGCTTCCGCTTCCTGTATAGTCGAAGGGGGCATCTTCGCCGTGAGTCAACCTCTTCAGTTCCAGCGAGGCGGTGGTGCGACTCAGGTTGTTGAGGTTGGCATATTCTCGCAGGGTGAAGAAAGACTGCTTTTCCAACAATTGCCGGCCCCGCTCGATGCGCTCTTCCAGGGTGTATCTCTGCTTGTAGAGTCGGGTCACGCCTCCCATGTCCCGCTTCAGTTCTATGTCCCGGTTAACGCGTTTCACGAGTTCAGGGTCCGACTTGTAGTTCACGTCCTTCACCCTCACCTTGCGATGGAGCATCTTGTCGTCATCTCCCTGCATTTCCACTGGCTTCTCATCGTCGAAGTCGAGGGAGAGGGAGAAGGTGCCGATGTCGTCCAGCTTCACCGTATATCCCATGGCGAGCATCTCACCGAGGTAGTCTGCCACGTCGGTAAGCACGGCTGCCACCACACTCTCCGAGATGGCATGGTTGTGGGATTGCATCTTTTCGATGAACTCCTTGGTGCCCAACTGCCTGTTGGTTACCATCTTGGGATAGACTCGCCTTTCGCCTACACCGTTGAGGCTTGAC
>CAVKZC010000292.1:0-3366 GCA_963660455.1 Sphaerochaetaceae bacterium | reverse complement strand
TACCTCTCAGTACGCCGGTTTTCAAGACCGGTGCATTCGACCACTCTGCCATCTCTCCTAATCAACCGAAAGGATAATGGTTGGTTTCATTAAGCGGATGCAAAGGTACGGCTTATTTTTGACACTACCAAATTTTTTTGAAACTTTTTTTGTTTTATGGTTCTTACCGGTAGTATGTAGACTCGTTCGGCAACAAGGAAGACGGGTTATTTTATCCAGCCTTTACTTCTGAACTCCTCCATGAGCGGCAAAGCCAAAGCCTTTGCGTCTGGATGGGGAGCACCGGTAGTGCCCAGGGCACGGAGGTCGAAGAAATGGAGCCAATCAGAGAGGAACGCGGTGTGTACCAGTTCGGTATTGCAGTCGAGCGGAAGTACCGAACGGGCTTCCTGCGGTTTGCAGCCGGCGGCAATCAGCTTCAAGTAGGCAAATTCTGCAGAAAGGTTGGCAAAGAGCCAAGCGTCTATTTTTGTCCATTTTGCATCGTTGCCTGTACAGATGTCCTGACAAAGCGTGCCGAGGTGTTGCTGCGCTTTCAGTTTGTCGGCCTCATGCCCGTTTTGCGCTTCCTGGTCTACCCACGACGGGATGTTGACGGCTATCTCGCCCTCAAACTTGTTTTTGGAATAGTTGCAGTAGCGTGTGCTTTGCTCAGCCATGGAGTTGGCACGGTGGCGGTTATACTCGCGCGTGATGGAAATTTGCGTGGTGAAATGCACCGTTATGCGCAGTTCGTGTCTCCCCTCTTCGTATGCACCGAGAAAGCGGAGGCTGTCCATGGCCTTGTTCTCTGCCAAGACCCTGAGGTTGGTAGTGATATAGTCTTTGCCGTCGAAGGTATTGCAACGCGAGAACTTATTGCGTGACAGCATGGACAGTTCGCCGTGAGGACAGACGAGGTATACGGTTCCGTGCTCGAGCATGGCATAATGCTCGTTGGCTATCATCCTGCCGACAAAGGGTTTGGCGGAATCGTCCGTTGTCTTGTCTTCACTTTTGTAACACACTCTGCCGGCGCGCTCTATCTGCCGATAGATGCCGTTTTCGCCGGACGGCTGCTCCCAAATCTCGTATTCTGGCCTTAGTATTTTCATTGCTGATGTTTTTATTTGCATGCAAAGGTAGCATTATTTTTCAAACTATTCGTATCTTTGCAACAAAAAAACGACGATGGATATTACTCCTATAGCACGATTTCGCTCACCATTTGCCAGCAAGTTTGGCATACCCAAGCAGGCCGGTCTTGTCCCCGAGCTTGAGGGGAAGATTGTGTTCGAGCCAGACTACCGTAATGCCGATTCGCTGAGGGGAATAGAAGATTTCGACTATCTGTGGCTTATTTGGGGCTTTTCTGCCAACAGGCACAAGACCAACAGCCCAGTGGTGCGACCGCCCGTCTTGGGAGGAAACGAGAAGATGGGCGTCTTTGCCACGCGCAGCCCTTTCCGTCCCAACAGCTTAGGCCTTTCGTCGGTGCGACTCTCCAAAGTGGAATGGCAGACACCCTCAGGGCCGGTAATCCATGTAAAGGGAGCCGACCTGATGGACGGGACCCCCATCTACGACATCAAGCCCTATGTAACCTACGCCGACTGCCACGAGGGAGCCAAGAGCGGTTTTGTGGACAAGCGCAAATGGGGAAGGCTGCAGGTTGTCGTGCCAGATGAAACCAGGCGCAGTCTGCTGAGCCGGGGACTTGACGGGAAGCAGATAACCGTGCTTCAGGAAGTCTTGGCCCAAGACCCCCGTCCCCATTATCAAAAAGACCCCCACAAGGTATACGGTATGCCTTATGAGGGTATGGATGTGCATTTCTCCGTAGAGGGAGAGGTGCTTACTGTGCTGCCTTGAAGGTAGAGAAGTTGACATTCTCCACCTTGACGTCGCAGGTATTGTCGATGTCCTGTGCCTGCTTGTTGTAGAAGATGTTGCAGTCCTTGACGGTGATGTCGTGTATCATACCCTTTTCGCCATGCGCCACGATACCGTTCTTGCATCCGCGCACATACACATTACTTATATGTATGTCCTTGAATTCGGGTACAAATTCGGCTTTCTGCACGTTAGAACCGCTCTGCTGCTTGGCTCCCACATGATTGTCCCAGTAGGTGGTTTCGAAGGTGATGGCATCGCCGGTAATATCCGTCATGTAGATATGGTCGATAAAGATGTTCTCCGTCTTTCCGCCACGCTTCACAGCACTCTTGAAACGCAGTCCGGCATCCGTCCCCTGGAACGTGTTGTTGCGAACCAGGATGTTTTTCATGCCACCTGAGAACTCGCTTCCTATCACAAAACCGCCGTGAGCGTGGTATACAGTGTTGTCCTGTATGTTGATGTTCTCACACGGACCAGCCTTCACACCAGCTTCCCCGGCGCCACCCTTCATGCAGATGCCGTCGTCGCCCGCATCGATGACATTGTTGACGATGAGCACATTCTTACAGCAGGTGATGTCGAGGGCATCACCATTCTGTGCATTCCAGGGACACTTGACGGTAATGCCGTCTATAATGACGTTTTGGCAACGTGTAGGAACGAAGTGAAAGCGCGGAGAGTTGAGCAACGTGACGCCCTGCAACAGCACATTCTGGCAGTCGGTAAAGCGAATGAGGTGGTTGCGGTACTTCTCCTGCGCCTCCATGGACGAAGCCACGTTGGGAAGGCTCTTCAGGTCGAAGGGATACCACAGATCGCCCTTCGCCGAAACGGTGCCGCCCATTTCGCGATACTGTTTCCATTCCACGTCACTTACCTTGCTCCGCTTCACGGCACGCCACCATTCTCCGTTGCCGTCGATGCAGCCCTCTCCCGTTATAGAGATGTTGCTGCGCTTGCTGGCCGTGATGGCGGTAGAGGCGCGTTCCTCTTTGACACCAGTCGTCTTGTCCGTCTTGATGAGGTCGTTCTTGTCTTCCGAGAACACGATAACGGCATTCTTCTCCAGATGCAGGTCTATGTTATCTTTGAGCGAGATAAGCCCCGTAAGATAGATACCGGCGGGCACATCGAGGTGGCCTCCGCCCATCTTGCCCAACTTGCTGATGGCTTTGCTGAAGGCTTCCGTGTTCATAGTCAGGGCATCGCCCTTTCCGCCACAGTCGAGCAGACTGACATGGTTGTCCGGTATGGAGGGCAACGTGGGCTGTGGCATAGCCACGGGCAGGTTCTGGTAATACTTGGAGTAATCGTTGGCAGCCTGCACGGTAGTTATGGTCAGGAGTGCCAACAGCGAAAGGATGATTTTCTTCATAGTTGTCTTGTAGTTTGTATAGGACTGATATGGTTATTATGCTTAGCGTCTTGAAACAAAAAAGGCGGCCTCAAATTACTCGAGAACCGCCTCAAATGAAAGGAGGAGTGGTA
>CAVKZC010000291.1:0-3393 GCA_963660455.1 Sphaerochaetaceae bacterium | reverse complement strand
TTCTTGACGTCCTGCTCCTCATTGTTCATGGCGATGTAAACACTGATAGCACCCACTACGGCCACTACACCTGCGATGGCATAACAGAGTTTGACCACGATAGGCACGTATTTGGCAATTTCCTCCGAATTGCACAATATCCTCGCCAAGTTGTTGAAAATCAGTATAGCTTACACAAAGCCACACCCCAAAATCATGTATGATTTCCCGAAAAGTTCCCAAGGTTGTGCTTTAACGTTTTTCTCAAATATCAGACTTCCAGTCGCTCAAAAAAGGAAAGAAAAGGCATAAAATCAGCAAAAACGAGCGAAAGGTTTGTTAACGCCGAATTAAGATTTGATTAACACTTTTGAAGTATGAGCATCGGTCTTGTGTAGTTCCTACAATTTCGCTGCAAAATCAGCTTTTGATGCAGCCTGAGTTTTCTAGTCATAGCCCTCGTTAAGATTGGCCGAAGCGGTCTTACAGGTTGATGATGCACTTGCCAATCTGAAATAGATAATCAAAGATAGAGGTCAAGTCCTTGATTTGCAATAGGCATTTGGAAACGGTTTCGGGAAATGTTCCCAAGTTGTAACTTAATATCAGAATCAACGCTGCCTTTATGGCCCTGTCTTACCTATGGTGAAAAATGGCGGAAGAATCGAAACTGCAATGGTTATTGGTTCGTTAAACCTCGCGGATAACATACCGAGGTTAATCACCCTCAAATGTGACAACGTTTTATAGGGATAGTCAGGGATTGTCAAACCGCAATGGTAAAATTGAAATATAATTCAAATTATTGACTTAAAAAATCATAATGTTTTTATAGTAAATTCATTATAATCAGATAATAGTATTAACTTTGTGGTCATATAATTTATAAATAGGTCAGATGGCACAGAATATAAACCGCATCAAGGTGATGCTGGCAGAGAAGAACAAAACCAACAAATGGTTGGCTGAAGAGTTGAAGAAAGACCCTGCAACCGTCTCTAAGTGGTGTACTAACAAGATGCAACCAGGACTTGAAACGTTACTCAAGATTGCCGATCTTCTTGAAGTTGACGTAAAAGAACTTATCAATTCTTCTCGCAATGATGTCACTTACATACAAATAACAAAATAGACAATGCCTCAAAATCAGAACGCGACCATACGCTACAAGGTTCTTGATAGATGCTTCAAGGATTTCCGCCACCGATACTATATTGATGACCTTATCGAAGCATGTGCCCAAGCCTTGCTCAACTATAATGGTAGCGACAGGGGCATCAGTCGGCGAACCGTTTTCGACGACATCACTTTTATGGAAAGTTCTGCGGGTTGGAGCATTCCCCTCGAAAGACACAAGGATGGCAAAAAGGTGTATTACCGCTATGCGAACAGAGACTTTTCCATTTTCAACAACGAACTCTCTGATACAGAACTTTCGCAGATAAGGACAACGGTCGATGTGCTGAGTCGTTATCGTGGGCTTCCTTCCTCAGAGTGGTTGGAAGAAATCATCTCCAATTTGGAATATCGTTTTGGATTGAAGCCACATAACGCCAACATCCTCTCATTTGAGCAGAATGAGCAGTTAAAGGGCATAGAATACCTGTCAAAAGTGATTGATGCGACCTCTCACCAGCAGACACTTCTAATCAGGTATCAGGCTTATGGCGCAGAACCTGTCGATTGGACCGTCTATCCTTATTATGTGAAGCAATATAATAACCGATGGTTTTTGTTCGGACAGAACAAGCAGTATGGCACCATCTCCAATATTCCTTTGGATAGAATTTGCGGATTGGAGTTGTCTGATGCTAAGTTTGTCAAGAACGAGACGATAGATTTCGACCATTATTTTGACGATGTCGTAGGCGTGACTATTCCGCCGCCGGAAATACAAAAGGAGCATATAGAATTGGAGTTTGATGCACGGCGATTGCCCTATATCCTGAGCAAGCCCATACACCATAGCCAACAGATTGTGGACCAAGAAAAGGGAATCATCTCGATAGATGTGCGTCCGAACAAAGAGTTGGAAGCGCAAATTCTTTCCTTCGGACCGCAAGTGAAAGTACTCACTCCCGAACCTTTCCGAAGGCAAATCAAAGAAAATTTAGAAGAAAACATCAAAAAATATTTGTAGTGCAATTTGGCTGCACAGATGCTGTCTACCTTTGCACCCGAAATCAATAAACAAGTAGATTATGAGCAACAAAATAGGTTTTACCAACTTCCGCAAATTCGCCAACTTCCCAGAGATAGACTTGGGTGACGTAACCATCCTTGTGGGTGGAAACAACTCGGGCAAGTCTACTTTGGTCAAGGCACTTTTGCTTTGTGTGGACAACTTGCGTCTGATGCGCATGAGCGACCGTAGGCGCAATGAAAACAAGAGTCCGCTTCTCTTCAAGAAGCCGTTGTTCCGTTTCGATGCAAATGAGTATCATGATGTGAAGATTAAAACCTTCACTCGTGCCATACACAATAAGCCTATTACTGAAGGCGATGCTTCTGAAGGTACTTTACCATCCCTCATCACTTTCAGTTTTGCCATAGGGCAATTCGGATTCCAATTTGTCGTTGCTGGAAATCGTGACGAGAATCTCGTTTATGGCGATGTACAATCAATCACTGTGGAAGACAGAAAAGCCAATCTTCGATTTGTGAACGATTACGAAAATGGAACAATGTCTTATGCGGTATTGGCACCTATCGACCAAGATGATACCAAGAGAAACGAAATGACAAAGCATTACGCTGAGTTGGAAAAGACCCTTGAGGATGCCAATTCGGACGAGGACTTAGAAAAGATAACTGCCCTTTCCGAAGAAAAGGAAAAATTTGCTGCTGCATATAAGGCTATTTACGGCACCGATATAACGGTGGGATCCCTTGAAGAGGTAAATGTTTTTGGAGATGATGTCTTATCAGAAAACTCTTCTGCCAAATGTTCCGTGAAAGAAGCCGTCATGTATGATGACCTTCCGCTGGAATTTTTCTTCAACGAGGTCAATGAGCCTGTTGTGCTGAATGTGATTTCAAATATCATCCATTTTGCATCATTGACTGGCGATATTTCCTATGCAGACACTCGTAAAAGCATACGACAAGACATCAACAAGATAGAGAAGTCGCAGACGGATCTCTTTACCCTGCTTGATAGATTGGACGTGCAGTACATCTCTGCCCATGCCGCCAATCAGAATTCGCTCTACAACACTGCCGATCGCAATGACTATATGGCCCAAGTGGTACACGAGTTCTATCGCGAGAAGATTGTTGCCGGAGAGAAAGAACACAAGTTTGTAACTGCGTGGATGCAAACTTTTGGCATAGGTGGAAACTTCAAGATAGATGCCGTTGTTCCTGGTGAGGCTTATTGTCTTACCATCATGGATGCGGACGGCACAGAACAGC
>CAVKZC010000290.1:0-3405 GCA_963660455.1 Sphaerochaetaceae bacterium | reverse complement strand
GAATGAATTTGTCTACCAGCTTGGTAGACAATTACAGAAAGTGGATAATGCCAATACACCTATCCCCGAGATATTGCTTAGTGTGCCATGGAGACATCAGGCGGTGATTGTATCCAAATGCGCCACTATAAATGCTGCCTTGTTCTAACTCAACAAGGTTGTAGAAGGCAACATGAGCCGCGCAGAGTTGGAGAATGTTGAGTCCCGATTCATTCCCACGACGAGGATAATTCGCGCTAACGGTAAGAAAAACATATGTTAGCGCTGATTATCCGTGCGAAAACTTGCGCTAATGGGGATTTTTTGCTACCTTTGCGCCGAAAATCATTTTGGAAACGTAGAAAAGTATGGAGCAGAAACTGATAGGAAGGGCCGCCGAACTGAAGGTGCTGAACGAATACATCCATTCTGACAGGTCGGAATTTGTGGCGGTGTATGGCCGTAGGCGTGTGGGCAAGACCTTTCTTGTGCGCAAGGCCGTGGATGACCGTTTTGCATTCTTCATGACAGGTGTACACGGAGCCACTAAAAGCGACCAGTTGGTTAACTTCAGCATAGCCTTGCAGAAGTACAGCAAGTCGGCTGGCATTACGGTGTTCAAAAACTGGCTGTTGGCATTCCATGCACTGGCCATGTACCTGGAAACCCTGCCCGAGGGCAAGAAGGTGCTGTTTATAGACGAACTGCCGTGGATGGACACCGCCAAGTCGGGTTTCGTTCCGGCTCTGGAAAACTTCTGGAACAGTTGGGCTGTATTGCGCGATGACATCAAGCTGATAGTGTGCGGTTCGGCCACTTCCTGGATGATCAACAATCTGATACGCAGCCGGGGAGGCCTGCACAACCGTCTCACACACCATCTCGTGGTAAAACCATTCACCCTCCATGAGTGTGAGGAATATTTTCAGACTTACCATTTCGGCTACAGCCGCAGGCAGATGGCGGAATGTTACATGGTGATGGGTGGCATACCCTTCTACATGTCCATGCTCGACAGGTCGAAGAGCCTGGCGCAGAACATCGACCAGTTGTTCTTTGCCGACAATGCAGAACTCAAAGATGAGTTTGATGACCTTTACCGTGCCTTGTTCCGGAAGTCGGAGGCTCATGTAGCAGTAGTAACGGCCTTGGCAGACAAAGGGATGGGGATGACACGGCAAGAACTGGTGAAGGCTTCAGGACAGACTGATAACGGTACTTTTTCTGCCGTACTCGAGGAACTGGAACAATGCGGATTCATACGCCTTTACGAACCTTTCTCTACAGGCGCCAACTTGTCTTCCGCCATACGGCAGAAACGGGGCACTGTGTTCCAGTTGGTTGACTTCTATACCTTGTTTTACTTCAAATTCGTAAGGCAAAACAGGTTTCATGATGCCCATTTCTGGTCATCGTCGCTCAATAGCCCCATGCACAATGTCTGGGCAGGACTCTCTTTCGAAATGTTGTGCCTAAGCCATGTAGCGCAGATAAAGAAAGCGCTCGGCATAGCCGGAGTGCTGACCGAGGTATGCTCGTGGCGGAGCAGCAGGGCGGAGAAGGGCGCACAGATAGACATGCTGATAGACCGCAAGGACGAGACGGTAAATGTGTGCGAGATGAAGTATTATGCCTCCGCATTTGAGATAACAGCCGATTATGAGGAACGGCTCAGGGACAGACTGCGGATATTCGCTGAGGAGACCCATACCGGCAAGTCTTTGCTGTTGACAATGATTACTGCCTGTGGCGTGAAGCCAAACAGGCATGCCGACATCGTGCAGAGCCAGGTGGTGTTGGACGACTTGTTCGAAAGGTAAATGAAACGTAAAAAACAATCCTCGAATCACTAACACATTCACAATGAAATATATCATACTGGATTTTGACGGAACCATAGGCGACTCGCAGACGCTCATCGTGCGCACCTTCCAGGACACCATGCGCCGCATGGGCAGGGAGGTGATGCCGGCAGAGGTGTGTGCCGCTACCATCGGCATGCGACTGAACGAGGCTTTCTCGATGCTCTACCGCTCGACGGAAGAGGACGGCATGGAGTGTGCCAGGGTGTACCGCGAGATATTCGAAGAGAACAAAGACAGGTTGGGCATGAACCCCTTCCCCCATACCGTAGAGACCATACGCGAGCTGCACCGCCGCGGATGCATGCTGGCTGTGGCGAGCAGCCGTGGCCGCGACTCGCTCTTGGGCTTCATCATACAGATGGGGCTTGACGACTGTTTCGCGTCGGTGGTGGCACAGGAGGATGTGGTGCGCGTGAAGCCCGAACCGGACATGGTGTACCGTGCACTCATGGAGATGGCGGGCCGCCCGGCGGACAAGGAGAACTGCCACAGTCTTCCGCCCGACCTGCTGCCTATGCTGGAGGAGACGCTGGTGGTGGGCGACATGGCGTTCGACGTGGACATGGCTCACAATGCTGGGGTCAGGGCGTGCGCCGTGACGTATGGCAACGGATCTCCCGACCAACTGGCCCATGCCGATTGGGTCATCGACGACTTCGCACAACTACTCTTAAAGGTAAAAGGGTAAAAAAGTAAAAGGGTAAAAAAGTAAAAAGGTAAAAGGGGAAGAAATGAAGAGGGAAAAACGAAGAGTGAAGAACGCGATAGTGCTGCATAAGATAGCACTCCTCCTGTTACTTGCCTGTCTGCCCATGGCGGCATGCTCGTGCGACAACTGTGGCGACCGCCAGCAGCGGGACGCTGCGCCTGCCCCCAAGCAGGCCTATGAACCCGGCGACACCGTGCCCCTCCAGGTGGTGAACAGGGTGGGGGCTGACCGCTTCTTCACCTGCACAGCCATTCCCGACACGGTATTCGCCCTGATGCGGGGCAGGAGCTACAAGGCCAACTGCACCGTGCCGCGCGCCAGTCTGCGTTACCTGCGCTGTCTGCACCGCGACAAGGACGGCCGTATCCTCGTGGGCGAGATGGTGGTGAACAGGAGTGTGGCG
Organism: Sphaerochaetaceae bacterium; assembly: GCA_963660455.1. Classification (GTDB taxonomy): domain Bacteria; phylum Bacteroidota; class Bacteroidia; order Bacteroidales; family Bacteroidaceae; genus Prevotella. The sequence continues at coordinate 449 of CAVKZC010000290.1, read as the reverse complement.
GCCGATGTGCTCGGCATCTTCCGCCAGCTCTACGAGGCGGCATACCCCATAGAGCGCATGCGCCTCATCGACTACTGGGAGGCTGACGACGAGCGTGCCATGCGCGACAACAACTCCAGCAGCTTCAACTTCCGTTTCATCTCTCACACCACCACGGTGTCGAAGCACGGCAAGGGCATGGCCATAGACATCAACACGCTCTACAACCCCTACCACAAGAAGCTGGCCGACGGCACGGAGGTGATAGAGCCTGCCACCGGAAAGCCTTACCTCGACCGCTCTGCCTCCTTCCCCTACAAGATAGTGAAGGGCGACCTCTGCTACCGCCTCTTCAAGGCCAAGGGATTCAAGTGGGGTGGCGACTGGACCAACCGCAAGGACTACCAGCACTTCGAGAAATAAGCGGTCAGCTTGCTGTAATGAACGGATTCGGGGATTACAAATCCCCT
>CAVKZC010000289.1:0-3406 GCA_963660455.1 Sphaerochaetaceae bacterium | reverse complement strand
CTCTCTTGGCTGGAAAAACAATGTCGAACCCTGTCTAAAAATGGGGAGTACTATATTTTGAGCCGGAATCAGATGTAGAAGTTAATCCCTGTGATAGAGAAAAACTTAAACATCATATCCTCTCAAAAATGTCAAAGATGAGAATTTTATTATCCTACTACATCCTGACTGCAAAGTTATGAGTTTCTTTTTTAAAAAACAAACTTATGGGTGTTTTTTCAATACATCCTATGTATTATAGGTGGGCAGAAAAATGGTAAAACGCTTGGTTATTCCCTCATAAAAGTGTATCTTTGCAGCCGATATTCCCTCATAAAAGTGTATTCATGAGCCGAGGATTCCCTCATAAAAGTGTATAGGCATGAAAAGAGACATCTATGACAAATTGATAGAATGGAAATTATCCAGCACAAGGAAGCCTCTGATAATGTATGGAGCCCGACAAGTGGGAAAGACCTACATCATCAAGGAGTTTGGAGAGCATGAGTTTGACAACTTGGTTTACATCAACTGCTACAAGAACGAAATTATTTCCCAACTCTTCCAAGGCGATGCCAATGTCGGCAGAATCCTCATCGGCCTGTCTGCCTTTGCCAAGCAAGCCATCATCCCCGGCAAGACCCTGGTGTTTCTCGACGAGATACAAGAGATACCGCCCGTGTTGTCCTCGCTGAAATACTTCTGTGAGAACAAGCCGGAGCTTCACCTGGTCGTGGCAGGCTCTTTGCTTGGCGTGATGAACATGAAGCGAGAGTCTTTCCCCGTCGGCAAGGTTGACATTTTGCACCTCTACCCGATGACTTACGAGGAGTATCTGCTTGCAAACGACGAGACGCAGCTTCTGGGCGTGCTCAAGGGCGGGGACAAAATACTTGTCAATAGTCTTGCCCCCAAGTTCATCGAATATCTCCGGCAATATTACTTCGTGGGGGGAATGCCTGAAGCCGTCCTTCATTTCGTCAAGAACCACAACCCGATGGAAGTAAGGCAGATACAGCAAAACATCCTGACGGCATACGAGGCGGACATCAGCAAGCATACTGGGGAATTCACCCAACGGGTAAGGATGGTGTGGCAATCCGTCCCAGCCCAGTTGGCACGGGAGAACAAGAAGTTTATCTATGGAGCCGTAAGAAAGGGAGCCAGAGCGAAGGACTTCGAGATTGCCATCCAATGGTTGATAGACGCAGGACTTGTGCATAAGGTGGAAAGAACCAGAGACGTGAAGGTGCCACTGAAATTCTACGCCGACATGGATGCCTTCAAGCTCTACTTGCTCGACGTGGGACTGCTCGGCGCTCTCACCATGACTCCCCCAGAACAAATACTCATCGGCAACAATGTGTTCGGTGAGTACAAGGGAGCTTTCACCGAGAACTTCGTGCTGCAAGAAATGAAGACACTCCCCAACCTACCTACCTATTATTATAGTAAGGATAACTCCACCCAGGAGATTGACTTCATCGTGCAAGCAGGAAACAGAATCCTGCCTATAGAGGTGAAGGCGGAGGAGAATGTGAAGGCCAAGTCGCTCTCCACGTTCATCAACCACGATTTTGCCTCCTACCACCTGAAAGGCATCCGCTTCTCCATGCTCGGCTTCCAAGACCAAGAATGGATGGAAAACGTGCCCTTGTTTGCGGCGAAAGAGTATGTCAATGGGTATCTTTAATGTTCTGTCCGATAAAGAATACGAATCATAAAATAGAAACAAAAATACAAAACAATGAAGAAAAAAGCAACTCTCCTCATTGCCTCCATCATGGCGTTCGGCGGAATCAACACCGCCCGTGCCGACGAGGGAATGTGGACTATCTACAACTTGCCCAGCGCTGTGTACGAGATGATGCAGCGCGAAGGTTTCTCGATGACTTACGACCAACTCTACAACGGCGAGAACGCCCTGAAGAACGCAGTGGTCAACTTCTCGGGTTATTGCTCGGGCGTGGTAGTGTCCCCAGACGGACTGGTCTTTACCAACCACCATTGCGGCTTCGAGGCTATCCGCAGCCACTCTACCGTGGAGCACGACTACATGCTCAATGGTTTCTTTGCCAAGAACTACGAGGAGGAACTGCCCAACGAGGACATGTTCGTAAGTTTTATGGTAGACCAGAAGGACGTTACCGACAAGGTGATGGGGCTAGGCTATGAAGCGCTTGACAACAAGAAACGCAGCGAGCTTATCGACTCCTTGGAGAATGCGATGACCAAGGAGGCGAAGACAAACGACTCCACCCTCCACGTCACCGTACAGCCTTTCTACGAGGGCAACAAGTGGTACGCTACAACCTACCAGGACTTCACCGATCTCCGACTGGTGTTCACCATCCCCAAGTCGATGGGTAAGTTTGGCGGCGACACTGACAACTGGATGTGGCCCCGACAGACATGTGACTTCTCCGTGTTCCGCATCTATGCCAACCCCAAGACCAACGGTCCTGCCGCCTACAGCAAGGACAACGTGCCTTATCACCCCAAGCGTTGGGCACAGGTATCATTGCAGGGTTACAAGGACGGCGACTATGCCATGACCATGGGCTATCCCGGCAGCACCGAGCGTTACCTCTCCAGCTATGGCATCCAGCAGATGCGTGACGCACAGAACACTCCCCGTGCCCAGGTTCGTGGCGTAAAACAGGAGGTGATGCAGAAGCACATGCGTGCCGACGAGGCTGTGCGCATCAAGTACGACAGCAAGTATGCCAACAGTTCCAACTACTGGAAGAACTCCATCGGTATGAACAAGTGCATCGACTCTATCGGCATCATCAATATGAAGCGTGAGTACGAGACGCGTCTCCGTGCCTGGCAAGACACCGCAAAGGCTGCCGGTGACCTCGCCCACAAGGTAGACTTCGACAAGCTTCAGAAATTGTATAAGGAGAGTGCCGAGGTGATGTACGCCTGGACCAACTTTTCCGAGTCGTTTACTCGCCGCAGCAATGTAGAGTTCTCTACCCGTGCCCTCAAACTGCAGAACGGCATGGAGGTAAAGGGCCCCGAGAAGAACAAGAGCAAGCAATACCACGAGTTTGACGACAACAGTGAGGAATGGGACAAGGCCCTCGACCAGGAGGTGTTGGCTACCCTCTTGAAGAACTATAAGGAGTATGTTGACGCCAAGTGGTTGCCTGGTTTCTACAAGACCATCGATACCCAGTTTGGCGGTGACTACGCCAAGTATGTGGATTATCTCTGGAACAAGTCGCTCATTATGAAGAAGGGTGCCAAACTCTATTTCAACAAGAAGGGATTTGAAAAAGACCCGGGCGTGCAGTTTGGTATGGACCTGAACGAGATAAAAGCAGAGCTTACCGCTGCCATGGGAGCCAAGGCCGACTCCATTGCCGAGCAGGAGAAATACCTCTGTGCTGCCAAGCTCCGCATGGAGGAAGACATGCCC
>CAVKZC010000288.1:0-3407 GCA_963660455.1 Sphaerochaetaceae bacterium | reverse complement strand
CCGGGGACACAAGGATTTTCAGTCCTTTGCTCTACCAACTGAGCTATGGCACCAACTAAAAGCGTGTTCTAAAAATAATGATTGGCTAAAGGCACGCAACTTTTTAGCGGCTGCAAAGGTAGTGTTTTATTTCCTCCTACGCAAATTTCAGAAGGCATTTCTCATGAAAAAGAGAAAAAAACGCACAAACATTTGGTGTTCTACATGAAATTGTGTAACTTTGCATGAGAAATGTACGGGATTTAGCGCAGTTGGTAGCGCACTACGTTCGGGACGTAGGGGTCGGGCGTTCGAGTCGCCTAATCCCGACATACTATTAACCACAATCATAAGGGGAGTTTTTCCGACAGGAGATTCTCCCCTTTTCAATTAAAGATGCCAAGCGCCTTCCCCCTCAAGTAGAAGGATAAGGCTAAACCTCATACCCACGTACCGCATGAAAAACTTCTTTTACCTACAGCGCAACGACCGCCAAGCACTCATTGTCCTTCTGATCACGTTCAGCATAGCCGCAGCACTCATCATGCTGTTGGGCGGAAAAGACAACGAAAAAGAGAGCGAAGCCCAAAAAGCACCGACACCCGAAGAGGCAAAGAAAGTCACACGCGAACATCCGCTTTACTACAAGATTGACGAAATACCGCACGAACTGTTTGCCTTCGACCCCAACACGGCAGACAGCACCGACTTCTTACGCCTGGGACTGCAACCGTGGCAGGTAAGAAGCATCTACCATTACCGCGCCAAGGGCGGCATTTACCGCGCACCCGAAGACTTCGCGCGACTCTACGGACTGACAAAGAAACAATACGAGACGCTGCGCCCCTATATAATAATAGGTGAAGACTACCAACCGGCAGCCAACTACTACGGAGAACGGAGGAACTACAGGGAGCAAAGTGACATACAACAAAGCGGAAGCTCGGAAGGAGAGAAACAGGAGGAGCGTGTATACAGTTACCCACACAAGTTGAAAGCAGGCGAGCACGTGGACATCAACCTTTCCGACACCACCGAACTGAAGAAGATACCGGGCATAGGCAGCGTGTTTGCCAAGCGCATCGTACGCTACCGTGAGAAGTTGGGCGGATTTGTCAACACTGCCCAACTGAAGGAGATAGAGGGGTTCCCCGAAGAGGCTCTGCCCTACATACAGACAGGGCAAGGAGAGACTGGCGTGAAAAAACTGAACGTGAACAAGCTGTCTTTTTCACAACTGTACCACCATCCCTACATCAACTACTACCAGGCACGGGAGATATGCGACTACCGCAGACTGAAGGGACCGCTAAAGAGCCTGCACGACCTGGCACTGCTCAAAGACTTCCCTCCAGCCCAGATAGAAAGACTTACCCCCTACGTTACCTTCGAGTGAAGACACGTCCTAACAACAATAAAGACGAATCAAGAATATTCCGACCCTTATGCCTACCACACGCCCTGAAAGGGCAGAAGCTCTTAGCCCAGGGCAACGCCCTGGGTTATTATGCAAGGGAGAATGCCGCCCTGTAAGGGCAAAAGCACAAAAAGCATCCAGTGTACAATAGCGCTTTTGCCCTTACAGGGCGCACGTTAGCCCCTTACTTTCCCAGGGCGTTGCCCTGGGCTAGGTGCTTCTGCCCTTTCAGGGCGTGTGGGGACAACATTCGAGGAAATTCTGCCCTTACAGAGGGCGGCAGGCATCAACTATCATAGAGTAGCTACTTGATATTCAAACCGTACTGTCGAAAATCTTATTGTCAGAACACGCCCATCTGATGGAGGAAGATAAGAAGGATGCAGAGCGGACAGACAAAACGCGCCATGAAGATGTAGACACCGAAGAACTTGCCGCTGAGCGTGCCCCAGTTGGTAAACTCGTCCTTCACCACCTTGCGCGGCACATACCAGCCCAGGAGGATACACGTAAGGAATGCGCCCAAAGGCATGAGGAACTGCGACGTGAGATGGTCGCAACAGTCGAGGAACGTCAGGTCGAAGAAGGTCAGCGACGGTACCGCACCGCACGAGAGGGCACAGAACACACTGATGACACAGCACGCCACTGTCTCTATCCATGCCGCACGCGGACGCGTAAGGTGCATCTCCTCAAAGAAGAACGCTGTACCTATCTCGTGCATGGAGATGGTGGACGTAAGGGCTGCCAGCACCAACAAGGCATAGAACAGCACCGAGATGACGTACCCCACCACCGGCATGGAGCCAAACGCCTCATTGAACACATTGGGCAGGGTGATAAAGATAAGCGAGGGACCGCTATCCGGCTGTACACCAACGGAGAAGGCCGCGGGGAATATCATCAGTCCGGCAAGGATGGCAATGACGGTGTCGAGGACCGCTATCTGCGAAGCAGCCTTGAACAGATGGGTCTGCCTGCTAAAGTATGAGGCGTAGGTGCACAGGCACGCCGTACCAAGACTCAGCGAGAAGAACGCCTGTCCCAGGGCCTCGAGCATCACACTCTGCGTCAACTTGGAGAAGTCGGGCTTGAACAGGAACTCCACTCCCTTCATGGCACCGGGCAGAGAGCACGAAGCCACCACCAGAATGACAAGGAGTACAAAGAGCATGGGCATGAGCACCTTGGACGCTTTCTCTATGCCGTTGCGCACGCCCTTCACGATGACGGCATGAGTCAGAAGGATGAACACCACCGTCCACACCACGGGTTTGAACGGGTCGGATGAGAACGAGACAAAATAGTCCTTGACATACGAGGCGTCACCCTGTATGCCACCCATCAGACTGGCATAGAGGTACTGCATGCACCAACCTGCCACCACGGCATAGAAGCCAAGGATAATCATGGAAGTGAAGACACCCATATAACCGATAAAGGACCACCAGGGTTTGCCACCTGCCAGGTTGCGGTAAGAGCGCGCCGCATTGGCGGCAGAATGGCGCCCCACAATAAACTCGCCCAGCATGCCCGGCAAACCGAGCAGCAGGATGCACACCAGATAGATAAGGATAAAGGCGGCACCACCGTTCTGACCCGTCATATAGGGAAAGCGCCATACATTGCCCAAGCCTACGGCACTGCCTGCCGTGGCAAGGATGACGCCCAACTTACTTCCGAAACTTCCTCTGTTCTCCATTTTTGTTGTTAATTATATTACTCCAAGCTGATTAAGGAATATGGCCAAGATGCAAAGCGGGCACACATACTTTATCAAGAAGATGTAGACTGTAAACAGACTGCCCTTGAGCGTCCCCCAGTTGGTGAACTCGTCCTTTACCACCTTGCGCGGCACATACCAGCCAATGAAGAGACTGGTAAGGAAACCGACGACGGGCAGGAATACCTGACCTGTCACGAAGTCAAACCAATCGAAAAGGCTTTTGCCGCCAAAGGTAAGCAGATCGGTGGCACCTAACGACAGGGAGCAGAAGGCTCCGATGATGCA
>CAVKZC010000287.1:0-3413 GCA_963660455.1 Sphaerochaetaceae bacterium | reverse complement strand
GCCAACAACTTGTAAAGGTCTATTTGCTCACCCTTAATCTCGTTGTATAGCTCTTTAATTTTTTGCAACGTATAACTGTCCTGGCTGAAAAGATAAATCAAATCATTCAATGCCTTCTCGCACTCTGGTTTTTCCTTGATTGCCGAGCAATACAGTAATGACCATAACGGATACTTAGCTATCTGCTTGCAGAATTCCGTGATAGCCCAGTTCGCATAGCGCAAACTCTTCAAGTCCGCCATATTGACACCTTTCACGTCTTGGATACAAAACACCTCGCCAAGTATCTTAGACAAGTTCTTTTCCTCGGCAGAACCAAATCTAAGGAGCAGTTTATTGCTTGGCTCAGATATGCCTCCGTCCCACATTTGGAGCAACACGGTAATCATATCCGTTAGTTTTTCATCACCAACAGGTTGGGAGGTACTTGGATTAAACAAGTCGTCCTTATGTTTGCGTAAGGCAAAAGCCAATGCCACATAGTTAGCATGGTTAGGGAACATGCCGTATGGAGGTTTCATCATGGGAGCCAGAATTTCACTTAAAGAGAATCTGTCTGTGTATTTCTTCTTTGCCCCCTTTATGAGTTCGTCTACTTTTTGACAAATCGTATTCAGCCAAGAATCTCCTTTTTCAGCAGCTTCCGTCAGTTCGCAAGTATCTGTCACAAGGTTATTCTCTCCATTCATAAATATCAATTTAGCAGGAATATCTGAGCCACTAAACTTCAGCATCTCTTCCCTTGTACGCTTTTGAAGCATCTGAAGAGCCAACTTCTTGTAGTTCTTGTTGGCAAAGAAGGTCAAGGATTCCTTATGAAGAGGTTTAACGCTTTCCATACCTTGTGGGAACAACTGGGCGCTATATCTTCTGTTGATAACATTGTAAATATTACCAAAGATGCCATCGGAAGAGCGCTCTCCTTTATAATATAGGTTATATGTGCCGCCATTCATACGGTTCTTCCATTTTACCACATATTCATTGGCGGCACGTTCCAACTGACTGGCCTCGTCATTATTGAAATGTGAACGGCTAACGTTAGCCCGTGCCACAGTATCAATAAACTGATTCTTCGCACTTTCCGTGAATACCTCGGATGGCATAACAAACAAAGTGTCAGGAAACTCTTCCGAGAATTCCTTTACTCTGTTTTCCATCATGTCACGAGCTTCGTCTGTTATAGAGAATAGCAATGCTACATGCAAGAAGTTAGGCTTGCTAGATGTATATTTCTTCAATTTGCTACGAAGTACCGACTCTGATTCCTCGCAAGAGTAGAATTGCGGTTCACATTTGCGCATAAGCGTTTCGCCAACAAGGAATATCTTAGTGATTTCTCTTTTTGACGCATCATTATATGTCAAGAAACTTACTGCATCCTTAAAGCTTACCGCAACCTGCATTTTCTCTTTAGTCAACTCGGCAGTATTGTAGGTCGATACTGAAATCTTGAATTCTCCCAAGATGTCACGGGCCACAATATGGCTTTCGTCCAACCAATCAAGTATTCCTTGCATCTTGGCCTCACATCGGTCTGCTGAGAAAATATAGCCAAGGTTTTTGTCGTTTGGAGCATACTTTTCTGGAGTACCCTTAAATTTCATTCCAAGAGCGTTCAGTAAGAGAATTACCTTGAAAACCCTTAGATAGTCATCTCCCATCTGGTTGACCTTGTCCTTGTTGGAATTGTATACATTGATAAATGCTGCGCATAAAGGATCTTCCACAAACTCAGAATAGAAGAAATCCCATAGCCAGTCGGCAGTGAGCATCATCTTCAAGTCATAGTTTGTAGAATCATTGATGAAGCAAGCAAAGCCATTTCTCTCGTCGTTCATGAATTTGAGAACAGAACGATTTGCTGACCCCATAATGTTCGCCATCTTCGAGCATAAGAAAGCCGTGTAAGGATGTAATGGGAAGAGTTTTTGTATGTGTTCTCTTTCTTCTGTTGAATTACTTTCACAGAGATAGTTGAACACGTTCGGATTTATGTCATGTTTTGGTTTCCAACTTGCAATTTCCAATCCACTCTTGTCCGTTATGTTAAATGTATGGCGCAAGATGAGATACGTAGATATTTCATCCATTTTATAGTCTACGCTATCATATCTGTCGCTCATCTTGGTAATGTCCTTGCTCTTTGCATCTACGCTGGTACGTTCCGTTCGATGTGAAATCAAATACAGGAACACATTGTTCTTTTGAGACTTTTCTGCTATGTTTTGGAGTACATTGATACGATCGCTTTGTAGTGTGTCCATCACGCTAGTAAACTCATCCCAGAAGATTATCAGACCATCTGCTATGCCCTCCTCGGCGATTTTCTTCTGAACATCCACTAGCCAGTCGCTGATGTTGTCGCTTGTCAAATAAGTTTTGTCGGCAGCAAGAGCTTCTTCCAAATGCAAGAACACATCTATATCGTTGGCGTTCAACTTTGCGACCAATTTGTCATAGCCACTTACCTCTGAAGCTAACTCATCATTGTTCTCTAACAACTCAGGGATTCTTGACCGATGGCTTTCCACCCATTTAAGAGCTTCGGTAAAATCAGACTCCACCACCAACTCATATCCAGCTTTAGCAAGGGCCTTTTTTGTTTCCCTTTGAAGGGATAGACGGAAACGAGAAATATTGTATGCGCCTTCAACTCCTTTCAGTACAACCGGGAAATATCGTTTGTCCCTACGTATAGCCTTCACCTTTTCCCGAAGGGCATCGTTCGGGATATTATACAAATATCCCTCAATATCATCGTACGGGTCGCAAAGTATATGGCGCACCACGCTACTTGCATGGCTCTTTCCTGTTCCGAAAGTACCACGCACCCACATGGAGCGACGTTTGCTTATGTCTGATGACGTTATTGCGGTTACACTCCGCGAAAGCAAGTCACAAAACTGATTTGTTGGGATGAATGTCTGCCATAAGTTAGGTGTTTCATCCGTCATGTCGTATACAGGAAGGAAATCCTGCATCTTAATGAAGTCTGCATATCTCGTTGCCATAGTCTTTGGTCTTTTAATTGAGCATAAGTTTCAATATATCCTTTGAGGTAAGGTCTTCTCGGAGAATGATGTTGTCAAGTCCCATGTTCAGCTCTACTCTCAACACATGGTTGCTTTCTTCTTGCAAGCTCAACAGCAATTTCTCCAAAGTCTCCCTACCAATACCAAACTGGCGATAAATACCCTCCTTCTGATTCTCGTCATAGAATTCGGAAACAGTAAGCATATATCGCTTTTGACGTTCCGCATAACGATAAAGTGAGTATGCCACAGCAACAAGTGAGATATCGTTGTGGGGGAGACGGCTAAAGACTGGTCTATTGTTGACCTTTGTTATTACACCAACTTTCAGTTTCTCTCCTAAGGAAGAAGATACAAATGCATTTTGAAGCGACCCCA
>CAVKZC010000286.1:0-3445 GCA_963660455.1 Sphaerochaetaceae bacterium | reverse complement strand
CGTAAAGATAGTATTAGTTTCTGGCATCTGAAAAAAACTCGCAGATATTGTTGGTTTATCTATGAAAAATGTATCTTTGCAAGCAGTTGAAATAAAATAAGAACAAAAATGGAAGACAAATATAAAATACCGTTTATTCATGCTTGCATCAGGGGTATGGGAAGAAGGTTCAATCTTCCCGTAAAGAATGCATACCAATACCTGAAGCATTTTCAAGGTATTGACTTCCTACTGCAATTCTATAACACCTTGCATTTACAGTCGATAGAAGATACGGTCGATGACTTGATTGTTGTCTGTAAGAAGAATGAGGGAACTTTAGCATGATACTCTACCATGGGACAAACATCGATTTCGACAAAATCGACATCGGCAAGACGAAGAAATACAAAGATTTCGGGCAAGGATAGTCCCGCTTACATTTATCAGTTGTTGGAAAATGAATACAAAACGGGGAAACTCGAATAATTTATCAATTAGAGTTTCCCCGTTTTTTGCCATATTTTCAGTTGTTTATAAGCTTGCTAAAAGTGTTTTTACTTTTGTCTTGTGCTCCTTTCTCAGTGAGTTTTTTGACGTGCATCCAACCCCAATCGACTGGTTGTCCATTTATCTGCTTTAAGGATGAAATAGCCCACGGCGATGCTTGCCGCCATTGTAGCCACGAGCATCAGCAGGGGGTAGTGCAGACCGTAGATATATTTTTTGAATAGGTAGGAACAAAACCATGTGTGGATAAACCATACCACAGTGCTGTATCTGCCGAAGAGGCGCAGGACTTTCTTTATGCCTTCAAACCAACGGATGCGGACAAAGCACACAATCATGGCGAACTGACAAAACGGACTCAGCGGTGCCCAGTGGGTGAGACAGCCTACGAGAAATACCAACACAAAGAGCAGCACCCATGCGGGCTGCGATTTCGGCATCAGGCATGCCAGCCACTGCGGACACTCACGGTCAGCGTACTTGCAGAATACGGCTCCCGTCACGAACGGGAACAGGCAGCTGAAATAGAGGGCTACATGATAGATGGTGTAATGGTTGGCGAAGAACGACCCGTAGCACCTGCTAATCAGAAAGATACTGATGAAATAGAGCACATACGATGCTACCAACATTTTACCCCCCCCCAACTCGGTCGAGCAGCGCAAACACACGGCGGCTCGTCAGCACCAACAGGATGTAGGGGAACATAAACCAGATTTCGTTCATCCATCGTGTGCGGAAGGTGGTGATGCTCTGCAAGCATTTCAGCCAGTCGCCGGGATAGACCTCGGGACTCATCCTGCAGGCAATGGGCAGAAACACCGCCAACGTGAGCCAGTAGAGTTTGTAGAGTTTGAAAATACGATTCCACGCTCGGTTGGGCGTGTTATTGCGACACGTGAAATAGAGACCGTAGCCGCTGATAAAGAGGTAGATTCCCACTGGATTGCAGCCACGTGCCAGCCATGTTGCCAAAGGTAATCCCTGTACCGAGCAAAGGCTGAACGTTCCCTCTAAAGGCAAGTGATAATAAACCATGAACAATAAGGCGAGGCCCTTCAGCAACAAAGAGTTTTCTTTGGATATATAGGTGATAGTCATTTCAGAATTAAATTATCTTTATTTCCTCATATGGGGAAGCGTGAATTCAACAAGCAAGTGCAAATTTATGAAATCTTTTTCAAATAGCGCTTTAGCGGCGTTCTAAAATCAATTTTTCCTTAGGACGTGTTGTTGATTATCTCGCACAAAAGTAACGAGAAATGGTAAAATCTTCTTAAATAGACACGATTTGTGAATTATTTTAAAGTATACTTCGAAATATTTTCGTATTTTTGTAAAGTATACTTTGAAATAATTATTAAATGGACAAGCAAGTAGTCAAAAGCATCATCATGGAGAAGCAGGTTTCCATCTCCAACTTCAAGGTGACACACCGGAATTTTCGTTTCGGTGACAAATCCAACTATATCCTCATCGGACTCCGAAGAGCCGGGAAATCCTACTTGTTATACCAAGACATACAAGACAAAATCAAAGATGGTAAAGCAACCATACAAGACGTTCTTTTCGTCAACTTTGAGGATGAAAGACTTGTCACCCTCCAAGCTGAAGAAATGAATATTCTTCTTGATGCCTATCAGGAACTTTATCCCGGCAAACAGCCACTCGTATATCTCGACGAGGTACAAAATGTAACTGGCTGGGAGAAATTCGCCCGTAGGCTCGCCGACTCCCAATACAGGGTGATGATAACGGGAAGCAATGCCAAGATGCTTGGCAAGGAGATGTATTCCACACTTGGAGGCAGATATATCCCAAAAGAAATTTTTCCTTTCTCCTTCAAGGAATACCTAGACTACCATCAAGTGGAATTGGGTGACAACTGGGAATACAACCCTCAAATTAAACCGGCAGTGGTACACCTCTTTGAGAGCTATTTCTATGAGGGCGGCATCGCCGAATCGTTTGAGCAACCCGACAAGCGGGAATATCTCAACGCCCTCTACCAGAAGATTCTTGTGGGTGACATTGTGGAAAGAAACAACATACGAAACCCAAGGATATTCCGTTTCATTGCCAAGAAACTCGCTGATAGCGTAATGCAGCCTTCTTCGTTGTCGAGGTTGCAACACATGGTGAAATCCACAGGCGACAGCATCAGTCTGCCCGCCTTGAAAGACTATTTGGAATACATGCAGGATGCTTATCTGTTCTTCCCCATCGCAAACCTAGCATCCCCGATGACAGAACAAGCCACCTTACAAAAAAGGTACGTTGCCGACAATGGAATCCTCAACTTGTTCCTGTTTCAGGGAGAAACTAAATTGCTGGAGAATATTGTGGCCATAGAGCTGAACAGGAGGTTTAGAAATACGCCAGAAGAAACCTTCCTGTATTATTACAACAAGAACATAGAGATAGACTTCTGCATCCCTTCTGCCAAGATGGCTATTCAAGTGACGCACAGCTTGGAGGACGATACCACCTATGAGCGCGAAGTAGGAGGCCTGCAGAAGTTTCTGAAGGCTTTCCCCGACTATCAAGGCTACATCATTACTCGTGATTCCCAATCCCAGATAGAAGTTGGGAATCATACGTTAGAAGTGATGCCTATATGGAAATGGCTGTTGGACAACCATTAATCCACTTTCGCCACCAGCGGATGCACTACGGTCTGCGACTTGCCGTCCTTGCTCAGGAGGTAAGTATAACGGTAGTCGGAGACGTTGTAGGTGGTGGGTGAGGAATTGATGAGGAGGATGTTGCGGGCGTTAGCAAAGTCGAGGATACCCTTCACGTTCTGCGGATGCAACTTGCCAATCTCGTCCATCATGCAGTGGATGCGGAAATCGCCGAAGCGGCGGCTCACCTTCTCCTTGAACACGTTGATGAGCATGATGTTGATCATCGCCTTTACCAATGTGTCCGTTCCCTCGCTTCCCACATGAGAGAG
>CAVKZC010000285.1:0-3469 GCA_963660455.1 Sphaerochaetaceae bacterium | reverse complement strand
CAAAAGCACTACCATGCGCAAGATGTTTTATAGCGCTTTTGCCCTTACAGGGCGCTCTGAGTAAAAGGGGCGCAAACTGTACCAAGTTATTTTTAGAACACGCCTTTAATCATCATTAGAACAATGGCTGAATCCAATTTCGTTGATTATGTAAAGATAAACTGCCGCTCTGGTAAGGGTGGTAAAGGCTCCATGCACCTGCGCCACGTAAAGTACCAGCCCAATGGCGGTCCTGACGGCGGTGACGGCGGACGTGGAGGAAGTATCTATTTGCGCGGCAACCATAACTACTGGACATTGCTGCACCTGAAATACCAGCGCCACTTCTTCGCCGAGCATGGCGGTAACGGTGGACGTGACAAATGCCACGGAACGGACGGCAAGGACATCTACATTGATGTGCCGTGCGGTACCGTGGTGTACAATGCCGAAACGGGCAAATATGTGTGCGACGTAACATACGACGGACAGGAGGTGCTACTGCTGAAAGGCGGACGCGGCGGACTGGGCAACTTCCAGTTTCGTACCTCCACCAACCAGGCTCCACGCTATGCGCAGCCCGGTGAACCGATGCAGGAGATGACCGTCATCATGGAACTGAAGTTGCTTGCCGATGTCGGACTCGTAGGATTCCCCAACGCAGGCAAGTCGACACTGCTGAGTGCCGTGTCGAGTGCACGCCCCAAGATAGCCAACTATCCCTTTACTACGCTCGAACCGTCACTTGGCATCGTCGACTACCGCGACCACCAGAGTTTTGTGATGGCTGACATCCCAGGTATCATCGAGGGCGCAAGCGAAGGAAAAGGACTCGGACTCCGTTTCCTGCGGCACATAGAGCGCAACTCGCTCCTTCTCTTCATGGTACCCGGCGATACGGACGACATCAAAAAGGAATACGAGGTGCTCCTGGGCGAACTGAAGAACTTCAACCCCGAGATGCTCGACAAGCACAGGGTACTGGCCGTAACCAAGTGCGACCTCCTTGACGAGGAACTGATGGAGATGCTGAAAGAAACATTGCCGTCCGATTTGCCCGTTGTCTTCATCTCGTCTGTCACAGGCCTGGGCATACAGGAACTGAAAGACATCCTGTGGAAGGAACTCAATTCAGAAAGCAACAAGTTGCAGGAAATCACTTCCGAGGATACCCTGGTTCATCGCGACAAGGACATGAGCCGTTTCCAACAGGAGCTTGAGGCGGAAGGTGAGGATATCGTGGAGTATGTCGACGAGGAAGATGTAGAAGACGTTGACGAACTGGACGATTTCGAATACGAGTAAGGCGGGTTCTCACCTTTTTTTTATGGGCGTTGGTATGATGTACTATTATAATGTGGCAAACGGTGTCAAGGCATTCTCTACTACCCGTAAGGGAGGTGTGAGCACCGGCAAATACGGAGAATTCAATATCAATGAATATTGCGGCGACGAGATGGAGTGCATCGTCCGTAACCGTGAACTGTTGGCGGCAGAACTCGGCATTGCGCCCGACCATATACTCCTGCCCCATCAGGTACACGGAGTGGAGGTGGGACGGATAACGGAGGGCTCCTTCGCCTTGTCCGACCAAGAGCGCAAACTTCTGCTGGAAGGCGTAGATGCCGTGATGACCGACCTGGAAGGTGTCTGTGTGGGAGTGTCTACGGCCGACTGCATTCCCGTTTTGCTTTACGACGAGGCACATCATGCTGCGGCTGCTGTCCATGCCGGATGGCGCGGGACGGTAATGCGCATCGTGCAGAAAACGATAGAGAAGATGCAAGTTGCATACCATACCCAACCGCACGAACTGAAGGCCATCATAGGTCCCGGCATCTCAAGGGAAGCCTTTGAGGTAGGCAACGAGGTGTACGATGCTTTTCTGCAGGCAGGGTTCGACATGGAACCGATAGCCGAACTTCGTCCTGCGATGTCTGCGCCAGCCGACGGACAGATGCAAATGAAGTGGCATATTGACCTTCCTCTATGCAATATGCTCCAACTGCAGCAGATGGGAGTGCCAGACGACAACATCCTGCAGACAGGTATCTGTACCTATTCTCATTGTGACGATTATTTCTCTGCGCGCCGCTTGGGCATACAGTCGGGGCGCATCTATACGGGCATTCTGCTCAATAAATAACACTGACTATTCATGACATACCTTAAGGCTGACCGATTGCTTTTTCTTCTTACAGTGTGGTTTCTTGCCGTGGCTTTCACCGCACCCAAAGACGGTTTTACTGCTGCCGAGCAACAGCAGGTAAGTATCGCCACACCCGGTCTCTTCGAACATAGCAATGCCTTCAGCGTCGACTTTGCCAGTTTGCGTAACGGTGAGTATTCTTTCCCTCTGCCTGTGGGCAAGGCTGCCAGTGCCGGAAATGGTGTCATGAAGATAGAAACGAAAAAGGGGGATGCTGTCAAGGCAATGTTTGCCGGACATGTGCGGCTCTCGCGCAAGACGGATGGCTACGGCAATGTGGTGGTGGTAAGGCACGACAACGGCCTTGAGACTGTGTATGCCTTTAATGCTGAAAACCTCGTGAAGGTGGGACAGCGGGTGGAAGCAGGACAGACCATCGCCATAGTGGGAGGAAAGGAAGGAAAGGTGTACTGCGACTTCTCTATGATGGTAAACGGTGCCAGAATTAATCCGGAAACAATACTCGACATCAAGAGCCACAAGTTGAGAAGGCAGACGGTCTTTTTCCGCAAAAACGGCAATAGGGTAAACATCTCCGTTGCGTCGGACACTAAAAAGACAGGCTCGGCTGCTGAAACGGCCAAAAACGAGAGCAAGGGTAATGCGAGGAACAAGTATGCCACCTTAACGCTCGACCCTGACGAAGTGGGCGACCCTTTTGTGTCTTCCGATGCTTTCGAACTGGATTTGCAGAAGATAGAGGCGACGCATTGGTCTTATCCCTTGTCGGGCGCCAAGGTTATCAGTCCTTATGGAGGCAAGCGAAGACATTCGGGGGTTGACCTCAAGACGGTTCCTAACGACAATGTCCTGTCGGCCTTTGATGGTGTCGTCGTCAGCTCAGGACCTTTTGCTGGGTATGGCAATTGTATACGTGTGCGCCATGCCTACGGCTTTGAAACCCTTTACAGCCACCAGTCGAAGAACCTGGTAAAGAAAGGTGACAAGGTAAAGGCAGGACAGGTTATCGGACTGACAGGACGTACTGGACGCGCTACCACCGAGCATCTCCATTTTGAGATGCAGTTCAGAGGCAGAAGGTTCAATCCCGCTGTCGTCTTTGACCACGTCTCCAAAAAGCTCCAGTCTTCTGTGCTTACCCTGACCAAAGGAGGAAGCGTGAAATCCAAGAAGATTAAATAATTGTAAAAAATAAATCGACCTGTACGGTTGGAACATCACTGTCATTCCATGAAAGTTGTCCCCAGCACGCCCTGAAAGGGCAGAAGCACCTAGCCCAGGGCAACGCCCTGGGTTAGGTTGCAAGCAAGAGTGTCGCCC
>CAVKZC010000284.1:0-3476 GCA_963660455.1 Sphaerochaetaceae bacterium | reverse complement strand
TTACAACAACACACCAATAAGGTTATAACACCCACAAGCAAGAGCAGCTTGTTTACCAAAAGTTGCTTTATATGAGGATATGCATACTTGCCTGCCACATACAAAGGCAAGGCTGCACACCCCTCATCCAAGAGCAACGGCATATTGACATTCATTCCCAAATACCCTATGGCCAGGCTCATGACACCAACAACAGGCTTGGGCAATCTCAAATGCCGCAATCCGCATAGGAGGCATTTCGCATACAACAAGGCAAAAAGAAACCATGCCGGCCCATTGTTCCCGACGATATGATACCAGTCGAAAGGGCAATTACCCCCCCCGAACCGTCTTTCAGATATCCCAAAAGCTGAATATATGCGGTAACCAACACCACCCAAACAACTGCGGGAAATATCAATGTCTTCAGTGCCTTGGGCAGCCAGACGTTCCACCCTCTCTCAGAACGGTCGTAAAAACCGCTCATAAAGAAGAACACCGGAACGGCGATAAACGCCAACGGATTGCCGATTTTTCCAAACACCTCAGTATGGATTGCGACTATCAGCAGAATTGCTATTCCTTTGGCCACATCCACGCGCCTGTCTCTTTCTTTCATCTAATAATAAAAAACGATTACAGTAACGCCTCTATCAAATCACAAGGCAAAAGTACATCAATATCGGCAAACGGAAAATCTTTAATATTTCGTGTAACTATAAAATCCGCTCCTGTGGATTTTGCAGAGTAATACTGAAGAGCATCTTCAAAATCACCGGCACGTTTCATCAAGAAATCAAGGATAACATTGGTATCAACAAAGACCTTCTTCATTTATAGAACCCACCTTAAGTATAATTTATATCAGCAAGACCTAAGACTTCAAACAATTCTTCTATGGTATAAATTGGTAATGTGGAATCTTTGAAGTCTTTTTTGTTTCTCGTTACAATGCAATCAGCATTTGCCTTGACAGCTGTTGCATTTTGAGTTGCATCTTCATAGTCTTTCCAACCTGCAGTCAGCATCTCTACGACGGTGTTTGCTTGCAAACCCAATACTTCAACAAAGTTGGAAATTGCGAGAAGAGCATCCCCTACATTTTGGTATTTGTACTTGTGAGCCACATACATAGCTGTAACATAAGACAATGCCGATGTCATGAGTTTTATTCGTCCTATAACGCCTAAGGCAAAAAGACGGTCTGCATCAGCGGCAAAGTCTTTTCTGTCTGCGACAAAGTCTATCAGAACATTTGTATCTACAAAAACTTTCATCGTGCATATTTCATTTCGACCAACGCATCCAGTCCATTTTCATCTTCCGGGATTGGTTTTCCACCTTTTGCCTTTAAAGTTTTTACATAGGCTAAAGCATCCTTAAACTCGGTCGTGTCTGTATACGCTTCCTTAGGTTGAATTTTCTGCAAAAGCAACGACACGGCTTTTTCCACAACATCCGATATACTGACGTTGTGCATTTTTGCATACAATTCAGCACTTTGATATGTCTTGCTATTTATGACTATCGTATTCATAACTGATGCTTTTTTATATTTACCATACAAAGAAACATATTTTTCCAACAACCGCCAAACAATTCTCTCTGTTTAACAGTTTATTATACGCCTTATCACCCTGCACGGATTGCCCGCCGCCACACAGTCGGCAGGGATACTCTTCGTCACAACACTACCTGCCCCAATGACGCTCCTTGCCCCGATGGTCACACCTTTCAAGATGATGGAATGGGCACCAATCCACACATCATCCTCTATCACTATCGGGGCCGACTTTGTCCCCTCGTTTGTCGTGCGGCGCGCCATGTAATTCATCGGATGGGCATCCGTGTCCGTTATCAGCACACACGCCCCTATCTTCACATGATTGCCAATGGTCACACTGTCGTGAACCCAAAGCCGCGTACTGCTCATGCCCACATTATCACCTATTTTCAGACTTGCGCCGCTTTCCACATATACCGCGCCTTTGTGCATTGCCGGCAATCGGGTTAACGCCCTCACCCGAAGAGAAATATAAATTCCTTCCTATGGAAATCCCCCCCTAACTGCCAAAACACCTTTCTGGGGATTTGAACGTTCTCGCCCAACGCAGCGCCGTTTATTCTCAATATCATGCGGTTGATACAAGGATATAGTTTGATGCGGAGGGTCGTGGGAAGACGCAAGAGTTTTATGAGTAACGATTTAATAGTAAGCATCGTAAGTTCTGTTTTACTCTATATACAAAAAAGGTACGCTACTGCCACTGTCTGCCGCCCATTCATTGGCAAGTAGCCGTTCAGTTGTCGACGTTTTCCCCGAGCCATTTGGCCCAGCCACGACACATAATACAGGACGACGTTCTAAATTCATGTCTAATGCCATGATGATGCCATTCGTTTACGTCGGTTAATTTCCGCCACCGTTTCCTGCATCTTCTTTTGCAACATACGCTGCGCGTTGGCCGAGCTTTTGCGAGCCGACTCGGCCACCTGTTCCATCAGTTGATGCAAAATCTCGTCCGACGGCTCTTCCATTGATGTAAGACGATATTCTTCTATTTTCATAGATACTCCATTCTACGTTAATTTACACAAGTAAATTGCAAAGATACAACGTTATTTCAATTTTTCCTCCAACATGCCATATAACTTTTGCATTTTTCCGTCAACACCCTTCCCCATATAGTCGGAGACATGACTGCAATGCAACCAACAGCCATCCTTGAGAGAGTAGCCGTTGCGGAAAATGTCATCGTCGGTGTCATCGAGAAGACAACGCACATCATCCACCAATTGATATTTTTTCCATTCTATTCCCTTAAAATAGCGGTAGTAGTTGCAAGCCCCAGTGTCACCATGAAGATGGAGCGACGGACGGAAATCAACTCCATTTTTATTTAACACCTCCATCGGCATTGCCCACAACCCGGGCAAAATGTAGCACCGGTGTTTTGTTCCGTAGAAGAACTACGTGTCAAATGTCGGGAAATATCAAAGTCGTCAATCAGAAATATGTCATGGTCTAAAACTTTTACCACGGATATGTCTTCCCCGAGAACTCATAGTTCCGTACCTTTCGGAAATAAAAGTTCAGTAACATGCGCCAGGGGCGCAATAGTTTGTTCTTCAGCACCTCGCTGCAAGGGCGACCGATTTCCTTGGTTCTTTTTGCCAAGATTGGGGAATCTGCCAGTTGGCACCAAGCCTCGGGATTGTCCCTGTCCTCCACCTGCGTCTCACGCCAAGAGATTTCGACATGAGGCATCTTCTTGACCAGCACGGAGAAGGAACTCTGGTCATGGCGATGCTCCCTGAACCCATCCTTGTTGGGTACGGCGGAACACTTGTCTGTAATCAGTTCCCGAGACAGGTCGTTCAGGGCAATCCACTCTTGCAAGAACCGTTCCGACACCGCCGACTTCATCAACAAAAAACTACCCCCCCATAATTGGTTGGAGGCACAAACGTTCTCGTTGTCATACACCCCGGCAGCC
>CAVKZC010000283.1:0-3482 GCA_963660455.1 Sphaerochaetaceae bacterium | reverse complement strand
CTATATTCGTGGACTCTCTGCGTTCTCCGTCCATCGAGCGTTTTGAACGTCCTGCATTGTCATAGATGCCTTTGAGAAAGTCTATATGTTTCTTGCTCAACGAGTTCTTGTACTCGTCGAAGTGGACGAGCATATTGCTGACTTCTGCGCATTTGTCGCCCATGGCATAATAGGTGGTGCTGTCTAAGTTGCTGACCTCCGGGGTTCTTTGGAATAGGTTGATGAGCGATAGCGCAAACTCGGTTTTGCCGGTGCCTTTCTTGCCGTAGATGTTCAGTATCGGGAACGAGCGTGTCGTATCTGTGATGATGTCCCGAAACAATGTGGCAAGATAAAAACAGATGGCCACTATACCATTGTTGCCATACAATTCATGTAGTAACGCGAAGTATTCCAGAATAGAGACCTCCCGTTTGGGGGCGTGAATGAAACGTCTTTCATTGACATAAGCGTTCTTGTTGCGCTTGTGTATCTTCGATAGGGCTGGCAGGTAGAAGTTTTCGTTGTCAAGTCGGATGATGCCATAGTCGTCCACGGGCTTCCACTTTCCTTCATAGACAATGCCATTGGTAAAGGCGTAGAAGCCTCTTTCTCCAATGTTGTTCCATCCCAATTGCGGCACTCGCTGCGCTTCTTCCGTCTTTCCATAGATATACGCTTTCAGCAGTTCGTATTTCTCCTGTTTCTCGAAGAAACGGAAATCGCCTTTGCCTTCAATCTTTTCCTTGAAACGGTCAAGTTTTGTCACATCGGCTTGTTGCAGCTCTATGGTGCGCTTGATACGGTTCTCATTTTCCAGTTCAAAGATACGGCTCGGCTTGTTGTCATCGGCAATGAGGAACAACGGACGGATGATGAAATTCGTCCATGCTCTTTCACGTCCTTGTGGATCAAGGTCATAATAGTGATAGCCCTTTCTGTAAAAGCGATAGCCTTCAAGCTCGTCTGACTTCTTGATGGCCTGTCTGCGTTTCTGTTCCTGTCTTCTTCGGGCTGCATCAGCCAAGGCGCATTTCCAGACGGAAGCCTTGCGGTATTTGTCCTTCAGGTCTGTCAGCAACGAGGCTTGTAGGACTTCCGACTGTATGTTGACAAGGAGGTCGCACACGTCGCTGATTACTTTCAGCTGGTCATCATTGGTGCTTTCCGTGTCGTAGTGCTTGTCGGCATACCAAAGGATGAAGTCTTTTTCTGTCAAGCCTTCCCAACGCTCGATGCTTGTGATGTATGAGTCTGCATCTTGTTTGACATTTCCTTCTTTGGGGATTTCACGGACTGAGACTTGAAAGCCCATCTCTGTGGCTAGGCGGCCATTGGCAAAAACGAACTTTTCTCCTGCTCCAAACTTTTCATCGTCTTTGGGCTTGTCACTGTCGGGGATGAAACACAGACTGCAACTGAACTTGCTGAAATATCCCAGCTGCTCCTTAGACCAACTGCCGCCAAGCGAAGCTACGACATTGGCTATTCCCAACGATTGAAGACGCATGACATCGGGAGCACCTTCAACAAGGTATACTTTCCCTGATTGACGGGCTGCCTTCATGGCTATGTCAATGCCGAAGATGGATGTGCTCTTCCTATATATAAGACTGTCACGACCATTGAGGTATTTGACGGCGGCTTGCGGATTGATGCTTCTTGCCGTAAAGGTCTGCACTCTGCCGTATCTGTCACGTTGCGGTATCATCAATCGTCCACGATAGAAGTCATAATAATTGCCGGGACGATTGTCGTCCTCGCCAAGCAGTCCTATTTCCACTAATGTTTGCAGGTTGAGTCCTTTCTCCTTTGCATATTGAAGGAACTTGTTGCCTCGTGCTGGACTATAGCCAAGTCCGAATGTGCGGCAGAAATCCTTATCCCAACGTCCGTTTGCAAATCCGTCGGATTTCTCCGCATACCTGCGACAAGCAGCGGCTTCTTCGTTGTCGGCCTCGTATTGTGCCCGAAAGAATTCTTGGGCGTACTGGTTGTATATGTACATGGTCTCCGCCTTTCTATCACGTTCTTCCTGTTCCGGGGTTGTGCTTTGGTCAAAAATATCGTGCGTATCGACATCCGGACAATACATATCCAATAGACATCGAATCGCATCAATGAATCCAACGCCTTGGCATTCTTCTACGAAAGAAATGACATCGCCACTTTTGCCACAACCATAACACTTGTAACGGTTCATGGTGGTGTCCAACATCAAAGAGGGTGTGTCTTCTTGATGAAAGACGCAACAACATTTCTTTCTGTGTGGTCCAGACGGTTTTAAAACCGTACCCGGACAAAGATCCGCCACAAGCTGACAGATGTCCACCCGTGATTTTACGATGTCTATGTATTTGTCCTTTATGCGCTTCATTATATATGTCGATACTTAAGATTTTAATACGATACCCTCCACTTGTCTTCCTCAATAATTGAGGATAGCTCCCTTTCTACAACGGGTGACATGGGTCTGC
The DNA here is from genome assembly GCA_963660455.1 of Sphaerochaetaceae bacterium. Classification (GTDB taxonomy): domain Bacteria; phylum Bacteroidota; class Bacteroidia; order Bacteroidales; family Bacteroidaceae; genus Prevotella. The sequence continues at coordinate 1,026 of CAVKZC010000283.1, read as the reverse complement.
CTATTATGTTGCGAGTCCACCCCAATATCTTTTGTTGCCATGTGTGGGGAGATCCGCCAAGCGTCATGCTAAGAAAAGCGGTAAAACGGCCTTTCTCACCGTTTGATAGCCTACTGTAATAGACTGCAATTTCCTTTTGTGTCATCTGCTTAATATTTTGTTGCAAATAATTGCTATTCTTGAATTGATTAACTCAGATTTTGATTATATTTGCATGCAAAAGTAGTCCAAACTTTGGATGAAACCAAACGTTATGCTAAACATATTGAGCATTTTAGTATAAATTAACTTAATAATAGTATAGTAATATAATGCTAAATCTGGATTTAATCGACAACCTCTATGCAGGTTTGACTAAGGAGCAGCAGCAGGAGTTGATATGCTTGCTGTTCAAGAAGAGTAAACAGACAATGAGTTATTTCCGACGCACAAAGGACATCAGTCTCTCCAAACTGGAGGTGCTGGCTGATTTCTTTCATATGCCGTTGGATTATTTCCGCGTAGGGAGTTCGTTCCGGGCGAACAATGTCAGTGGCAACAACAATAATGTAGGAAATGTGTCTGTCAACACAAATCTTATGATTGAGAATGAGTCTTTGCGCAAACAGCTGGATGCCATGCAAGATGTTGTCAAGGCGAAAGATGATACATTGGCCGCCAAAGACGCATTGATTGTAGCATTGCAGAGTCAATTGAATCCGGCAACAAAATAGTTTACGTTACAATGGGTGACTGCGAAACTGGGCTGGGTAAGATAACAGGTGCATTAAAGTCATCGACGGTAGCAAATGCGATGGTGAAGTAATCACCTGCCGTTCCTGCTAGGTAGAAACCACATATTCGCAGACTCTAAGTGGATAGTGGAGGATGGAACTGTACGGGTAATCTTCTGGCGACCTTCCATTATCACTGACATTGAGAATGTCAGTCTAAATGTTAGTCAAAGTGGCGACCGAAATGGTCGTCAAAGAGGCTCGCTTAATGAACGCCAGAGAAGATTTAAATTGATGATAAGTTGTACAACAC
>CAVKZC010000282.1:0-3507 GCA_963660455.1 Sphaerochaetaceae bacterium | reverse complement strand
CATGAGGGTTTTAACTCTCATCAAATATTTACAGATATGGAAAGAACAAGCATTCAATACATAAAAGAAGCCGCGAAGAAACTTGTGAACAGTAAACTGCAGAGACTTGGCGCAGCCAAGACGCAGGAGATTTTCAAGGGCGTTATGCAGACAATCGGACTGGAAACTATGGAAGAGGTCTACCTCTTTGTCGCGCACTTCGACCTTACATGCAGAGACACAATTACCAATATGGATGACTTAGCAAGATATTTCGAATGTTCTTCTCTGGATATGATAGAATATGTACCTGCCCTCCAATCTCTTGAGAGCAAAGGGTTACTTATACGACGAAACAGAAGAGAATCTAACATCCTAAGACAATACTACGCTGTCAGCGATGCGGTGATGACCGCTGTCATAGAGAACAAATCCGTCTCTATTAACAGCGTTGAGGTGAACAAAGTGGAAATTGACAAATACGAGTTCTGCAAACGGATTGCCGAGAATGTAGATGACACGGATGTGGTAACAGAAGAGCTGGTTTTATTTACCCAAAAGATAGAGAAAGACAACGCAAACTTGTCACTCGTCAAGAATCTTCAGAGAGACGTAAAAGACATCCTCGACCGCATTTTATTCTATGACATGTGCCATGACAATTATGAAGAGGACGGACATGGAACTTCGTACATATCGCGTACCACTAAAGATATATTCTCGAATATGAGCCAGCGGATTTTGATTAAAAAGGCTATCAATGAGCAAGAGCACATCCTGATGCAACTTGGACTGATAGAGATTGATGAGGACGATCATGATTATATGCGGCTTACCGACAAAGGAAAAGAATATTTCTATGGTGATGACCTCCAAGCTTTCTGCAAATCGTTCAAGTATCGGGACATATACGCTTTCATAGATAGCGTCAATGATTTCTTTCATAACCGAAACGAGTACGACTCCAACAAGAGAATCAGCAGTTATATTCTGAAAAGAACCATGCAGCAATTGGAATCGTCCAATAAACATATTTCAGAAGTTGTGCGAATCTGCGACCTTATACCCGATGATTTCGAGCGTGTTCTGTTCTATTGCATCGGAAAAGACGTTATAGACGAGAGGTCTACGTCTTTATCCGATGAGATAAAAACTATATATCCTCGCAGAATGCGCAAAAACACCTTGAATGAGTTCAAGGATGGGAAGCATCGTCTACAGACTCTCGGTTTGGTAAAGATAGAGAAGACATCATCGTTATTCGGTGAGGAAACTATTGTGAAGATGACGGATGAAGGGAAAGTGAAAATGCTGGGTGACGATGCCGAGTTGTATATAGATAAGGTATCGGACAAACAACTGCTCACTTGCGACAAGATTGCAGAGAAGAAGTTGTTTTTCTCTAACGAACTGACCGAGCAACTGTCTCTTCTACGCAACAGTCTCGATGAGTCTTACTATAATGGACTTTGCAACCGACTGGAAGAGAAGCATCTCCCAAAGGGTATATGCGTCTTGCTCTACGGAGAGCCGGGAACGGGAAAGACAGAGAGCGTGATGCAGATAGCCAAAGCTTCAGGACGTGCCATTATGCACGTTGACATTAGTGCAACAAAGACCTGCTGGTTTGGCGAAAGCGAAAAACTCATAAAGAAAGTGTTCACCGACTATCGTCGTCTTTGCGAAAGCAGTAAGATAAAGCCCATATTGCTTTTTAACGAAGCGGATGCCGTATTTTCCAAACGCAAGGATGTCAATAGCGGCAACGTGGCTCAAACAGAGAACGCCATCCAGAATATCATCCTGGAGGAGATGGAGAGCCTTGACGGTATACTCATCGCCACCACAAACCTTGCCGATAACCTTGACGGAGCTTTTGAACGTCGCTTCCTTTTCAAGATTCGTTTTGACAAGCCTACCATAGAAGCCAAGACCAACATCTGGAAGAGCAAGTTACCCGTTCTGTCGTTGGATGACGCTCGTATACTCGCAAATATCTACGAGTTAAGTGGCGGGCAGATAGACAACATTGTGCGCAAGGCCATGATGCAGGAGATCATCAGAGGCGAAAAACCAACGCTGGAAAGTCTGAAAGTACTGTGCAACGAGGAGAAAATATCCAAAAAAGGAATGAAACGTATAGGTTTCTGCTAACCTATACATCAGTTTGGCATACCTCGCTGCATATCTTTGCATCGTATTTCAATTAACAGGAGAATTAGTCTCCCATAAACAATTAAAAACAAAAGTATTATGTCACAAATGATTAACTATGGCGGCGAACTCATTCGTATTTCGCCCAAAGACAGTAAGAAGCTGGAGTATTCAAAGAACAACGGGCTGACCTGGTCTCAGCGTTGTGGCGGCAGCAGTATCTGCGGCAAGTTCATCGACCTGATGGAAAATGGCAAGGAACTACTTGCCACTACAGAAACTGGGCTGTGCTACTCGAAGAACAAAGGGCTTACATGGAGCGTTCGCAAACGCAACTGATATGAGGAACCGGTTTTTTGAGAAACCTACTGAAGACGACATCAAGGAGATAGGAGTACACTTCTGTCTCCGCGATGTTGTCATCGCTGTTGACACCAACGACTTGATGGAGGTAATGGCAAATGCGGAAAATACGATTGTGCTCACTGGCAAAGCGACAGGCAGTAACCGATGCGCTGATGCCATTGAGGATGCCGTACTGCATACCTGTAGTGTGGCTGATGGATATGACTTGTTCTCTGCCGAAAAAGTCCTATTATATATTGTCAGCCCGAAGTCAAGTCCCATGTTGATGAGCGAGAATGAAGCCCTTAGCACGTTTATGGAGTTGTTCCCCAAAACCACAGAATGGAGATGGGGGCTTGCAGAAAAAGACGATGTGAATGACATGAAAATAGTGATTATCGCTTCCAACTTGCAAAAAAGGACGGCATTTCTACAATAAATCCGAAGATATGCCGTTTATTTACATAGGAGATAGCTAACTTTGTTCAATAAAGGATTAAGATATGCCAGCAAACCAATTCGGACGATATGTGTGGCTCATTGATACGCTCCGCCACTATGGGCATCTTTCCTACAAGGAGATTAACGAGAAGTGGCAACGAAGCGGACTGAGTTATGGAGATGGGGACGAACTGCCTCTGCGCACTTTTCATAACCATCGCAAGGCGATACTCGACATATTCAATGTTGTCATCGAACTCGACCCTGACGTAAAGGGATACAAATACCACATTATGAACCCCGACGAACTGGAGGGTGACGGACTGCGCAGTTGGCTCGTCGATTCCTATGCCACGCTCAACCAGATACAGGCGGACAGCAAGTTGAAAGACCGAGTGGAGTTTGAGGACATTCCATCGGGACACACGTGGTTGACGGTCTTCATGCAAGCCATGCGTGAAAACAAGGTAATGGAGGTGACACACCAAGGTTTCGGCAAGCCATACGCCAACACGTTTGAGATAGAACCTTATTGCCTCAAAGTGGTGAAGCGGCGTTGGTATGTCATTGCCAACAATCCTTACTATG
>CAVKZC010000281.1:0-3525 GCA_963660455.1 Sphaerochaetaceae bacterium | reverse complement strand
GCCGTCTCCTCCAGTTGAGAACGGTTGTTGCTCGGGATGTAGTTTTCGAGGGCATGGTCTATCTGCTGCGGTTTCACGTCGAAGTGGAGACCGATGGTGATGGCGGCAAGCATGTTGTCGATGTTGTAGGATCCGATGAGGTGGGTCTGCACCTCATGCCAGTCGTTGCTCTCCGTGCGCCAGCGGAACTTGAGGAAAGGTGCGCAGGAGATGACTTCGCCCCACACGTCGCAGTCCTCACCCTTGCCGTAGGTGATGAGGCGGTTGATGTTGCGCTCCTCCGCCATCTGCATCAGGTGTTCGTTGTCGGCATTGATGAATGCGAGGGCATCGTGGGCAGAGAGGAAATCATATAATTCGCCCTTCGTCTTCTTCACCCCCTCGAAACTGCCGAAGCCCTGCAGGTGGGCACGGCCCACATTGGTGATCATACCGCAGGTAGGCTCCACATACTCCACGAGCTTGCGGATGTCATCGGGGTGGGAGGCGCCCATTTCCACGACGGCAATCTCATGCTCGGGGGAGAGACGGAAGAGGGTCTTGGGTACGCCCACGTCGTTGTTGAAGTTGCCCTGGGTGAACATCACGTTGTATTTCTCGCTGAATACGGCAGAGACGAGTTCCTTGGTGGTAGTCTTGCCGTTGGTACCTGTGATGCCTACCACGGGAATGCAGAAGTGGCGGCGGTGCTCGCGTGCCAGTTCCTTGAAGATGGTGAGGCAATCGTCCACGAGGATGTAACGCCCGTCACCCTCCTTGGCGTATTCCTTTTCGTCCACAATCACATAGGCACAGCCTTTCTCCAAAGCCATGCCGGCAAACTTGTTGCCATCGAACGAGGCACCCTTCAGGGCGAGGAAAATACTGCCCTCGGGACAGTCGCGGCTGTCGGTGGTAATCACCGGGTGCTCAAGGTAAATCTGATAGAGTTCTGAAATGTCCATAGTCAATAACTTATTTTTGACTGCAAAAGTAATCTAAATCGGGAACATGCCCAACATTTTCCACGAAAAAGAATGTTTTCTCGGATATTCTTTCTATTTTTGCAGAAATATTCGTTGAAACATCAGGACGGAGGCTTCATGGGCATCAGAGATGAAAAAGACAAAGTGAAAGTGAGGAAGGAAAAGCTTGGCGGCTATTTCTATAACATATCCCAGTTGACGTTTACGGGGACTGGGTTAGGTGGCTTTTTGCCTTTATTGAAGGCGAGGCAACAACAGAAGATATCTCAGTGTTAATTTTTGGTATTGCGGCGACGGCTGTTTTTGCAGTTATAGCCAATGAGATTTTAAAATATAAATAATTATGAGTTACTTGGCATTATTTTTTATGTTTTGTTCCATATTTGGTTTGTGTTTTTTAGCTTGGCTTAAATCCAAGCCAGGGGACAGATGGCTTAGAAATCTATAGTAATATGAGTTATCTTGCGTGGTTCTTTTTAGTTTGCTCGGTTTTTGGTCTTAGTTTTATAGCTTGGACATATACAAAGCCTGGCAAGAAATGGCTGAAGGAATTGTAGATTTATGAATTATACTATCAATATCAAGGGGCGCTTGATGGACTTGAGCACCCCTCAGGTGATGGGCATCCTGAACGTGACGCCCGACAGCTTCTATTCTGGTAGTAGGAAGCAGACGGAGGAGGAAATAGCCAACAGGGCTAACCAAATCATAGAGGAAGGTGGAAGCATCATCGACGTAGGTGCCTTCTCCACTCGTCCTGGTGCCGACGAGGTATCGGAAGAGGAGGAGGGACGACGCTTGAAATTTGCGCTCGACATCGTGCGGCATGAACAACCCGATGCAGCTATCTCGGTAGACACCTACCGCCCCACCTTGGCACGCAAGTGTATCGAGGAGTGGGGAGCCGACATCATCAACGACGTGTCGGAAGGTGGAATCACGGGCATCGCCAACGTGCCCTTGGAACAGCGAGAGGAGGAATATCCCGAGATGTTCCGGGTGGTGGGCGAACTGAAGGTTCCCTATATCTTGATGTCCGTGCAGCCCACGCTGAAGGATATGATGATAGGCTTTGCCAAGGAAGTGCAGCAGTTGCGCGACCTCGGGGCGAAGGATATCATCCTCGACCCTGGCTTCGGCTTCGGCAAGAATCTCATTCAGAATTATCAGATATACAACGAGATGGAGAAGTTGAACGTAATGGAACTCCCCGTACTCGTTGGCATTTCCCGTAAGAGCATGATCTATAAGTTGCTGGGCGGCGATGCCACCACTGCGCTCAACGGAACCACTGTGCTTGACACTATCGCCCTGATGAAGGGTGCCAGCATCCTCAGGGTACACGATGTGAAGGAAGCCGTGGAGGCTGTCAAAATAGTAGAAGCCTTGGAAGGGTAAAAAGGTAAAAAAGTAAAATGGGCAAACAATAAAAATGATAGAATTTGGCATAAAAGACATTATAGACATCCTGTTGGTAGCTGCGATGCTTTTCTACATCTACCGTTTGATGAAAGAGTCGCGTTCCCTCAACATCTTTGTCGGCATCATGCTGTTCATCCTCATCTGGCTCTTTGTGAGTCAGGTGCTTGAGATGCGCCTGCTCGGTTCGATACTCGACAAGTTGGTGAGTGTGGGTGTCATCGCCCTTATCGTTATCTTTCAGGAAGACATCCGCAAGTTCCTCTACGAGATAGGATCGCAGAAAGGCATGCGCCGCCTTGTGCGTTTCTTCCATTCCAGCAAGGACAGTCAGCACGAAACAGACAAGGCCACCATCATGCCCATCGTGATGGCCTGTATGAGTATGGCGAAGAAATACGTGGGTGCCCTTATCGTGATAGAGCGCGGCATGCCCCTCAAGGACGTGATGGAGACCGGCGAAATGATAGACGCACGCATCAACCAACGGCTCATCGAGAACATCTTCTTCAAGAACTCGCCCCTGCACGACGGTGCGATGGTTATCTCAGACAAGCGCATCATGGCTGCCGGCTGCATCCTTCCGGTTAGCCACAACCTCGACATACCGAAGGAACTGGGACTGCGCCACCGTGCTGCCTTGGGTATCTCGCAGAAGAGTGATGCCATAGCCGTCATCGTTTCGGAAGAGACAGGGCGCATCAGCGTAGCCATGAAGGGCGAGTTCAGACTCCGCCTGTCGGCAGAAGAGCTGGAGAGCGTGCTGACGCAGGAAATGGTATAAGGGAAGAGTGGTGAACGTAAACCTTTTCGATACGTTTTAGCTTTTTTTACACAATACAACGGAGCATATTCGATAGAAAATGCTTACTTTTGCAAAGTCTATATAGCAAAGTAACAAACTTATCTAAAACAAAAAATAAAATGGATTTATTACAGCAAATCGTAGCTCGCGCTAAGGCAGACAAGCAGCGCATCGTGCTCCCCGAAGCAGAGGAGGAGCGTACCCTCAAGGCAGCCGACAAGGTTTTGGCAGACGACATTGCCGACATCATTCTCATCGGCAATCCGGAGAACATCAAGAAACTCGCTGCAGAGTGGGGACTCAAGAACATCGACAAGGCTACTATCGTTGATCCAC
>CAVKZC010000280.1:0-3533 GCA_963660455.1 Sphaerochaetaceae bacterium | reverse complement strand
GATATAGCCCTGTTTTCGAGGGTCATCTTCCTAGAGTCACAGAGAAGTGAGCGGACAAAGGAAGAGACGGACAAATACCAAACGTTCATGAAGCTTCGCAATATGTGCCCGACCAACATCACCGTCAGCCTGATGCGTTACCGTGACAATTTCAATGCAGGGTGGCTCAATGCTTGGAAGCGAGCTTTGAATGAGATAAAGAGCGAGGTTGATTACAGTGCCATCGGTGAACGCTTCATCAATAACTGGGCTATGATGCTGGCCACCTACTATTGTCTGCATCCCATAGTCGAAGAGCTTCCTTTCTCTGAAAAGGAAGTGCATGACATCTGCATTGATGGGCTGAAATACCAACACTCGTTGTGCAACAGTACAGACGAGATAGCCGTGTTCTGGTCTATGTTCTCCAAGGCAAGACAACTTGGAGACATAAAGGAAGGACAAGATTATAAGGTTTGCCTGATGAAGACGCTGAAAGTAACGTCCAAAGGCAAGCAACGCAAGGTTGTGGACTTCGATGTAGACAGATACGTACTCTTTATAAGGGAGAAAATCTGTATTGCCAAAGCAAACATACAAGCAAGAAGAGAGGGCAAAATCCTTATCCCCGACGAGTCATTGCTCTCTTATCTTGTATCGACACCAGACTATTACGGCAAGACCAACTCCCCCTTGAAATTCTACATTATCGATGAGAATGGGAAGCCGACAAGAAAGGCCAATGATACAGGAGGCACCTCGCTCGTATTTGACCAGGAGCGTGCGCTTGCTTTTGACTACCAGTCCATCTGCGGAAACTATGACATCAACCTTGTCATGGTCACAGAACCAGAGGATGCAAAATAGCAATGATAAATTAGAATAATATAGTATGGCATCGCAAAACAACATATACCCCCTATTCTTTACCTTGGAGAGAGTCCATAACGGTTATATCCTTACGGCAAAAGAAGAAAATGGAGGTCTTAAAGATGCGGACTTTCGCAAGGAAGTGGTGTCGGAAGACAAAATCAACGAAAGAGTTGGAAAGATGCTCCATCTTGACGCTATGGTAAAGGAACATCCTGTGGTGTTCCATGTAGAAGCCGTTGGAGAAAATACATACCAGTTGACGAGCGAACGCTCTTCGGACGAACTGATGGAAGCAAAGCTTGCCTATGTACACATCAACAGAAAAGGTGTGAAGGACAGTTCTATTATTTCCTTATTGATTAAGGATACCGACACCATTGAAGTGTATGGCATGGAAGCTGAAAGCATTGCGAAGAACAACAACATTCCGCTTGCAAGAGTCAATGGGGTGCCTCTGCTCCGTTTCCCCAATACGAAAGACGGAAAGAAAGCCTTGACAACCTATGTTGGCAGGACATTGCTCACTGAAATCACCGTCCAACAACTAACCGACTGGTATCTTTCCCACAAAGTATTGATGGAAAAAGTGGAGAAGAAAGGGAAACAGGCATAGGATTTTGAGCAGTGGCAAAAGAAAATTGTACGGTCGCAAAGTTCTTAGCACCAAAAGCATCACGCTCAATATATTAAACGACATAATAAAACAATTTGAGAAATGAACACAAGAATTATCGCCGTAGCCAACCATAAAGGAGGCGTAGGCAAAACCACAACAGTAGCAAATCTTGGAAGCATTCTTTCCAAGAAAGGTTTCCGGGTGTTGTTGATAGACCTTGACGCACAGGCGAACCTCACCACCTCGTTGGCATCCGCTTTTGACGGAGCTACAATCTATGAAGCCCTAACGGGCAAGGTCGATGCCTTGCCTGTCGTCGAAATCAGCGACGGTCTGCACCTCGTCCCAGCATCCTTGACACTTGCCATGGTTGATGTAAAACTTTCTACAGCCATCGCAAGAGAAAGCATTCTTTCGGAAGTCTTGGAAAAGGCTGACGTGTCAAAGAAATATGACTTTGTGTTGCTTGACTGCCCTCCCTCTTTGGGTCTGGTGACACTCAACGCCTTCACAGCAGCTACAGACATCATCATCCCTCTCGTATCCGAGGTACTGCCCTTCAAGGGATTGACCATGATTAACGACTTTATCAGTATGGTTGGAAGAAAGCTCAATCCCCAAGCTCATATTACCGGCATCCTTATCACACGGTGGGAAGGAAGCAAACTGTCCAAAGGTATTGAGGCAAAGCTCCGTGAAACTGTTGGGGACATTGTCTTCAAAAGCAGAATACGCAAGAACATCCGTCTGGCGGAAGCCCCATTGGAAAGCCGTAGCATCTTAGACTATGACAAGAACTGCAATGGAGCCAAGGACTATCTTTTATTCGCCGAGGAGTTTCTAAGTAGGATGGAAAAAGGAAAGGAGGACTGACCATGGACAATAAGAGTTTGGATGCCCTGTTCACCGGGCTGACTGCTACGGGCAATGCCCCAACAGGACCAAAGACCACTAACGCATCTGAGAAACCAATCAAGAAAGGCAAGGCATTGTCGGCACGAGCAAAGCAAAGGCGACTGGAAGAAGAAAGACAAGAAGAGCGGTTCTGTACCATTGTCCGCTCCGACATTCTGAAGAAAGTCCGCATTATCGCCACCCGTGAAGGCTTGCAGATAAAGGACGTAGTGGAAGCGGCATTTGAGAAAGCCATCAACAACTACGAACGAAAACATGGAAAAATAGAAGAAGACCCGAAGAAAAACGTCAAGAATCTCTTCTGAAATACGAAGCATCATTATATACATCGATACATCATAATTGATTGTGTAGAAATACTCAATTATTATGTCGTGGTGGCAGGCTGTTGTGAAACACCCTGCCACTTACGCTTTATAAGGCGTTCTAACCCTAAGTCCAAAAATCAATTCTTTGGTTCTATTCTGCCTCCTCGTTAGAACCAATCATTCAATATGCCCCTTGAAAACACTGTTATTGGGTTCGTTCTATAAAGATAGCGAACGGGGCATGGTATTTTTGCGTCCGCAAATCATGAATTATCAGCACAAATTGAATGATTATGACACCATTTATAATTTTCGCAGTCGTATTGACCATCGCATATGTATTGTACTATGCGACCATAATAACAATGGACTTGAACACCAAATCCAAGAAAGAAGGAGAGCACGAAGAAACCATACCTGCCGGTGGTGACAAGGAAGCCGAAGAAGAGTATACACCTCAAACGGTTGTGGAGGACACAAAAACAGGTGGTTTTTCCTTTATCGAAGCATCAGCAATTTCGCAGGAAGACCCTGTTGAAGAAGCGGAAGAACCCACCGATACTGCCATTGCACCAAGTGAAGATAAACAGCCGACAGTCACAGACGATACTCTCAATCCGAAAGAAGCCCCTCTTGCAAACGACGAAGACGATGCGGAAACGAAAGACGGCTTAGGCAAGGAAGAGGAAGATGACCAGCAAATTCCAACAACTGTGTTCTCTGAAGATGTTCAATCTGGCGAGAAAAAGGAAGAACTCTTTGACGAGAGCAAGGTCTTCGACCAAGATTTGGCGCAACCGCAATACACCGTCAGCACCATCATAACCAACGAGAAGGATGCC
>CAVKZC010000279.1:0-3550 GCA_963660455.1 Sphaerochaetaceae bacterium | reverse complement strand
GTCAAGTCTAAACGTTGGTCTTAACACCATTCTCAACAACTGCGTATTCCTTTATTGGAAACGGTTGACTTTATGTTCTTCCATATACTTGTTCACGATGTTCATGATGCGAAGAATCTTGCAAGTGGCAGGCTTGCCGTTGATGCGGCACAAGGTTGAAGCCATGACACTCTTGGTGAGACGCTTCCTTCCCGAAGAACTTATGATGAGTTGGTCTCGGTCAATGACATGCTGCCAGTTGGGTTCAATCATGCCCTTGCTGGCAAGATAGTCGAAGAACTCAACTATCTCCACATTGCTTTTGGCTTGGAGTGGGGCAGTGTGTTGGCCAGCATAATAAGAAGAGAAGTGCTCTGGTGTCAATTTCCCTACAAACAAATCAGCCTCATTGGCACAATGGACAATGAGGCTGACTATATCGGATGGAATATGATGACGTGAAGAAATACCGCCAGAATTTTGTTCGGCGGTGTTGTTGGATGTGGAAGGAGACTGTCCTGTTCCGGTTGGTGGCACGGACACATCTCCTTGGTTGAATCGCTGCAGCATCTCTCTGACGGTTTCATCAGAGAATTTGTCGCAGACAAAATAATGCCTTACGAACGCCTGGTACTTTAGCAACAGTTCGGTAAGAATCTGCACATTCTTTGCGTGCTCATTCTTGCTGTATGCATCCAGGGCATCGTGGTAGTTGATGGAACTCAGCAAGTCGTTGCAGTAACGATGGTAGGTCTTCTTTTGGATGACCACCTCTTTGTTATACACCTCGCGTGCGGTTGAAACGAGACGGATGAGTCCGTCAATTCCTACATAGGGATGCACAATTTGCATTCCATGCTGCTCACTCACCTTCAAAAAGAGAGATGAGCAAAGGGTTCTTTCTACTCATTGAATTTATTTTTTATAATTATACATGGTCATGCCGTCGATGTCAGCGGCACAACAATTTACGTCCATGTTGTATGCTTTGCAGATGGCGGTAAGGACAGTATCATAACTCTCCAAAACACCGGTTCTTTCAAGCAAGGAGCTTCCCGTTGACAAACTTCCCTTATGGGGACGCTTGCCAGCTACGGTAAAGCAGGTTACGGTCTTGAGCCACAGGTTCTTGTTGTTGGTGGGGCCAAGGCCTAATTTGGCGAGGATCCCAAGCTGTCGTTGTTCCTTGAGCCAATTGACAGGAGTCTTGAACTTGTCCTTGTCAAAGATTGCAAAGAACTGCTTTGCAGTCGTGTTCCTTCCAATATACCCATGCTTCGCCAGCTCACGCCGGAGAAAATCCTTGCGCTCATCACTGAACGGACAGTTGAACACGAGGGTTTCATGGTCTTCGAGGATGGGCGTGAAGTCCACTTCGGGGTACAGTCCCATTGTTTCTTCGCAAGCCTCTTTTCTGTAACTTGGTAACATCACTGGTGACAGACGCTTGTGCCACATTGCCTCGAAATAGCAATAGGTATGCTTATTATCGAACTGCATGATCTTTGATACGGCATAGGCTACAATCTTCAAGTGGTTGTAGTTTGCTTTGGAAGAGGGTTTGAACTCCTTATCCAAAATACCTGCCTTCACAGCACGCTCCAATAGTTCAATGGCTGTTTTATTGTACAATGGGTCTGGAAGCATGGAATAGCATCCCTTTGACTCTTTGCGCAGTTCTTCACACTCGGCGAGCAAGGTCTTCATGTTGCGTGACAGACCAACCAGCGACTGCCTCACGACTTCTTCCATGCGACGGTTGCGCTTGCTGACATACTCATCTATGACAGATATGTCACCGACACACTCAATCAAATCCGCCAAAAGAAGAAAGTTCCTGTCTGTACGGAGATAGGTTTGTATCTCCTTGACCCAAGTGCTCATGGAATAGATGTCATCGCCAAAAGCAGCCGGATGAATGTTTTCACCCAGCTCGCTCCAGTAGTTCATTTGCTTGATGAACCGATTTACCTTTGCAATCTTGATAGCGGCTTGTTGTCTGTTCATACGTTTACATAATATAAGGTGGTGACTATTCCAAGTCTGGTATCAGTGACACGGCACTCTGCTTCTTGCGGTCGAGTACTTTGGCGTAGATTTGTGTTGTGGCCAGTTCTTTGTGGCCGAGGAGCTTTGACACGGTATAGATGTCTGCACCGAGGTCGAGCATCAGAACGGCGAATGTATGACGTGCGCAATGGAAGGTTATGTCTTTTTGGATGCCTGCTCCCATGCACCAACGTCTGAGTTCCAATGACGTCTGGGAACCATAGACAAACCCAGAGAATACCAATTCGTCTGCCTGTCCTCTCTCGCCGAGGTACTTCTCTGCTTGTGGCGTAATGTCCAAATACTCCTGTCCACCAGTCTTCTTTTGCTTGAAGATAATGCGAGTGTATTCACCCTGCTTGTAGACTTCGCCCCAAGTGAGTTTCTCGATGTCGCTCTTGCGAAGTCCTGTCAAGCAAGAGAAGAGGAATGAACGCTTCAAGCAAGGGTAACTACATGGAGTGGCTGCCAACACCTTGATTTCTTCCAGGGTGAGGTAGTCACGCTTCACGTCAGCAGGCTTGAATCCCTCAATGCCACGAAGGGGATTGACGGGAATTATGCGCTCCTCGAAAGCCTTGTTGATACAGGCACGCAACTTGTTGAAGTATGATACCTTGGAGTTTTGAGACAAGGCTTGGAACGTACTGCGCTCATTGTGGCGAGTGCGCTTGTGAGTATCTTTCTCTACGTTATTCAAGAAATCTTTAAAACCCTTCACGAACTCAGGTGTGACATCACGGAAGGTAGTTTTCTCGTCGCAATAGATTTCAAGATATTTGAGACAACTGCGCCAGTTCCCCCAGTTTCCCTGAGACTCTGGGTTCTTGTGGCGTTCCTCACACATGTCACGGTAGTATTCAAGGAAGGGCGTGTCCTCCTTGAACTGCTTGGTAAATGAGTACTCTCCGTTCTGCAACTCTATCTGTCGCTTCGCCTTGATGGCCTGTGCAGTGGCAAGCGTTTGACGATTCTGCTCCTTCTGTGCCGGAGTGGTGGCATCAATAAGGTATAGCTTCAGATACTCCTTCTGACGTTTTCCGTTTCTGTAGATGTCAAGGTAAAGACTCACGTTGCCGTTGGCAAGTTTCTTCTCACGGAGCTTCACTGGCTCCTTCTGGCTTTGTTTCTTCGTCTCCATCACATTTAGCTTTTACTTGTCCCAACAATCAATTCAGTCATTTGAGAGACGAGGGACAAACACGGCTCTTGGGGGACAAATTTTGTCCCTCGGTACAGAGTCGGGGGACAATCTGGGGACAGATATACGTCAAAAAAGTGACAAAAAAGAAACTTTCTCAAAGAAAATCTGCAAATAAAAATTTTGCAGATTTCTTTGAGTATCAATAGTTTTCGGAGTTATGTTTGCAGATGATAGTGCTTTGTTTGGAGGCGATTATTTTCCGATGCAACATCTGCAACACTTTCTGTATCAGCCTAAAATTCCTTAAACGGTAGAAAGTTTCATTTCCTCTTGTTTTTCAATTGTTTCCGAGGCGCAGATTTAACGTATTTAACCTTC
>CAVKZC010000278.1:0-3561 GCA_963660455.1 Sphaerochaetaceae bacterium | reverse complement strand
AAGCGCTACCGCAATCAGCATATAATAGCGCTTTTGCCCTTACAGGGCGCACGTCCATATCCCAATCACCCAGGGCGTTGCCCTGGGCTAGGTGCAGGTTGCCCTTTCAGGGCGCGTTGCAACCGTACAGGTTGGTTTTGTTTCTAATAATACTTTATTTATCGCTCTCGGGCGCCTTGTCTATGAGATCCATAAACTGGTCGAGCTTCGGAGTGATGATAATCTGTGTGCGGCGGTTACGCTGCTTGCCCACTTCGGTGTCGTTGGATGTAAGGGGATTGTACTCACCGCGTCCACCGGCCGTAAGGCGCTTAGGGTCTACCCCGAAGTGATCCTGCAGATACTGCACCACTGAAGAGGCACGCAGGGCAGAGAGGTCCCAGTTGTTGCGTATGTTCTTCATCTTGGCGCTCGTCGTGCTTACAGGCACATTGTCCGTATTGCCCTCCACGAGAACATCATAGTCCTTGTAGTCGGTAATGATCTTGGCTATCTTGCTCAGGGTTTCCTGCGCACGGCTGTTCACCTCGTAGCTGCCGCTCTGGTAGAGCATGTTGTCGGCCAGCGAGATGTATACCACACCCTTCAGCACCTGCACATCCACCTCCTTCAGCTCGTCCTTGCTGAGCGAGCGTGTAAGGTTGTTGGTGAGCACCATGTTGAGCGAGTCGCTCTTGCTCTTCACCTCTACTAGGTGGCGAATGTACTGGTTGCTCTCATTGATCTGGTCTACCAGCTTCTCGATATTGAGGTTGCTCTTGCCGGCATTGGTAAGACTCTTGTCGAGTGCGCTCTGCACGTTGGCATAGTCTGCTTTCATCTGTGCCAGCTGGTCCTCGAGCGAGGTGACACGTGCCTGCGATGCAGCCAACTGCTCCTTGGCCGACTGGTAGTTGGTGGTAAGTTCGCGGTTCTCGTTCTGGCAGTTCTGGAGATCTTTCTTGCTTGCACAACTGCTGGCAAGCAGCACGGTTGCCACCATGGCAATGGCCGTCAGTTTAGTCTGTTTCATTTTTTCCTTCTTTTAGTTTTTAGTAAAGGTGGGGCATTGTTCCCTCGTCCGCCGTTCTGCGCGGTACAGGCTGCTATACAGCCTTCTATCCGGGCGGAGGGCAACCCCACAGGATGCAAAGTTATAAATATGACGCCGATAAAATCACTTTGTCAATCGCATTTATGTATTTTTAACCACATTTGCCGCTTTTACACCCTGTTTTTAACAAGACTTACTCTACTACCACCTTCTTTCCGCCATGTATATAGACTCCGGCACGGGCGGGCTTGCCGCTCATCTTCATGCCGCTGAGGGTGTACCAGGCTGCATCGCCTGCGTTCTTGTCCACGACAGGTGCATCGGCAATACCCGTGGAGATATACTCATCTGTAACGTCCGTACAGGTGTACTTACCGTTGGAAAGATTTGTGGTAACCACGAAGAACTTGGTGCTGTTGCCTGCCAGCAGGTCTACCGTCTGCTTCTTGTTTTTACCTTGGTTGAAGATGACATTTACCACCTCGTCCTTCTTGGTGATATTGAAGTCCATGTAGTACCATGTCTTGCCGCCCACTGTTCTCGTTGCCGTCACGGCAGTACCGGGCCATCCGTTGGTCAATTCGCCGTTGCTGTTCCATGCATAGAAATACATCACACTGCCCCAGTTGCTCACCTGGTCGGTGTTGGCATAGACGGTGATAGTATAGGGTTCGAACGCCTTTATAATATAGTTGTACGTGCGTATGCCACTTACTGTGCCGCCTACGAGGAGTCCCACCTTGAGGGTGCATGAACTGTTGACGGCTACAACCGTACCGCTTGCCACCTGCGTGCTCTGCGCTGTCGGTTCGGTACCGTCGGTGGTGTACACCAACTTGGCGTCAGCACTCTGCGAGACGGCGGTGAGCGTCACCTTGAAAGCATCCTCATACTCGCCCGAAGCCTTGTCCGCCCAGGCCGTAGCGGCACTCTTCGACAGATAGTAACGGTAGTGGTAGCCTCCGAGTATCTGGACGTAGTCGCTGCCGGGAGCATAAGCACCGGTATTGCTTCCCACGACAACGATAAGGTTGGCGTTGTTGCCCGTCACCTCGTTGGCGTAACAGGAGTTCAGCGACTTCTTGTTGGTATAGTTGCTCATATTGGTGATGCCAGCCAACTTGCGTGCCTCTACCATGCTCTTCAACTCCTGCTTGTAGGCTCTCCAGTGGGGCTGGAAGATGCAGGGCGTGCCGGGCATGGCGAGCATATAGGCATTGGCAGCAAGGGTATCCTTTTTCAGAGGGTCGAGCGTTTCGGTTGCCGAACGGTACTGCGTGTCATGGTTCTCGACGAACGTAACGGCATACTGGCGATAGTTGGCATCGTGCATCAGGTTGTTGGTACTGTTCAGGGCAGCCCAGTTATTGTTGTTCGCGGCATCGCGCACATTATAGCGGAACTGGAAGTCGAAGGCAGCACTCTTCTTGCCGGTGGCAACAATCCAACTCTCTATCTTGTTGTTGCTGTCCCAGTACTCACCCACGGAGTATTCTATGCCAGCCGCCTCGTTGTAGTCGGCCACATGCGAGCCGTTGAATCCCTTCACCATGTCGTAGCGGAAGCCCGTGTAGCCAAGGTCGTCCTTCAGGAACTTGACATAAGCCTTGATGATATTCTGCACGTTCTCGCTCTTGTGGTCAAGGTCGCGGCATCCGTCCCAGCCTTCCCCTTCGTCGTAGTTGCTGCTGAGAGACACCCCTTCCTTTTTGGCCTGCGTCAGAGTCTTTCCTCCATCATCATCGGCCACGATGTCTGTGCTCTTAAACTGGTAGGTCACGCCGTTGTACGTCTCTTCAGGGAAGGAGAACCATCCGTCAGTCTGGTGATGGTTGACGACAACATCGGCAACAGTCCCGATGCCGTTGGCCTTCAGGGTCTTGATCATGGAACGCAGTTGCGCCTCCGTACCGAAGCTGGAGTTCTGGTCGAAATAATAATAAGGTGTATAGCCCATTACCTGCGTGGCCTCAAGGCACTTGCCGCTCTGGGGCACCCATATCAGGTCTATAAATCCTTTCATGTCGCCGGCCTGCTTCTCCAGCACGCTCCACTGCGAGTAGTCGTAGGAGTCCCAGGAGAATCCCTGCAACATCACACCGCCATAGTTGGCGGGCCATCCTTGCGCATAGATATTCACGGTTGCCAAAAGGGCAACGAGTGTAAAGTAGATTTTCTTCATGTCAGGTTTGTTGTTTAGATGCTTGGTTTTATTAGAGTAGACTTTTCACTGGGGCAAAGTTACATGAATCTTTCCACCCCTTACCCTACTATTGACCTAAATCAAGCAAACTAAACATGCAAACGATTGCATGCAAAGGTATAGTCTATGCGTTTTTCACCAAGTCTGTAAAGTTCGACCAACTTTCAACCTAAAAAAATAAGTTGGTAAATTTCCCCTACACGCCCTGCAAGGGCAGAAGCGCATAGCCCAGGGCAACACCCTGGGTTAGGTTGCAAGGGAGAATGTCGCCCTGTAAGGGCAAAAGCGCTACAGCAAAAGACAAGACAACGGTGAAAACGACAAC
>CAVKZC010000277.1:0-3572 GCA_963660455.1 Sphaerochaetaceae bacterium | reverse complement strand
AGTTCGCCCCGCAAAAGAACGGAAAGTGGGGATGGAAGAATACTGCGGATATTTATCCGATTTACAAGAAATAGGAGGTAACGCTTCTCGAAATCGCGATTGTTTCCTTTTTTAGAAGGAAACTTATCCATCCCTATTTTATTTCCACATACAATTTTTACCTTCCATAGAGAAGAAATCCCGTCACAAAATTCCCAAGTTTTCTTGGAAATATCAAATATTTATCGTAATTTCGCACCCAAACTAACCGAAAGGAATCGGTTAGCTTCATAAAACTTTCACAGCTATGGTAAGAAGAGGAAGAGAAAAGAGAATCTATCGCAAGCGCATACCATACGGTATGCAAAACTTTAAAGAAATCAGAGAACGGGATTGTTATTATGTTGACAAGACCGACTTCATAGAAGACATAGAAGACTCTAATATGTACTTCTTCTTTATTCGCCCTCGCCGTTTCGGCAAGAGCATCACCCTCTCCATGCTGGAAAATTACTATGACATCAACAAGAAAGAACAGTTTGAGGAAATCTTCGGCGGGCTTTACATCGGCGAGAATCCTACGCCAGAACGCAACTCCTATCTCGTCATCCACCTTAACTTTGCGGAGGTAGATGCAGGACTCGACAATTACCAGCAAGGGCTTGACACCCATTGCCGCCTATGCTTCAATGACTTTTGCCGTAGGTACAGTTCCCTTCTTCCACAAGGAACCTTGGAAGGATTGCAAGCAGAAAAAGGTGCGGTCGCCCAGCTCAGATACCTCTGCTTGCAATGTGCCGAGGTTGGTCAGAAGATATACCTGTTCATCGACGAGTACGACAACTTCACCAACTCGATACTTGCCAATGAGAAGCAACTCCAGAACTATCGTGACCAGACCCATCGCGATGGCTACCTGCGCCTGTTTTTCAATGCCATCAAGGGAGCGGCAGGTGGCTCTCTTGGACGTGTCTTCGTTACAGGTGTAAGTCCTGTAACCATGGATGACCTGACAAGCGGCTTCAACATTGGCACCAATTATTCCCTGCAACCTCGCTTCAATGAGATGACTGGTTTCACGGAGGAAGAAGTAAGAGCCATGCTTGGCTACTATGCCAGCGTACTTCCTTTCAACCACACCGTAGATGAGCTTATCAAGGTGATGAAGCCATGGTTTGACAACTATTGCTTTGCCGAGGAAGAGTATGGGAAGACCACGATGTACAATTCCATCATGGTGCTCAACTTCATCGACAACTACATCGAATGCGGCTATCAGATTCCGAAGAAGATGGTAGAGCCAAACATACGCATTGATTACGACAAGATACGTATGCTGATACGTCACGACAAGGGGTTTGGCGATGATGCCAGCACGATACAGGAATTGGTGACCAAAGGTTTTGTGACAGGCAAGCTCGTAGAGAACTTCCCTGCCGACCGCATCAACGACCCAGACAATTTCTTGAGTCTGCTTTTCTATTTCGGCATGGTAACGATTGATGGAGAGTACAAGGGGGCCACCAAGTTTATCATCCCTAACGAAGTGGTACGCGACCAGATGTACACCTATCTGTTGGAAACATACAAGGAAAACGACCTCACCTACGACACCTACGACAAGGGCAAATTGGAAAGCAAAATGGCGTATGATGGCAACTACAAGCCATACTTCGACTACATCGCCGACTGCCTGAAGCGTTATTCTTCCCAGCGAGACAAGCAGAAGGGCGAGGCTTTCGTGCATGGCTTCACACTTGCCATGACTGGCCAATGCCAGTTCTATCGCCCCATCTCCGAGTTGGACAACGCAGGAGGCTACGCCGACATCTTCCTCTGCCCACTCTGCGACATCTACAAGGACATGACTGATTCTTACATTGTGGAATTGAAATACTGCAAGTCAAGCACCAGTGACGAACAAGTCAAAAAACTTTTTAAAGATGCCTCGGCCCAGATTAGCAGATATGCCGACAGCGACATCGTAAAGGAGGCGGTCAAGACCACCCGACTGCACAAACTCGTGGTGATTTACCGAGGGACGGAGATGGTGGAATGTAAGGAAGCGGAAGAATAACGCTTGTGCAAAAAAGTGGAAAGTGGGGTTGGAAGAATACTGCGGATATTTACCCGATTTACAAGAAATAGGAGGTAACGCTTCTCGAAATCGCGATTGTTTCCTTCTGAAAAGGAAATAATTGCGCATTTGTTTCCTTTTTAGAAGGAAACTTTGTATCTTTGCAGCCGAGGGGGAGGCAGCTACATAATAATATAAGGTACGCAATATGGAATTACGCAGCACATTTCAGTCGATAATATCCTTGCATCAAGAGGAATTGCCCTTTGACTTGCAAGAGAGAAGCACCCAACTTCCGTTGGATGGAAACCGCATTGTGACGGTAACGGGTATTCGTCGGTGCGGAAAGTCATCATTGTTGGGACTTACGATTAATCGCCTCTTGGAACAAGGAGTTCCGAGAGAGCGTATTCTCTATGTCGGTTTTGACGACGAACGTTTCCTCTCCATGTCGCCAGAGAATTTCGACGAGTTGTTGCAGGCTTACCGTGAGATGTACCCGGACATTTCGCTCAAAGACGTGTATATGTTCTTTGATGAGATACAGCTCATACCAGGATGGGAACTCTTTGTTCTCCGAGTGTACAAGAATTATTGCAAGCACATCTTTGTGACAGGAAGCACAGCCAAGATGCTTTCCGAGGAAATGGCCTCCGCCTTGCGGGGTTGGCCCGACGAATATCGTGAATATCCCTTGAGTTTCGAGGAATATCTTTCCTTCAAGGGTGTCAAGGCGAATCGGTTTAGCGAGGAAGGAAAGGCTAAGTTGTCTGTCGCCTTTCGTGGGTATTGCGAGGAGGGCGGCTTCCCCGAGGTGGTTCTCGAAAAGAGCAGGATGGAGAAAGTCAAGATATTGCAGTCTTACTTCAACACCATGCTCTTCAGGGACATGGTGGAGCATTATCATATCGGGGCATCTCCTTCGGTGGTGCGTTACTTCTTGAAACGGGTGATGAACAATCTCACGAAGCCTACCAGCGTGAACAACATTTACAACGACTTGAAGTCGCAAGGCTTGAAGGTTTCCAAGGACTCTCTTTATCTGTGGCTCGACTATGCTTGCAACATCTTCATGCTTCGCAAGGTGGAGAAATATGACCGGTCGATGGTGAAGCAGCGTTCCGCTCCTGCCAAGTATTATGTGGCAGACATCGCCCTGCGCAATGCCGTGTTGTTGCCAGAGAGCGAAGATGCTGGCAAGGCGCTGGAGAACATCGTTTATCTCAACTTGGAGAGGACGCTTGGCGAAGAGGACAAGGTGTTTTATTTCAACGAGTCGAAGGAATGCGACTTTGTGGTACAAAGGGGTGAACGCGTAGCGGAACTGATACAAGTTTGCTGGACATTGAATGAGGACAATATCGAACGCGAGGTTGGCGGCTTGCTTGATGCTTCTACCGTTACTGGTTGTAACAATGGGCGAATCATCACTTTCGCTCAGCGAGAGACTATTGAGCGAGAAGGGGTGATGATAGAGGTCTTGCCGATATGGGGATGAAATGTTGAAATAAAGAAG
>CAVKZC010000276.1:0-3611 GCA_963660455.1 Sphaerochaetaceae bacterium | reverse complement strand
ATTTGGATATGTATATTTTGTCCCATCTGTAGCAGAAATTATATAGATGCCTGCCTCGTCGTTCTCTATGGGGCACACAAAGTTCTCCTCTTGAAAATCAAGAAGGTCAAAGCTAATATCAGGACCTTGCGAAGGTCTGAAATTGGGCATGAATGCTTTAATGTAGCGTTTCATTTCTTTTTGGGAGTTGGTGGTGGAGGAGCAGAAGAAGACTTCGGCATTTCTCTCTGTTGTTTTTTATCGTCTGCCATAACTATTTATTTGAAGGTTTGGGAGGAGGTGGAGTATTTGAACTACGGGGCATTTCTCCTCTTATTTCTGGACCTTGATGTACTATGTGGGTACTATTGGCGGAACTATGTCCAGTACCTTGAATACCTTTATTGCTATTACCTTTACTCATATTTGTTATAATAAACACGTTTAATGTACGTGTCCGCTTCTGCAATAAATCGTTGATGTCGTTTTTCTGGAATAGATCTGACAAATTTGTTCATAGAGGATTGCTTTACCGTCTCATCCGATTTTAGGTGACACATTCGATTGAAAGTTTCCTCTTCTGACAATTTTTCCTTGTCACTATTGTATAGTAAGGATTCCATTTCTATCATGTACTTATTATAGTAGTCCATCAAACCATCAAGAATGCATAATTCTCTTTCAGGTTGAAGGAAATATGGAAATAGCGATTTCGCTACTGTAACAAAAGCAATAACTCCTGAACTTACCAAGGGAAAATACGAATTTATCAGATATCCGAATGTTCCCCCTGAAGCAACAAGGGCAATAAACATATGATACCAACGTTCATATTTACGCTGTTTGTCAGTATACCATCGCAAACAAAGGACATTAGCATAAGCTTGTTTGATTTCTTCCCAGATTTTATTCCGTACGACCATTGTGTGAATTATATTTCAAGAACGTACTCAGTTTTATTTCTTGAATCTTATTTGCAAATTCAGTTTGAGATAAACATTGCCTTCTATTCCTCTGTATAAAGAGCCAAAGCCATAGCGTTTTCTACTTGCACGCTCGAAACGAGTATTGTGGTACAAATAGTCTTCAACATCATTTCTGTTGTAGAAATGATAGCAAACTATTTCGCCATCCTTGCGGACAACAAGATACCCTCCGTTTGCATCATATTGTCCTGTCCATTCTTTGGCAGGTGTCATACCTAATGCAGAATCTAGCAACAATACTTTCATCTTATGAGCATAAAACGCAGTGATATCTGAGCCTCCAAATCCAAACGGATTCATTGCTGCAACTTCTTCGACGCAATCCTTAATACTTGTTTTGTCCGAAGTGCTATCAACCAGCAAACACCTTGCTATAAATTCGGGCATAATGCTATCGAGGAATAGGAGGTTATTCTTGAATACTGGATGCTCAATGTCCTGATATTCAAGATAGCACCCTTTTGAGGTTATTGCAGATATACGGTCAACATGACTTTTGATAGCATTGATTTCTGTAATTTCCTCATCGCTTAAGTTATAACCAGTCACTTTGTATGTGATGTTAGTTGTTGTACCTGCATTTAGCAACGTGGAAGCACTTCCCAACTGAGACTTTATACTAAATCCCAAAAGAGGGCGCATACCAGTGCGTAGGTCATGGATAACGATATGGATGTCGGCTTTATCCTTGGAAGGAGCTTTTAGCTTGGTGCATCCAACTTCTTTCATGAATTCTTGGGTATCAAGAATTTTAAACGCCCTTTCGTCAGCAGCCTTAATTCTTTTCAAGAGCTTTTCAGACTCTTCGACAAACCGATCCATGGAAATCTTTGCAAATTCATTGCCGTCTTCGTCGATTATCACAACGTTCTGTTTTACATCGGGCGAATAGACATATCGTTTGCTTTCTTCACGAATAACATTGATGATAGGATAATATAGCTCCATCTTATTCATGTCGGCATCGCCAGCATAAACCTTTCCGTCACCAAGCAACTTGAATAGAGTGTATATTTCACTCCATTCACCTTTGTTACCAGAAATACCTTGTACTTCGTTCTTATTCTCAGACATATCCATACTCTTTTAGTGTTTTCAGTAATTGTGCTGCAGTTGCTTGAATTGCGGGGACAGCTACGCTATTGCCAAACTGTTTGTATGCAGAAGCATCTGCAACAACTATCTTAAAATCGTCAGGATAGCCTTGCAAGCGTGCCCATTCGCGTGGTGTCATCTTGCGCCATCCTATTTTGTTGACTTCACCTTTTATACGTGTTGTCGGTGTCAAATCCTTCTGGCGGAAATCTATAACGAGATTGCATTCTCTACCCATTCCGCCTACAACGATAGCGTGGGCAATGCCATCATCAGGTATAATATCATACCCGAAACCATTACCTTTTGCTTCGTGTCTCGCCTTATGACGTTTCAGCGTGTCAATGTAAGTAGTAGAAAGATAATACTTGGCAGGGACGGGATTCTCTTCCCTTACATCAATCCATCGCTTTGTCACTTCCTTTTGTTCTGGATATGAAAAATCTTCTTTCTTGATGCCCAAGTCTTTTCTGAAACCTACTATGTATATTCTTTCACGATGTTGGGGTACTCCAAAGTACATTGCATTGACAAGTTGTGGGTCAGGAACGACATAACCAACCTCGTCAAGAGTATTGAGTATTGTCTTGAAAGTTTTTCCCTTGTCGTGTATCATCAATCCTTTAACATTTTCGAGGAAGAATGCCTTAGGTTGGTAACGACGTAGTATTTCTGCAACATCGAAGAACAACGTTCCTCGTGTTTCCTCAAAGCCTAAACGTTTGCCAGCCAAAGAGAACGCTTGACAAGGGAAACCTGCGCAAAGAATATCAAATCCCTTAGGTATTTTGTTCTTTGTACTTTCTTTTGTTATGTCTCCAAAGGGTACATCGCCATAATTGGCATAGTATGTCTTCTTGGCCTGCTCATCCCACTCGGAAGAAAATACACATTCGCCACCAAGGTTTTGGAATGCCATTCTGAAACCTCCGATGCCTGCAAACAAATCAATGAATGTGAACTTCGGATTAGCTGGAGCCTGAAACGGAGCTTGAAACAAGTCTGGAAAGAGATAGGCTTGCATTCCTGCTGCAGAGTCAGACACCATGCTACTGTCTTTCTTGCTATTTTCTCCCTTTACAAATTCATACCATAAGTTCAATATACCCTCCGCCTGAGAGGCGTAAGGCATATCTATGTTTTTATTTCTCAATTGCAAATAATGTGTCATGAGAGCTGCTTGGTCGATGAATGGGATCACGTTTCCATCTTCATCAAGCGTCTCTTTTCCATATATCTGCACTTTGTCTGCTTTCTTCTTGCAAAAGTCAAACAAAGAAAAAGTTGCTTTATCTTTTGTCATGTTTGTTGTTAATTCTATTTTGATTCTAAACCATCACGACGAACAAGGTCATCCAGCGACACCTTCAAACAATCCGATAGCCGCAGAAGCATTTCCAAGTTGGGCTGAGATGTATTAGTAACCCATTTTGATATAGTTGCTTGTCCTACTCCCAGTTGCTCCGACAGCCATTTATTTGAGAGATTCTTTTCCGCAAGCACCACTCTTAGACGATTAAGATTCTTTTCTGCCATAGTCTTTCGTTTAAT
>CAVKZC010000275.1:0-3618 GCA_963660455.1 Sphaerochaetaceae bacterium | reverse complement strand
ATACTAAATTCTCATATCATTCAAATAATTTCTCTATGTCTCTCACTACGGGTTTCAACTGGTTGTTGCGGTCGATGAGCAACGGGTAGTTGGTCCTTCCCTTGATGGGCCAGCCGTTGAGCCAGGAGTGGGCGTCGTTGATGCCCCAGAAGGTGACGCGACTGATGACATCCTTGTGGCGTTCGATGATCTTGAAGAGGTCGAGGTAACGCTGGTTGAAGAGTTTCTGTGCCTTCTTGTCGAGGCCGTTCACGTATGGATTGTACTTCTGCTGCAACTCATACTTCTGACTGATTTCCGCACCGCCGAAACCTTCGGGATTGGGCAGCATGTTCATGTCCAGTTCGGTAAGCATCACTTTTACGCCCAAGGCAGCAAATGCCTCTATACTTTTCTCGTATTCGGCATAGTCGGGATAGTTGTACCCGTTGTGGCTCTGCATGCCGATGGCATCGATGCGAAGTCCCTTGGCCTTCAAGTTACGTACTATCTTGCAATAGGCTTCGCGCTTGCCGGGCTTTGCCATGGAGAAGTCGTTGATGTAGAGTTCTACATTCGGGTCTGCCTCATGGGCAAACTGGAAGGCGAGTTCGATATACTCAGGACCTATTATATTATAATAAGGTGACTTGCGGTAACTGCCGTCGTCCTCAATGGCCTCGTTCACGACGTCCCAACCTTTCACCTTACCCTTGTAGTGGGTCACCACACTCATGATGTGGTTGTACATACGGCCTATCAAGGTCTCTCGGCTCACCTGCTTGCCATCAGCATCGGTAAACATCCACTTGGGCGGTTGGGAATGCCAGACAAGGCAATGGCCAATGAGCGTCTTGCCGTTGCGCTGTGCCCAGTCTACGAGTTTGTCACCGTCACGAAAGTCGAAGCGGTTTACCTCGGGATGGTTCTCCTCTCCCTTCATACAGTTCTCGGCCACTACCTGGTCAAACTGCTTGATGACCATCGCCTCCTCTTCCGGGCACAAGCCGTTCACAAGACTGGTATCGACGGCAGCACCTACCAGGAAGTACTTGCCCATCACATCTTTCAAGGCAGGCAAATCAGTCGTCGCCGCCTTCTGGGCAAAGGCAGAGCCTGCAAGCAACAGTCCCATGCCCAACAACATAGATTTCTTCATCACTTGTTCCTTTCTTCTATTTTCTTGTTAATATCGTCTATCACCTCATCCGTCAACTCATATCTTGAGATGATGAACATCGCCAAGGCGAGCAGGATGGCCGGGATGACACACACCAGCCAACGGATGCCCTCCTGCGCCAACGGAGTCTGCTGTTCGAGGTCGTTCATGAAGTAGGCGCCAGCCGCATTGCCCACCGACATCATGGCAAACGCCGTGATGAAGAAAAGGGCGACGATGCGCAACGGACGGTTGTGGAAGAACTCTGTCCACAGGTCGCTCACCTTCACATTCTTGGTCTCGCTCTCCGCCATCACCACGCGTTCCTTGGTCTGGGTGAAGCAGAACACCAAGAGTGCGAAGCCCACAAGAGCGTAGATGAGCATGGCGACAAACCAGGCATTGCTGTCGGTAGGCAGCGAGTTGCTCTGCTGTGCAGCGGCAGCTTGATAACCCGTCCATGCCAGAACTGCACCGGGCACTACACCACCGAGAGCCATTCCGGCCTTATAAAAGATACCCGTAAGGGCATTGACGATGCCAGCGATACGTTTGCCGCTGGTATATTCGGCAAAGGAGATGACTTCAGGAATCAACGCCCACATGTAGCCCGTTGCCACGATGACACCGGTAGACTTGATGAACTGGGCGATGTAGACAAGGGTGATATTGTCCTTCACGGGTCCCATCTTACTGATGACGTAGAGCATGGCCATACCGACAATGGCGATGGTAAGGAAGATGTAGAACATGTTCTTCTTGCCCACCTTCTTCTTGATGGCCGGTACGAGAGGCATGAAGATGAACGAAGGCAGCGAACCGAGTCCCATGAAGAGTGCCATCTCGATGGGCAGGTCCTTGGCTGCGGCAAGGAAGGCCACGATGATAGGCACACCTGCCGACACGCAGAGTCCACCGACATTGGCCATAAACATGCGCACGGATGTCAAAACCGTGATTTCATCGGTGTCGCGCGTCAAGGATGAGTTCAATGCTCCGTAAGGCACATTGATCAATGTATAGAGCATCGACAAGCCCACATAGGTGACGTAAGCATAGATGAGCTTCAAGGTGTCTGTCTGTCCTTCCATACCGTTCCAAAAGCAGAGGATCGCCAACACCGTGAGCGGCAGACCTGCAAGGATAAGATAAGAACGGTACTTGCCCCAACGCGGGTTGTGCTTGTCCACATAGGTTCCCACGAGAGGATCCCACAGTACATCCACAAGGCGCACCACAAGGAACATGGTAGCGGCCACGCCCGGATTAAGACCGTAGATATCGGTGTAGAAGAACAGCAGGTACATGCAGATGGTCTGGTAAATGAGGTTCTGGGCCAGGTCGCCAGAACCAAAGCCTATACGCTGTAGCCAATTCAGCTTGTAGAATCCCTTGGATTCCTGTGTTACAGATGTCTGTTCCATATTCTCTTGTTTTTATTATTCCGTCATGAGTATCTTTGCCGCATACTTGCCCATCGCCTCATAGCCGAGCGGGTTGAGGTGGAGCCAGTCGTCGGAATATTCTTTCTTCAGACTTTGTGGGTCTTGCGGATTGCGTGTCAATTCGTCAAAATCGATGATTCCATCGAAGTTTCCCTTGGTTCTTATCCATGCATTCACCGTCTGGCGTATGGCCTCATGCCAATGCGAGAACCAGTCATTGCCCTTGGTAGGCGTGATGGTGGCACCATACACTTTGATGCCCTTGGCCCTTGCCTTGGCGACAAGCACCCTGTAGCAGGCGATGAGTGTATCTGCCACATGCTCGTAGTTGCCGCCGGAGCATCCGATATCGTTGGTTCCCTCGAAGATGACGAGTGATGTCACACCCTGCTGACCGAGGATGTCGCGGTCGAAACGTTTCATGGCAGGCTCGCTCAAGCCACCCTCCACTACGCAGTTGCCACCGATGCCGAGGTTCAGTACACCATAAGTCTTGTCTGCGTTCAGCACATCAGAGAGGAAGTCGGTCCAACGGTTCTGCTGGTTGGTGGTACTGCCCCGGCCGTCCGTAATGCTGTTGCCAAGCACTGCCACGACGGGTACCTTTTCGTCGGCCTTCACCTCCAGGGCAGCGATGTTGTACCAGTGGTCCACCTTCTCGCCGTCATTGAACGCCTTGTCCATCGGCTTGGGTGTGCGGTGGAGTCCATTCACTATATAAGAGGTGGTACGTGACCCGCGGTGGGAAGTGGCATGCTCGGGTGTCTGCTTACCATAGTCTATCGTAATGGTGAGGCGTTGGCCGGTTTTAAGGTTGTATGCGCAGACATCGGAGTAGACGGCCTTGCCGGCATCGATGGTCACGCTTTTCTTGCCGCCGAAGGTAAGATACTTCACGCTCTTGCCGTTCACAAACCAGTTGCTGCCCTTGTCGGTATCGGCGATATACACCGATTTCATCGTGACTGAACCGCTACCGAACTCGTTGCTCAGTTTCAGGCGCAGTTCCTTGCCGCCTATGGATACGTGTATCAC
>CAVKZC010000274.1:0-3639 GCA_963660455.1 Sphaerochaetaceae bacterium | reverse complement strand
AGGGCTCGTTAGGGACTTGCACCCATTAGACAACACACATGCTAGTCAAACAAAATGGGTGAAAAACCGAGATACGGTCTTTCACCCATCATAAATGTTGAACCAACTAATGTGATTAGTCTGCCAACTTAGCCTTCAGGAACTCGCGGTTCAGGCGGGCGATGTTGGCGATGCTTTCGTTCTTAGGACAAACAGCCTCGCAAGCGCGGGTGTTGGTACAGTTACCGAAGCCCAGCTCATCCATGCGCGCAATCATCTTTTTAGCGCGCGTAGCGGCCTCTACGCGACCTTGTGGGAGGAGAGCCAGCTGACTGACTTTGGAGCTGACAAAGAGCATTGCAGAGCCGTTTTTGCAGGCTGCAACACATGCACCGCAACCGATACATGTAGCGCAGTCCATTGCCTCGTCTGCATTCTCCTTAGGAATAAGGATAGCGTTGGCATCCTGTGCCTGACCAGTACGGATGCTGGTGTAGCCACCTGCCTGGATAATCTTGTCGAATGCCGAGCGGTCTACCATACAGTCCTTGATGATGGGGAAACCGGCAGAACGCCAAGGCTCTACGGTGATGACGTCACCATCGTTGAAACGACGCATGTAGAGCTGACAGGTAGTAGCGCCACGCTCTGTCTTGCCGTGTGGAGTACCGTTGATGTAGAGAGAGCACATACCGCAGATACCCTCGCGGCAGTCGTGGTCGAAGACGAAAGGCTCCTGACCAGCCTCGATGAGCTCCTCGTTCAGGATGTCGAGCATCTCGAGGAAAGAGGTGTCATCCGGGATGTTCTTCATCTCGTGTGTATCGAAGTGACCCTGAGCATGGGGGCCGTCCTGCTTCCAATACTTTACTGTGAAACTTATATTTCTTGCCATTGTCTTGTTCGCTTTTTAGTTCTTGTAATTTCTTGTCTGTACCTTAATAGCCTCGTACTCGAGAGGTTCCTTGTTGAGCACTGGAGCCTTGGTGTCGTCACCCTGGTACTCCCAGCAGCCTACGTAGAAGAAGTTCTCGTCGTCGCGCTTGGCCTCGCCCTCTTCTGTCTGGTACTCCTCGCGGAAGTGACCACCACAGCTCTCGTTGCGGTGCAATGCGTCGTAGGCAATCAGCTCACCCATCAGGATGAAGTCGCGCAGGTGGATAGCCTTGTCAAGTTCCACGTTCAAGCCTTCCTTCTTGCCAGGGATGAAGAGGTTCTTGTTGAACTCCTCGCGGAGAGTCTTCATCTTCTTCAAGCCTTCCTCAAGACCTTCCTTTGTACGGCCCATACCTACATGCTCCCAGAGGATGTGACCCAACTCCTTGTGGATAGAGTCAACAGAGCGCTTGCCATGTATGCCCATCAAGCGGTCGATTTCCTTCTGCACGCCAGCCTCTGCCTCGGCAAACTCTGGCAGGTCGGTAGAAAGGCGTGGCCAGAGAGCCTGGTCGGCCAAGTAGTTCTGGATGGTGTAAGGCAACACGAAGTAACCGTCTGCCAAACCCTGCATCAAGGCTGATGCACCGAGACGGTTGGCACCGTGGTCGGAGAAGTTGCACTCACCGATGGCGAAGAGGCCAGGGATGGTGGTCATCAACTCGTAGTCTACCCAGATACCGCCCATGGTGTAGTGGATGGCAGGGAAGATCATCATTGGGTTGTAGTACTTCTCACCGTTGATCTCGTTGGCAAGCTCGCCTGGGTTCACGTCGGTAATCTCCTCATACATGTCGAAGAGGTTGCCGTAACGCTGCAGGATCACGTCGATACCGAGACGGTTGATAGACTCAGAGAAGTCGAGGAACACAGCAAGACCGGTGTTATTGACACCATAGCCCTTGTCGCAACGCTCCTTGGCTGCACGAGAAGCCACGTCGCGAGGAACCAAGTTACCGAATGCAGGGTAACGACGCTCCAAGTAGTAGTCGCGGTCTTCCTCAGGAATATCAGAACCCTTCTTGGTGCCAGCCTGCAGAGCCTTGGCATCTTCCAACTTCTTAGGAACCCAGATACGACCATCGTTACGGAGAGACTCCGACATCAAGGTCAGCTTACTCTGGTTGGTACCGTGTACAGGGATACAAGTTGGGTGGATCTGAACGTAAGATGGGTTAGCGAAGTCAGCACCCTTGCGGTAGCACTGGATGGCAGCTGTACAGTTACAACCCATGGCGTTGGTAGAGAGGAAGTAAGCATTGCCGTAACCACCGGTAGCGATAACCACGGCGTTGGCAGAGAAACGCTCCAACTCGCCAGTAATCAAGTTCTTGGCAATGATACCACGAGCGTGACCGTCAACGATTACAACATCCTCCATCTCATAGCGTGTGTACATCTTAACCTTGCCCACCTCAATCTGGCGGCTCAATGAAGAGTAAGCACCGAGGAGGAGCTGCTGACCTGTCTGACCCTTGGCATAGAATGTACGGGAAACCTGTGCACCACCGAAAGAACGGTTGGCCAGCATACCGCCGTACTCACGAGCGAAAGGAACACCCTGTGCCACGCACTGGTCGATGATGTCGTTGCTCACCTCAGCCAGACGGTAAACGTTGGCCTCGCGGGCACGGTAGTCACCACCCTTCACTGTATCGTAGAAAAGACGGTAAACGGAGTCACCGTCGTTCTGGTAGTTCTTGGCTGCATTGATACCACCCTGTGCTGCGATAGAGTGAGCACGGCGTGGAGAGTCCTGGATGCAGAAATTGAGGATATTGAAGCCCATCTCGCCGAGAGAAGCGGCAGCAGAGGCACCGGCCAGACCAGTACCAACGACAATGACGTCGAGCTTCAACTTATTCTTAGGGTTAACCAAACGCTGATGTGCCTTGTAGTTGGTCCACTTCTCAGCAACCGGTCCTTCAGGTATTCTGGAATTTAATGTTTTTGCCATAATCTTTTTTTCAATTCTTAATGATAACACGAATTAAGCTGCACAGCACAAAGAGGGGGCGCAACCGATAGCGAATGCCAATACGACAACGATGAAGAGAAGGATCAGGACTGTAACGTAGACTGTACCGATTGCCTTCCAGCGGCAGAACCAAACCTTGCCGCTCCATCCGAGAGTCTGAAGAGCACTCCAGAAACCATGTGTGAGGTGGAACCAGAGAGCAACCAGCCAGACGATGTAGAGAACTACAAAGACAGGGTTGGCGAATGTGTCCTGGATGAAGGCGAAACCTTCTGTAGGCTCATGGCCACCGAAGCTGGTGCCGAGAAGTTCGGCAAACATCATGTTGTACCAGAAATTGAAGAGATGCAGCAACAGGCCGAGCACCACAATGATACCGAGCACCAGCATGTTCTGGCTCGCCCACTCTACCTTTTCCGGCTTGGCTGTCACCTCGTAACGCTGGTTGCCACGGGCACGACGGTTTTGTGCCGTAAGGATGAAAGCGTAAACGATGTGAATCACCGCCAAAGCTGCCAAACCCAAAGTTGCAACTACGGCATACCAGTTAGCACCCAAAGCACCGCAAATCATGTCGTAAGCCTTTCCAGAGAAGAGGGCAACAACATTCATGCAACCGTGGAATGTCAAGAATAGAATAAGCGCGATACCAGTTACTGACATCACTACCTTTCTACCAATAGATGAATTGATTAACCACATAAATGATTGATTTTTAAATATTTAACTGTTTGAAACTAATTTAT
>CAVKZC010000273.1:0-3657 GCA_963660455.1 Sphaerochaetaceae bacterium | reverse complement strand
AACTCGGATCAAAGGTTTAGGAAACCTCCGTTCTATCCATTAAACTATGGAACCATTCTGATTTTCGTCTGCAAAGATACATCAAATACTTCACAATACAAAATTCTTTGCCTTATATTTTCTTCCCAGCTCTCTGGTTTGGTGTTTTACTGTGCCTAAACTGCATGGCTTGCTCTCCTTGCCTGTGCGCGTATCGTGAGCTGCCCGCTTATCTTGCACATGTAAAGAAGCGCAGCCTCATGCCCGTAACACCCCTGTTGATGTAGTGCAAGAAAGCGTGCCCTTCTATCTGTTGGCAGTTGCCATCCAATCGGTTGGCAATTGCCATCCATGTTGTTGACAACTGCCATCCATGTTGTTGACAATTGCCATCCATGTTGTTGGCAATTGCCATCCATGTTGTTGACAATTGTCATCCATGTTGTTGACAATTGTCATCCATGTTGTTGACAATTGTCATCCAATCAGTTGACAATTGTCAAACACCCATAATGACCGCTTTCTTGCATCATGAAGGTCTGCTTCTTGCACCCCTCATGTTGGTTGTTGTGGCTTGCTGTAGATGCCCTGTTGTTTTCGGCAATGTGTAGGAACGGCACAAAAAAAGAACCACCCTTGCGGATGGTTCTTTTTTTGCTTATCCTATGAATAATCTGTTATAAAATATATGTATAAGTAAAAGATGATGATGAGCGTTTCACAACGCCTGTGTTCTAAATCTGTTGCAAAGTTAACATTTAGTCCTTTTCTTTAGGGGGAATTATAGGTTTTTCAGGGGGAATAATCGTTAAAACATACACTTTTAAGCGGTTTTTGGTACAGAATAAGCATAAATTATAAGTTTTTCTTCGTTTTT
Source organism: Sphaerochaetaceae bacterium (assembly GCA_963660455.1). Lineage (GTDB taxonomy): Bacteria > Bacteroidota > Bacteroidia > Bacteroidales > Bacteroidaceae > Prevotella. The sequence continues at coordinate 2,801 of CAVKZC010000273.1, read as the reverse complement.
GCCTTGTTATTTATCACAAAAAAAGAGTGCATGTTTTGCACCTTTCTTTTTCTGATTTTACATTATATTTTTCTGATTTTTCAAGTTTTTCTCATGTAAAGAGTGAGGTAAAGAGGAAAAGGGCGGTGAATGTATGCGGTGAAGGACCGACAACATAGACAACCTATACAACAGAAACAACGCAAAGAGGGTGTGGCACACCCGTGTGCCACACCCTCATAACTGTATTTGTTCTCTCTCTGCGGGAGGAATGTTTCTGTAAAAAAGCTTTATCCGTAGATAACCTTGCCGTTCTCGTCCTCGTATGGCTCCAGAGACTTCGAGTACTGGTTCATGGCGCGGAGGCTCATGCCCATAGACGAGAAGCCACCGTCGTGGAAGAGGTTCTGCATCGTCACCTTGCGTGTGAAGTCAGAGAACATCATCACACAGTAGTTGGCGCAGTCCTCGGCAATGGCGTTGCCCAGTGGCGACATCTTGTCGGCGAAGTCCATCATGTTCTCGATGTCCTTGATACCCTTGCCGGCTGTGGTGGCAGTAGGGCTCTGCGAGATGGTGTTGATGCGCACGTGCTTCTCGCGGCCGTAGATGTAGCCGAAGCTGCGTGCAATGCTCTCCAGCATGCTCTTGGCGTCTGCCATGTCGTTGTATCCGAAGAATGTGCGCTGTGAAGCCACATAGGTAAGAGCCACAACCGAACCCCACTCGTTGATGGCATCCAGTTTCTTGGCTACCTGCAGCATCTTGTGGAAGGAGATGGCAGAGATGTCGAGCGTCTTGTTCAGGAAATTGTAGTCCAGGTCGTCGTACGTGCGGTGCTTGCGCACGTTGGGGCTCATGGCTACAGAGTGCAGCACGAAGTCTATCTTGCCGCCCAGTTTCTCCTGTGCCTCGGTGAATACCTTCTCGAGGTCTTCCACGCTTGTCGCATCAGCTGCGATGATGGGTGCATTGATTTGTTCAGCGAGTTTGTCGAGTGTTCCCATGCGCAGAGCCATGGCTGTGTTGCTCAGTGCGATGGTTGCTCCTTCTTCGGCAGCCTTCTCGGCTACTTTCCAGGCGATGGACTCTTCGTTCAGTGCGCCGAAGATGATACCACGTTTGCCTTTTAACAAATTGTGAGTCATTGTTATCTTAATACTTTTGTTAATATGAACGGCATCGTCTTTATATAATATAAGGTGTAAAACGCATTTTACCCGTGCCGTATAAATCGTGCGCAAAATTACGAAAAATGTGCAAAACGTGCAAGCCTTTTCCCCAAAAACTATGTTTTGGCATGTTTTTCTCGTCCTTATCCCTGTTGAGTGTAGTCCGTTTGAGCGAAAAGTTGTACTTTTGCAGAAGGAATAAAGGGACGATTAAAGGTAAAAGGGTAAAGTCTTAACTCCTTAACTCCTTTAACAACACACAAACATATGATAAAGAAACAAGGAACCATCCTCGTCGTGGACGACAACCGCAACATCCTTACCACGGTGCGCATGCTGCTCGAACCCTACTTCGAGCACATCGTCACCATTGCCAACCCCAACGCCATACCCGCCAAGTTGAGGGAGGAACGTCCCGATGTGGTGCTGCTCGACATGAACTTCAGCAACGGTATCAACTCCGGCAACGAGGGACTCTACTGGCTCCGCGACATCAAGGGGCGCAGTCCCCATACCGAGGTGGTGCTCTTCACCGCCTATGCCGACATCCAACTGGCCGTGACGGGCATCAAGGAGGGGGCAGCCGACTTCATCGTCAAGCCCTTCGACAATGCCAAGATGGTGAGCATCCTCACCCAGGCACGCGACAAGAACCGGAAGTCTGCCGCCTCTTCAGCGCATGACGGCGGCATGTACTGGGGCGAGAGCGACGAGATGCGCCGCCTGCGCACCGTGGTGGAGCGTGTGGCTGCCACCGATGCCAACATCCTCATCACCGGTGAAAACGGTACGGGCAAGGAGGTGCTCGCCAACGAGATACACCGTCTGTCCGCGCGATCGGCAGGAAAAATGCTGCCCGTGGATATGGGTGCCATCACCGAGACGCTGTTCGAGAGCGAGCTCTTCGGTCATGTGAAGGGTGCGTTTACCGATGCCAAGCAGGACAAGCCCGGCAAGTTTGAACAGGCCGACGGCGGCACCCTCTTCCTCGACGAGATAGGCAACCTCTCCTACGGTCTGCAGGCCAAGCTCCTCACTGCCCTGCAGCGCCGCAGCATCGTGAGGGTAGGAGGGTCGGAACAGATTCCCGTCGACGTGCGACTGGTGTGCGCCACCAACCGCGACCTGCCGCAGATGGTGAGTCGTGGCGAGTTCCGCGAAGACCTGCTCTACCGCATCAATACCATCCACCTCCAACTGCCTGCCCTGCGCCAGCGTCCCTCCGATATCGTGCCCCTTGCCGTCCGCTTTCTCCACCAGTATGCCTCCTTATATAATAAGGTGGACATCCGTTTCTCCCCGGAGGCGGAGCACAAGCTCGCTTCCCTGCCCTGGTACGGTAACATCCGCGAACTGCAGCATGCCGTAGAGAAGGCGGTGATCCTTGCCGACGGGGGCTGCATCTCTGCCGACGACATCGACTGCCCCAACCAGACGCGACGCGAGAAGCCTATGGACGAGGTGCAGACGCTCGACGAGATGGAGAGCCGCATGATAGAGAAGACCATCCGCGAGTGTGACGGCAACCTCTCTGTAGTGGCGGCACGCCTCGGCATCTCGCGCCAGACGCTCTACAACAAGATAAAGAGGTACGGACTGTAGTAAATGTAAAAATGTAAAGATGTAAAAATGTAAGGGGGCATGCGCCAG
>CAVKZC010000272.1:0-3659 GCA_963660455.1 Sphaerochaetaceae bacterium | reverse complement strand
CGGAAAGTTCCTGCTGCAGCTTCTCGAAATCTACCTTCTGCTTGATGATGGCTGATCCGTCATCATGGTAGCCCACTATGGTCTCCGTCACACAGTTCGGAAACAGTGCGGCTATCTTCTGTATATTGTCCTGCACGCCGTCGGCGCTTTGCATTTTTAATTTATCCATCAATTATATCGTTTGTATTTTGTTCTTCAATTCAACGAGTTGCTGGTGCAACTCAAATCTCTTCTTTGGTTGCCGTTCCTTGGCAACTTTAGCTTCAAGGACAGTAATCTTTTGCAGAAGTACTTCATGCTCTTTTGTTTGAGCAACTGCCGAGTGAATGTCTTTTGCCTCAGAGGTAATGGCAGCACCTGCAATCTGCTTGACAAGGGACGAATAGATGGCGTCCATATCCCGTCCGTCTAGTTCCAGCGACAGACATTCGGCAGCAGTCCACTCTGTATGAAAGGTCTTGACTATATCAAACTGAGCATTAGTAGCATCATGCCATTCTTTATAATTCACGAACATACAAAATTCTTCTTCATGTTGAAGCAAGAACATTGTATGGCGTGGCATCTGGCGGTCGATGAAGGTCAGTACTTCCGTTGGCACTTCTTTGCTTTTCAGTTCCATACGGAATACAGCTATTTCATGCACTGTCTTGCCGTCTGCCACGTTAAGTGTGCTTGGCGCAATCTTCGCCGTCCATGTGATGCTCGCCACATCATCCACAAGCCGTTGCTTCACTTTGGCGTTTACTTCCAAGTTGCGGTAGAAAGCGGTCTTGGGGACTGGCTTGCCTACGAGCGTGCTAAATGGAAATACTATCATGGAATTAGGATTTTAGTTTTACATGGATTACTTGACGCCTCCATTGGTAACTTCTGTTTCCAAGTCGTCTATGCTGGGCAAAGTGTCATTGAAATTGTCTGGCAGTATTTGTATGCCTTCATACGCAGTAATGGCAATAGGTTGGTTGTATCCCTCCAGACAATACTGTGCAAACAGATTGTTTTTGTCACGGCAGATGAGCAATCCTATTGTAGGACGGTCAATGTCAGATTTCAGGACATGGTTCACCAGCGACATATAACCAGACAACTGTCCGAGATATGAAGATTCAAACTCTGTCACTTTTACCTCTACCACAACATAAGCGTGCAATCTTGTGTTGTAGAAAAGCAAGTCGGTAAACTGTTCCTTTCCTGCCACGGACAGTAGATATTCTTTGCCCATATAGGCGAAACCAGAGCCAAGACTCATCAACAAGTCGTTCACATGCTTCACTAAAGCCTTCTTGAGACTATCCTCATTGTAAGATTCCTTTAGTTTAACAAACGACAAATCCATAGGGTCGTTAATCAGCTCGCTCGCCAAGTCACCAGTGGGGTAAGACATAGTCTTGGGAAAATTGTTAACGGCTTTCCCTTGCTTGTCATATAGCCCGTTGTTTTTTCCCTTGTCGCCTATCATATTGAGCATGGTGGCTCTTGACCAACTATTTTCCAACACTTTCGATACATAAAACAAAGCTTTTTGGGGTTCCTCTTCGAAACGGTCTATTATCACCTTGTGGTGTCCCCAAGGTATTGCAAATATATTCATCGGCATACTTCCACAACCTATCGCTTCCGAATGCAAGGATTTGAAATTTTCCCCAGCTTGGGGAAACATTTCAAACGCATGACTATAAAGCATATAGAACCTTTTGCAATAGTATAGAGAGCCAGGGGTCAAACCCTTTACGTCAGGCAGAATCTTACGCAGGTCATTACTCAAGACTTTTATGACCGACTCACCGTACTTCGCTTCTACTTGCTTTTCGCAGATGTCGCGTCCAAGACTCCAGTAGAATTCAAGTTTGTCGGAGTTGATATGTATCGCCGCTTTTAACTGTTGTCGTTTGAATCGCTTTTCTATGTCACTGATCCACGATTTATACTCTGGGTCTGTAATTGCCGATATAGTTCTTATTGTCATTGTTGTCATTTATTATACTACTGTAGAATTATTAAGAACGTTATCAACTCGAAATCGTCCAGTCCCTTTATCTCTCCACGCAGGGCGGTAGTTTCGCCCACGGAGAAAAGGCTATCGATGTCACTCTCTTCCTTGATGCTCACAATACTATTGATGGCATCCTGCAACAGGTTGCTGTAATGCTCCATGTGCCGCCCGTCGGCAGTAGCCTTGTTGAGGGCGGCACAGAGCTTAGGGTCGTGCTCCTTCTTGTCCTTGCAGGCATGGCGCATGATGTCGAGCAACTGCTTGGGATGGAGGTGGTCGCAGATCACCTCGCCCTCGTCGGTGAGATACACCATATAGAAAGGATGCAGCAGGTTCTTGCGGTCGATGTTGACGGCATTGTTGCGGTTGCGCAGTATGAACATTACGCCTGGATGAGCTATGCCGTCGCTCGCCACCACGGCACTCATGCCAAAGGGCGCGTGCTCGATGTCAGGATGATCCTTGATGTATGCCAGAAGATCGAGGCGGAACTCGTTAAGTCCCAAGTCCATGATGTTGATGCCCGTGTCCATGTCCTCGATGTCCACCACTTCCTCTTGCAAGCGTTTGAGTTGGTTGCGGCGGTATTCAAGGTCGCCCTTCTCATTGGCCGAAAGCAGGTTGTCGTCGCCAGTAGAGGTGAGCACGGTGGCCTTCATGCGGCTCTCCACACGGCCTTTCAGTTTGATGTAATCATCCAGTTCTATGTCCGGCCAATAGTTGACGAGCTGTATCACCTTGTTCTGCGAACCGATACGGTCGATACGTCCGAAACGTTGGATGATACGCACGGGATTCCAGTGTATGTCGTAGTTGATGAGATAGTCGCAGTCCTGCAAGTTCTGGCCCTCGGAGATGCAGTCGGTGGCGATGAGCACGTCGATATCGTCCTTGGCGTTGGGGTAGAGTGCGGCGCGGTCTTTGGAACGGGGCGAGAAGAATGTGAGCACATTGTTGAAACTCAATGGAAACTTCTTGATGGTGCACTTGCCCTCAGTGGAACCCGTGATGAGCGCCACGTTCAGTCCGCAGTCCTCCTTTATCTTCTCTGCCAACTCGTTGTAGAGATAATCGGCAGTGTCGGCAAAGGCGGTGAAAATAAGCACCTTCTTGTTGCCCTCGTTGATGGGATGGGCAAACTTCTCCTTTAGGTCAGCAATGAGCATCTGCAACTTGCTGTCGTGCCGGGGCGTGATGTCCTCCAACATGATAAGCAACAAGTCGAGCTTTTCGAGGTCGGCCTTCAAGTCACGCTTCCAACTTGTGGTGTCCATGTCCGATAGGCGTATCTTCGACTTCTTGGAAACGAGGAACGCATCGGCACTCTCCCAATCATCTTCACTGGCAGTGAACTCGGTCACGTCTATGGCATCCGCACCATGGTTCTTCTCGAAATCGGCAATGAGCGTGAGCGTGTTGCCAATGTAGTTTTTGATTCGTTGTAAGGTAAGGCGGAACGAGTTGACACTGCTCTCCAAACGTTTGAGCAAGTTGGTTGCCATGAGTTTACGCAAACCCTTCTCACGTCCGTCAATAGAAATCTGCCCTGGGCCGTCGTAGTCGATGGCATAGTCGCCCTTTACGCTCTCAAAAACGTAGAGCGAGGGCGGAACGCATCGGCACTCTCCCAATCATCTTCACTGGCAGTGAACTCGGTCACGTC
>CAVKZC010000271.1:0-3693 GCA_963660455.1 Sphaerochaetaceae bacterium | reverse complement strand
TATAAGTCGCCCTATCTCGCCACCCGCGATGCCATGCACGACGTGAGTATGGCGGTGGTGTCCTGTACGTTGGTCTTCATGGCCGTGTTCATCCCCGTGTCATTCATGGGCGGTACGTCGGGCATCTTCTACACCCAGTTTGGTATCACCATGGCCACGTCAGTGGGTCTCTCCATGATCTCCGCCCTGACGCTCTGTCCTGCGCTCTGTGCCATGATGATGAAGCCTACGCAGGAAGGTTCTGAGAATATGAAGAAAGGCATCAGCGGTCGCATCCGCGCCGCCTACAACACCTCTTTCAATGCCTTGATGGGCAAGTACAAGCGGGGGGTGATGTTCTTCTTCCACCACCGCTGGATGGCTTGGGTGGGACTCGCTGCATCCGTGGTGCTGCTCGTGTTCCTCTTGCGTACCACCAAGACCGGTTTCGTGCCCCAGGAAGACCAGGGCGTGATGATGCTCAACATCAGTTCTTCGCCGGGTAACACCCTGGAGGAGACCAACAAGGTCATCTCGCAGGTGGGCGACATCCTGCAGGCACAGCCCGAGGTGCAGCACTTCAGTACGGTAGCCGGCTATGGTATGCTCTCCGGTCAGGGAACGTCGTATGGCACCGTCATCGCCAAGCTCAAGAGCTGGGACGAGCGCAAGGGCAAGGAGCACTCCATCGACAGTGTGATGGCACGATGCAACGCCGCCTTCAGCAAGATAAAGGAGGCACAGGTGTTCGTCTTCCAGCCCGCCATGATTCCTGGCTACGGTATGGGTAACTCCATCGAGCTGAACATGCAGGACAAGACGGGTGGCGACAAGAAGGTGTTCTATCAATACGTGATGAAATTTATCGGTGCTCTGAACCAGCGTCCCGAGATTGCCGTCGCCTACACCTCTTATAATATGAACTTCCCCCAGATAGCCGTCGACGTGGATGCAGCCAAGTGTAAGCGCGCCGGCATCTCGCCCTCCACCATTCTTGATGCCTTGGGCAGCTACTGCGGTGGTTCCTACGTGAGCAACTACAACGAGTTCGGAAAAGTGTATCGTGTGATGATCGAGGCATCGCCCCAGTACCGACTGGACAAGCACTCGCTCGACAATATGTTCGTGCGCAACGGTTCGGGCATGGCTCCGCTCAGTGAGTTTGTGACATTGAAGGACGGCGTGGGCCCACAGGTGTCCAACCGCTTCAACCTCTACAGTTCCATCACGGTGAACGTGAACACTGCCGAGGGCTTCTCCTCTGGTGAGGCACAGAAGGCCATCGCCGAGGTATCCGAGCAGACACTGCCATCGGGCTACGGCTACGAGTATGGCGGTATGGCCCGTGAGGAAGGCAACAGCGGTGGCGGCAAGACGCTCTTCATCTACGGCATCTGCGTGATCCTCATCTACATCATCATGGCTTGCCTCTACGAGAGTTTCCTCATCCCCTGGGCAGTGATCCTGAGTGTGCCCTTCGGACTGATGGGCAGCTTCCTCTTCGCCAAGCTTTTCGGACTGGAGAACAACATCTACCTGCAGACGGGTATCATCATGCTCATCGGACTCTTGGCGAAGACCGCCATCCTCATCACCGAGTATGCGGTGGAGAGAAGGCGCGCCGGCATGGGCATCGTGTCCTCAGCCTTCTCTGCGGCACAAGACCGCTTGCGTCCTATCTTGATGACGGTGCTGTGTATGGTGTTCGGTATGTTGCCGCTGATGTTCTCCACCGGTGCCGGTGCCAACGGTAACTCCTCGCTCGGAACGGGCGTGGTGGGAGGTATGATCGTAGGATCCATCTCGCTCATCTTCGTGGTGCCCGTGTTCTACATCGTCTTCGAATGGTTGCAGGAGAAGGTGAGGAAACCTTACAATGAGGAAGCCGACCTGCAAGTGCAGCAGGAACTGCTGAAGAGTATAGAGGAAAAGAGTAGGGCAAAGCAGGAATAATGGTAGTTTAGTATAGTGGAAATCTATGTTCGAAGCCTTTGAACTTACATTCGAAGCTTTTGAACCTATATTCAAAGCCTTTGAACTTACATTCAAAGCCTTTGGACATAGCTTTCATCTGTACTTAATAAGAACAGGAACTAAACTAATTTTATTTTTCAAGTAGACTCAAGAAAATTATGAATAGAAAGAACATGCTATATTCCGCCCTGCTGCTCGTCTCGCTGAGCAGTTGCGGCATCTACACCAAATACCAGCCGGAGACGAAAGTGCCCGACAAGCTCTACGGCGACTCGGTGCTGAAGAAATCCATCTCCGAATACCAAAGCGAGAACAAGGGCGACTCGGTGTCCATGCAAGACACCACGTCTCTGGGCATCATGGACTGGCACGACCTCTTCCGCGACTCACAGTTGCAACAATATATAGAGTGCGCGCTTCAGCAGAACACGGACTACCAGCAAGCGATGCTGAGAATGGAGGAGGCAGCGGCTACCCTCAAGGCTGCCAAGCTCGCCTTCCTCCCCAGCTTCGCCATCTCGCCCCAGGCAGCCGTGAGCAGTTTCAACAACCAGCAGGCCACGCAGACCTATTCCGTGCCCCTCAACATGAGTTGGGAGATAGACCTCTTCGGAAAGTTGCGCAACGCCAAGGAACAGGCGAAGGCACTCTATGCCAAGAGCGGTGACTACCGCCAGGCCGTCAGAACACAATTGATAGCTAACGTATCAAATATTTATTACTCTCTTATTGCTCTCGACCAGCAGCTTTCCCTGTCTGAGAAGACGGAGGAAGCCTGGCGGGAGACCCTCACCACAGCCCGTGCCTTGATGAAGGTAGGACGGTATGACGAGTCGGGCGTTGCGCAGATGGAGGCTACGCTGCAGAGCGTCCACACCAGTGTGCTCGACCTGCAGAGCCAGATCTCGCAGACGGAGAACAGTATGGCAGTCATCCTCGGCGAGACTCCCCGCCACTATGCCCGCAGCAAGGAACTGAACCTGCAGTGTGACAAGTTCTCCGTGGGCGTGCCCCTGGAGTTGCTCTCCTGCCGTCCCGACGTGAGACAGGCACAGCGCACGATAGAGGCAGCCTTCTATGGCGTGAACCAAGCCCGCTCCGCCTTCTATCCTTCGCTCACATTGAGCGGCAGCGTGGGCTGGACCAACTCGTCGGGCATCGCCCTCGTCAACCCCGGTCGCCTTCTCGCCTCGGCCATGGCTTCGCTCGTGGCACCCGTGTTTACCCGCGGACAGAACGAGGCGCAACTCAAGATAGCCAAGGCGCAACAGGAGGAGGCGAAGCTCGCCTTCACCCAGACGCTGCTCAATGCCGGCAAGGAGGTGAACGACGCGCTTACCGCCTACCAGACATCCGTAGAGAAGGAGTCATCTATCGCCTTGCAGGTGAAGTCGTTGGAGAAAGCCCTGAAGAGCACTACGCTCCTCATGGACCACGGCACCAACACCTACCTGGAAGTGCTCACCGCCCGACAGACCCTGCTCTCGGCACAGCTGTCTGAGACAGCCAACAAACTGGCCAGGACACAAAACCTGATAAACCTTTACCAAGCCCTGGGTGGGGGCGGAGAAAGAAATTCTTTCTGATCATTCACCTTTTCAAAAGTCGGTTACATTTTTACTTTTTCATACCTATCGTGTAATCGAGTAGACGGGCAGTCTGTGAAGTGATTTCACGGGCTGCCTTTTTGTTTGACTAGCATGTGTGTTGTCTAATGGGTGCAAGTCCCTAACGAGCCCT
>CAVKZC010000270.1:0-3702 GCA_963660455.1 Sphaerochaetaceae bacterium | reverse complement strand
TTGCCCTGGGCTATGTGCAGGTTGCCCTTTCAGGGCGCGTTGCAACCGTACAGGTCGAAAAACTTCCATATCGTGTCCGGCATACCAACAAAAACGCCCGGCATCAGATGATGCCGGGCGCTGTTATATGGTTGCTATGTGAGCGGTATTACTTCAGCTCAGCGAGGTACTTGATAGTACGAACCATCTGAGAAGTGTATGAGTTCTCATTGTCGTACCAAGAAACAACCTGTACCTGGTATGTATCGTCGTCGATCTTGCTAACCATTGTCTGAGTAGCGTCGAAGAGAGAACCGAACTTCATACCGATGATATCAGAAGAAACGATCTGATCCTCGTTGTAGCCGAAGCTCTCTGTAGAAGCAGCCTTCATGGCAGCGTTGATACCCTCAACTGTGATGTCCTTACCCTTAACGACTGCTACGAGGATAGTAGTAGAACCTGTAGGAGTAGGAACGCGCTGTGCAGAACCGATGAGCTTACCGTTCAACTCAGGGATAACGAGGCCGATAGCCTTGGCAGCACCTGTTGAGTTAGGAACGATGTTCTGAGCACCTGCACGTGAACGACGGAGGTCACCCTTGCGCTGAGGACCGTCAAGAATCATCTGGTCGCCTGTGTAAGCGTGGATTGTAGACATGATACCTGACTGTATAGGAGCGAACTTGTTCAAAGCGTCAGCCATAGGAGCCAAGCAGTTTGTTGTACAAGAAGCTGCAGAGATGATAGTGTCTGCTGGAGTCAGAGTCTTGTGGTTGGTATTGTAAACGATTGTGGGGAGGTCGTTGCCTGCAGGAGCAGAGATAACCACCTTCTTAGCACCGGCCTTGATGTGTGCAGAAGCCTTCTCCTTGCTTGTATAGAAGCCTGTGCACTCGAGAACAACGTCAACGTTGTTAGCAGCCCAAGGGCAGTTTACAGCGTCCTTCTCTGCTGAGATCTTAATCTCCTTACCATCAACGATGATAGAGTCCTCTGTAGCCTCTACAGTGTGCTTGCCCTCGCCGTACTTGCCAGCGAAACCACCCTGAGCGGTATCGTACTTCAGAAGGTGAGCCAACATTTTAGGAGATGTAAGGTCGTTGATTGCAACTACCTCATAACCCTCTGCCTCAAACATCTGACGGAAAGCCAGACGACCGATACGGCCAAAACCGTTAATTGCTACTTTTGTCATTTTCTTAATATTTAAATTAAAGTTTGAAAATAATCTTCTTCATAGCTCTTGGCGTGCCATCTGACGAGCTGAAACATTCAAAAAGCATCGCTTTAAGCATTTTTCTTTTTTTTCGAGCGCAAAGTTACTAATTTTTTTCTAACTTTGCAATTGGAAAGAGTCTTAAATAATATAAAAAAGGCGGACTCTCGCCCAATATCGCTCTCCTTTAGCCATGACAACAACAAGAGTGACAACTCCATGTTGCAAAATGCATTCGACCTGACGGAAACACACCATATATATAATAAGGTGGAAGATGTCAGGCAAAGGGAAAGCCCGTGTTTATTCAATTCAATTCAAACTAAAGTATAAGTAAATCAAACAAAACGAACAATTATGAGTAAATTTTTGAATGAGTTCAAAGAGTTTGCCATGCGCGGCAATGTTCTCGACATGGCTGTCGGTGTCATCATCGGTGGTGCTTTCGGCAAGATAGTAAGTTCGGTGGTCGAAGATGTCATCATGCCGCCTATAGGATGGATTATCGGTGGTGTCAACTTTACCGACCTGAAGTTTACACTTCCTACCGTGAAGGTGGGCGGTGAGGAACTGCAGGCTGCCACCATCAACTATGGCAACTTTCTCCAGACCTGTCTCGATTTCCTGATCGTGGCTTTCTGCATCTTCATGCTCATCAAGGTCATCAACAAAGTAACAAAGAAGCAGAAGGAGGAGCCAGCTGCTGAAGCTCCCAAGGCTCCAGAGCCCACTGCCGAGGAAAAGCTCCTCACCGAGATACGTGACCTGCTGAAGAACAAATAATGAACAGCGAGGATATTGCCGCACACATAGAGGGCAAGGGCATCAGACCTACAGCTAACCGCATTCTTGTATACAAGACGTTACTGCTGGAGCAGAGGCCCTTGTCTCTCGCGGACTGCGAGAGTGTCATGCCTTCGATGGACAAGTCGAGCATCTTCCGGGTGCTCAACTTGTTCTTGGAGCGTGACGTGGTGCATGCTTTTGAGGACGGGCGCGGCGTGCTCCATTACGAGTTGTGTATGGAAGAAGGCCACTGCAGTCATCACGACGGTCATTTCCATTTTTATTGCGAGGTGTGCAGACAGTCTTTCTGTCTGGAAGACATCCATATCCCGGACATTGTTTTGCCTGAGGGCTTTCTGCCCAGTTCCATATCTTTTGTCATTAAGGGCGTTTGCCCTGACTGCCGGGAGAAAGGTAAAAAGGTAAAAAGTAAACTTATGCGAGAGACATTACACATAGCCATCATTGGTGGTGGAGCCGCCGGCTTTTTTGCCGCCATATCCGCCAAGTGCAGTTGCCCTGACGCAGACATCGTCCTCTTCGAGAAAAACACCAAGGTACTTGCCAAGGTGGAGGTAACAGGAGGAGGACGCTGCAACCTTACCAATTCTTTCGACGGCGTAACCGACCTGAAGCAGGTCTATCCCCGTGGGCACCAGTTGATAAAACGCCTCTTCAGGCAGTTTGACCATCGGGCTGCCTATAGATGGTTTGAGAATCATGGCGTCCCCTTGGTTACACAGGAAGACCAGTGTGTATTCCCGCAGGCACAAGACTCGCATGCGGTCATCGCCTGTCTGACGAACGAGGCTGCACGACTGGGTGTACGTGTCATTACGGGACACCGGCTGACAGCAGTCGAACACAAGGATGACGGAAGATATTCGCTCTTGTTTGACAATGGCTCTACACAGCGGCAGATGGTATTTGAGCGTGTGATAGTCACTACAGGCGGTCATCCCCGTAAAGAGAGTTTTGCCTACCTCACAGCGTTGGGGCACAAGATAGAGGAACCCGTCCCGTCGCTCTTTACCTTCAACGTACCAGACCGTACGTTCCGTGCCCTGATGGGTACCGTAGTGGCTCCGGTAACGGTTATGGTGCCCGGCACCAAGTTCAGAGCCGAAGGACCGCTCTTGGTTACCCACTGGGGCATGAGCGGACCGGCCATACTGAAGCTGTCGTCACATGCAGCACGTTATCTGCATGAACACGACTACAGGTTTACGATGGCCGTCAACTGGGTTCATGAATCCAACCGCGCGGTGGTAGAGGAGAACATCCGCAAAATAGTATCTGCCAACCCGCAGAAGCAGATGGCCACGCTCCGCCCCTATGGCTTGCCATCGCGCCTCTGGCTTTATCTATTGCAGAAGACAGGCTTTGTCCCTGAAAAGAAATGGGCAGAGGTGGGACGCAAAGGCATCAACCAACTGGTAGAGACCCTTACCAATGATGCGTATCAGGTTTCAGGCAAGAGCACGTTCAAGGAGGAGTTTGTCACCTGTGGAGGCATCTCGCTGACCGACGTAGACAAACATACCCTGGAGAGCAAAGTATGTCCAGGAATGTATTTCGCCGGAGAAGTGCTCGACATCGATGCCGTTACGGGCGGTTTCAACCTGCAGGCTGCATGGACCACAGGCTGGGTGGTGGGGCAACACTTGGGAAAGGTAAAAGGGTAAAAAGGTAAAAAGGTAAAAAGGTAAAAAAGGTAA
>CAVKZC010000269.1:0-3732 GCA_963660455.1 Sphaerochaetaceae bacterium | reverse complement strand
AATATGTATCAAGTAGACGATAAAGGATTTTTCGGAAAATTCGGCGGCGCATACGTGCCGGAGATATTATATAAGTGTGTGACAGAACTGCAGCAGGCATACAAACCCATCATCGAGAGCGAGGAGTTCAAGAAGGAGTATCGTGCTCTCTTGAAGGACTACGTGGGTCGCCCTTCGCCCCTCTATTACGCCAAGCGCATGAGCGAGAAATATGGTTGCCAGCTCTACCTGAAGCGTGAGGACCTGAACCATACGGGAGCGCACAAGATCAACAACACCATCGGTCAGATTCTGATGGCTAAGAAGATGGGCAAGACCCGCATCATCGCCGAGACGGGAGCCGGACAGCATGGTGTTGCCACCGCCACCGTATGTGCCTTGATGGACATGAAGTGCGAGATATTCATGGGAGCCACCGACGTGGAGCGCCAGCACACCAATGTGGAGCGCATGAAGATGCTCGGTGCAACGGTCAACCCCGTGCGCACGGGCAACATGACCCTGAGCGACGCTTGCTCAGAGGCCATCCGCGACTGGTGCTGCCATCCACAAGACACCTTCTACATTGTTGGTTCTACGATGGGCCCGCATCCTTATCCCGACATCGTGGCAAAGATGCAGAGCGTGATCAGCGAGGAACTGAAATGGCAGTTGGAAGAAAAGGTGGGGCGCGACTATCCCGACTATCTCATCGCATGTGTGGGTGGAGGCTCGAATGCAGCCGGAACCATCTACCATTACATCGACGATGACCGTGTGCAGATATACCTCGCCGAGGCTGCCGGCCATGGCATCGACACCGACTACACTGCTGCCACCATGCACTGCGGTACGGAAGGCATCATCCACGGCGCACGCACCCTCGTGATGCAGACCGACGACGGACAGATCAAGGAAGCTTTTACCATCAGTGCCGGACTGGACTACCCCGGTATCGGTCCGATGCACGCCGACTTGGCTACAAGTGGCAGGAGCCATGTGCTCGCCATCAAGGACGACGAGGCCATCTATGCCGGCTATGAGTTGACCCGCATGGAGGGTATCATCCCCGCCATCGAGAGTGCTCACGCCGTAGCAGCCTTGAAGAAGATGAAGTTCAAGAAGGACGACGTGGTGGTGCTCACCGTGTCCGGTCGTGGCGACAAGGACGTGCAGACCTATTTGTCAAACAAGGAAATGGCTAAGGAATATGGCAACTTTTAATTATCAGACAGCTACCCGCACGATTCTCGCCGACCTCTACACGCCGGTGGGAGTCTACATGCGGTTGAGAGACATCTATCCCCAGTCGGCCCTGATGGAGAGCTCCGACTACCATGGTTCGGAGAACTCCCGTTCCTTCATCGGCGTGCATCCGATGGCAAGCATTGCCGTGGGGCACGGCGTGGTGACCGCTACCTATCCCGACGGAAATGTCGTGAAGCAAGAACTCCCTGCTTTCGGAGAGGGCAAGGGAGAGGAGTGTAAGCTCGCCATCTCCAAGGCCATCAACGACTTCATCCAGTCGTTCCACGTCACAGGTGAGGGAAAGGACTTCTGCGGACTCTATGGCTTCACCAGCTTCAATGCCGTGCGCTACTTCGAGAACATAGCCGTCAAGGATGCCACCATGGCGAAGAACGATGCCCCCGACATCTATTACATCATGTACAAGGACATCATCGTGTTCGACCATTTCAACAACACGATGGAATTTATTACGCTCGGTGACGAGTCAGAGCTTGACGAGTTGATGAAGGCCGTGAACAAGGCCAACGTGAAGCCCTACGACTTCCACCCCGTGGGCGATACCTTCTCTACGCTCACCGACGAGGAGCACAAGGCGAACGTGCGCCGTTGTATCCAGCACTGTCTGCGTGGCGACGTGTTCCAGATTGTGGTGAGCCGCCGTTTCGTGCAGAAATACGAGGGCGACGACTTCAAGCTCTACCGTGCCCTGCGCAGCATCAACCCCTCGCCCTACCTCTTCTACTTCGACTTTGGAGGCTTCCGCATCTTCGGTTCCTCGCCCGAGACACACAACCGCATCGTGGGCGACAAGGCTTTCATCGACCCCATTGCCGGTACCACCAAGCGCACGGGCGACATCGAGCAAGACCGCAAGGCAGCCGAGTTCTTGCGCAACGACCCCAAGGAGAATGCCGAGCACGTGATGCTGGTAGACTTGGCACGCAACGACTTGAGCCGCAACTGCCACGGTGTGAAGGTGGACTTCTACAAGGACATGCAGTTCTATAGCCACGTCATCCACCTCGTGAGCCGTGTGAGCGGAACGCTCGACGAGGGTGCCGACCACATCAAGGAGTTTATCGACACCTTCCCCGCCGGAACACTGAGCGGTGCGCCCAAGGTGAGGGCGATGCAGATAATCTCCGAACTGGAGCCACACAACCGTGGTGCCTATGGAGGTTGCATCGGTTTCATCGGACTGAACGGCGACCTCAACCAGGCCATCGTCATCCGTACCTTCATCAGCCGCAACGGCGAACTGTGGTTCCAGGCCGGCAGTGGCGTGGTGGCGAAGAGCAACGACCAGTATGAGTTGGAAGAGTGTAACAACAAGTTAGGTGCCTTGACCAAGGCAATTCATATAGCAGAGAAATTATGAAAGTAGTAATCATAGACAATTACGACTCCTTTACCTATAATCTGGCCCATTTGGTAAAGGAACTCGGAGCAGACGTGACCGTCTACCGCAACGACCAGTTCCAGCTGGGCGAGGTAGACCGTTTCGACAAGATCATATTAAGTCCCGGACCGGGCATTCCCTCCGAGGCAGGCCTCTTGATGGATGTCATTAGGCATTATGCCGGCAGAAAGCCTATGCTTGGAGTATGTCTGGGGCATCAGGCCATCGGTGAGGTGTTCGGTGCCAAGCTCACCAACCTGGCAGATGTGTACCACGGCGTGGCCACCCCCTGCACCCAGTTTGGCAATGACTCCATCTTTGCGGGTATGCCCAAGCGCATAGAGATAGGGCGCTACCACTCATGGGCGGTGGACAGGGCCGGATTTCCCGAGTGCCTCGATGTTACGGCCGTGAGCGACGACGGATGCATCATGGGCTTGAAACACAAGAACTACGATATCCACGGCATACAGTTCCATCCAGAGAGTGTCTTGACGCCAGAAGGCAAGACCATCGTGCGCAACTGGCTCTATGGCGACAATGCCGGCAGTGGCAATGCACCCGAGAGTTACCATTCGTGACCGGAAAATCCTGAATACCGTATACGATGTTGCAGAGAGACTATATACAGAGACTCATACGCGAGTTTATGGCGGCACTGGAACGCATGCTCGAAAAGAACGAGGGCGAGTCGCGCCGCGAGGAAATCAGAGAGCTCTACAATCAGTATGTAGGGCCTTATGCGTTCTATCATGTTGCCACCATCGATGACGTGATGAAGGCCATGGCCGGTATCGATGATGAAGAGAAACGCCTTTCCAAGATGGAAATGCTTGCCGAACTGTACTATCGCGAGGCCGACCTCGAGAGCAAGCCGATGCGCGACCAGTTGCTCGAAAACGCATTCATGCTCTTCGACTATGTCGAGACACACGGCGACACCTACTCCATCGACCGCCGCAACAAGATGGGCATCATCAGACAGCAATTGGGATAGCAAACAAAGCGAGGGTGCGACTTTATTGACGCACCCTCGCTTCGTTTGTTTAGTGATGATTAAAAAATAACTTGGTACAGTTTGCGCCCCCTTTTTACTCTCAGCG
>CAVKZC010000268.1:0-3747 GCA_963660455.1 Sphaerochaetaceae bacterium | reverse complement strand
AAACATGAAAGTAGGAGATAAACACCTATGATTAGTGTTTACCTCCTACTCGATTTTCAACGATGCCCAAAGTGTATGGCAACATTTTGCAGAGAATTTGTTTTAAAAAGGTTAAAATACGAAAGTAACATGTGAAAAGGCTTGTAAAAACCTCGAAAATGTGTAATTTCGCAGCGGTAAAAACCTCGAAAACGTGTAAAAACAAGGTTTCAAAAACCTCGAAAACGTGCAAAATACTATCGTATGAAAAGAAAAATATATCAGCAACTGCTTGATTGGAAGCAAGATAGAAGAGGTGATGTGGCTCTGTTGATAGAGGGGGCGCGGCGCATCGGAAAGAGTTATATTGTAGAGGAGTTTGCCAAGAACGAATATGACTCTTATCTTCTTGTGGATTTTAGCAAGGTGAATCCTAAGGTAGTCGAATTCTTCGAACTATACATGGATGATATAGATACGCTTCTTGCCAGTTTGGAGTTGTATGGAAAGAAAAAGCTGACTCCTCGCAAAAATCCAGACGAGGAGGCATATTCGCTTGTTATATTCGATGAAATACAGTTCTGTCCAAGAGCCAGAGCAGCCATCAAGCATCTTGTGGCAGACCGTCGCTATGACTACATAGAGACAGGATCGCTCATCTCCATCAAGAAGAATGTGAAGGACATCATGTTGCCATCCGAAGAGCATTCCATCGAGATGTTCCCTATGGACTTTGAGGAGTTTCTTTGGGCAATGGGGGATGAGATGATGATGCCGTATATCCGTCGGCAGTTTGAGAAGAGACAGCCAATGGGAACTTTCCATCGCCGGGCTTTGGATTATTTCCGCCAATACATGATAGTAGGAGGAATGCCCCAGGCGGTGCAAACCTATGCGGATACACGTGATTTTGACAAGGTGGATGAGCGAAAGCGAGACATCCTGAGCCTTTACCGTAATGACATTCGTAAGTATGCAGATAACCAAGAGACTAAGGTGGCTGCTATTTTTGAGGAGATACCTGGGCAATTACAGAAGCACGAGAAGAAGTTCAGGTTGGCCGACTTGCAGACCGAGGCCCGTATGCGGGATTATTCCGAGGCTTTCTTTTGGCTTTCGGATGCCAAGATTATCAATTGCTGCTATAATTCTACGGAGCCTAGTATCGGTTTGAAACTCAATGAAGAGCGAACCACCTTGAAGTGTTATATGGGAGATACGGGGTTGTTGATTAGCCATGCTTTTGACGAGCGAGGCATTGTTACAACGGAGCTTTACCAGAAATTGATGTTCGACAAGTTGGAAGTGAACGAGGGTATGCTGGTAGAGAACATTGTGGCTCAGATGCTGCGGGCTGCAGGCCATAAGCTCTATTTCTTCAGTAAGTCTTCGGCTAAGGAGGCCGAAGACCGGATGGAGATAGATTTTCTGATAGCTAAGCCTACGATAACGAGCCGTCACAACATTTCTCCGATAGAGGTGAAGTCGGGCAGGAATTACACGATACGTTCTTTGGAAAAGTGCATCAGGAAATATGAGAAGCAGTTGGCCACTCCTTACGTGCTTCATGACAAGGACGTGAAGATAGAGAGCGAAATCGTATACCTTCCGTTGTATATGACTCCTTTATTGTAGGTGTTACGACTGGTTTGTGTATGGATATGTATAGGCGCTGTAACATTGCGTTGCAGAGCCAGTTTTGCCTTTCTTGTGTGCCTTGAGACATGGAACTTGCCGAAATCGTGAAATAAAAGAATGAGAGTGGTTGTTTTCATTTGGGGAAACGGCCACTCTCATTTTGACTTGCGGGATGCTTTGCTACATTCTAAAGCGAAGTTAGTACGTTTGCTCAAGCAATGCTCCCTCACATATCCTCCATCGACAGGCAGGCGAGGCGAATATCATATTTCTTTAGTTCGGGACATGCAGTAAGCATATTCTCCACTTTTTTCTGGAGCAACGCTTCGTCGTACTTGTTCTTATCTTTCTTCACCTCGAAGACGTCGGCGATGCCGTCGAGCCCGTTCACGGCCACGATGTCGATTTCGTTCTCACCTTTGCGATCCCAGTACTGGCCTATCTGTGTGTAACGCTGGCTTTCTCTCAACTTTTGGCGGAAATAACGCTCCAGCATGAACCCCTCCACCACGGAGATGTCGCGCCTGATGACGCGCTGCAACTGCTGCAAGGCACCGCTCTCGATGAAGCTCTGGTACTTATAGAAGAAGCGGAACCAAAAGGTGAGGAAGTTGTCCCCGAGGATGTATCTCACGTTCTTTGTCTTCGGCTTGGAGAAGATGGGCACGTGTTTCTCTATCAGGTTGAAGTGGGAGAGAAGGCGCTCCAAGTATCCGCCTACTTCCTTGATGCCCGTGAGGTTCTCTATCTGCGAGCGCGTCACTTCGCCATTGGCGATGCACGACAGAATGGAGAAATAATTGGCATAGTCAGCCCCAAACTCCTCTATCAGCAGGTTCTTGCCTTCGTTGATGAAGGGTGAGTTCTCCTCGGTCAGCATGTTGAGCATCCGTTGCGATGTCACCTTGCCGTTGCTCATGAAGAGGCTCACATACCAGGCCACGCCATGAGTGAGCGAGTAGAGCGTTAGGAGGTCTTCTGGGGAATACTGGGAATTGAAATCCCCCAGGATTTCTTTCAGTACGCCCGTTTCGAAGGCGCGGAGATGGATGATGCGGCTGGCGCGCGAGAACAGCGGTTCCTTGCTGTCCTCGAATATCCGGTGCATCAGGGAATAGATGGAGCCGCTGATGATCAGGTTCATCTTGCTCGTCGCCTTCGCCAGGTCCCATTCCCTCTGCATCTCGCTGAATATGGAAGGGTTGATGCGGAGCCAGTCCTGAAATTCATCCAGGACAAGCGTGAGAGGCTGGCTCTGTGAGATGAAAAGCAGCTGGCGGAACAATTCGGTAAAGGACGAGTAATTGCCAAACGGCATGTTCAGCTTGCGCTCTGCCTCTGCCTTGAAGTCATGGCAGAGCATCGTCTCCGACTTGCGGGCCACGAAGAAATAGAGAAGCGGATGGTCGTGGCCACACTTGAGTACCAGTTCGGTCTTCCCGATTCGGCGTCGCCCCACTAGCACGGTCATCTGTGCCTCTTCCGGACTTTTCTGATGAATGTCGGCAAACAAGGCCAACTCTTTGGTTCTGTCGTAAAACTTCATGATGCTTTCCCCTCTTTAGTTCGCAATCGTAATCCCCATTACCGTAATGGCCATTACTATTCTTGGGCGCAAATGTACGAAATATATTCCAATCCCCATCTTTTGCTATCCGAGATTTATCCTTTTTTAGCTTTTTGACGAGGTTTGGTTACTATTCGTCGATAGTTGCCCTGGCGCGGGGGCATAGAACTTTTGGAGGGGCAACTTGAGTTCACCAAGGAGCAACTTCAACTTGCTAACGAATCTGTGAGCTGGTCGGTGAGCTCACAGAACGCATCAAGTCGTTAGAGGGAATGCTCGTCCAAAAAGGTGTCGTCATCGACAAAGCTCAGCGCCAGAACAAGGCACTCGGCAAACTTGTATCAGGGAAGAAGTCCGAGCGTCAGGAATCCAGTCCTGGGGACGGGATGTCGCAGGAGGAGTTTTACAAGAGGAGGAAAGAGCAAACCGAAAGAAGGAAGGAGCGCAAGAATGGCACAGTTTTATCCGCGATATTCACTTGGCGTCTTGCCCGTACTTGCCTTGAAGCATTTGCTGAAGTACTTTGGGTCAGAAAATCCGCAGTCGTATGCCACCTCGTTTAT
>CAVKZC010000267.1:0-3773 GCA_963660455.1 Sphaerochaetaceae bacterium | reverse complement strand
CTGCTTGTCTTGATGGGATTCTTGCTGAGCCATGCGTTCAGTTCCTCGCGGTTGAAGTAGAGCATTCGCCCTTCCGGCTTGTAGCAGGGGATGGAGAAGCTGCTGGTCATCTTGTAGAGTTTGCTCTTCGAGATACCAAGGTACTCGCAAGCCTCCTCGAACGTGAGGTATTCCTTCTTGGCGAAATACCATGCCTCTACCTTTTCCAAGCGTCTGACGACATCGCTTGCGGAGTCCAGCCCGGCGAGCCGTCCTTCCATCTGTGTAACCCTTTCTTCGAGGGTCAGCGGCTGAGCTTCCTGCACGGACGCAGCCTGTTCTTTTGTTTCGTCTGTCATTACAGTTTCGTTTACGTTATTGAAAACGAGGGCCCTCCATAACCAGACTTTCTGATTACGGAGGGCAAAATTACAGGCGGAACAGGCCTACTCAATGGAAAGGTGCTTGACAGTCACGTGAGTATCAAGCCACCTATCAACCTTTTCGGCTTTCATCTGTTCGCATTTCTTCATTTGTTGTCATTTTGCGCTATCTTCTGCACGGCTTTGTGAATGTGCTGATAGATGCTGCGGTTCGTGCCTTTCGCCTTGTTGGTGGCAGACGAAAGTTTTGAGGAGGTGAAAGGCGTTCCGCTTGTAGAGGACAGTACTTTGCGACACTTGACCAACACACTCTGCCACTTGAAACAAACAAGGCCACGTTCGCTGAGCTGGTCGAAGAAATAGGCAAAAACACGGTTGTTGGTCGCTTGGAGCGGTCGTTGCAGGGTGCATTCGAACAACTGGCGGATGTCTTCCTCGCAAACGTACTCCGTAAACAGATGAACCTCATTGGCAAGCTGCGCAATGAGGCTCAACTGATTGTTATCAAAGTAACTCTCGAAAGGTTGTGTGTCTGCTATTGTGGTTGGCGCGGGAGGTGGTGCGTTGTCGTTGTACTGCCGTACACTTGGTGCGCTGGTTGTGTTGTACATGTTGATGGCCTCGTGGTAGTCTTCTTCATTGAAGTCCATCTTATGGAAGTACTTGTCGATGATGTCCCGGCGGTTTTCAAGAATATCCTGAAGGATGCAGAAATTCTTCTTGTGCTGGTTCTTGCACGCTGCGAAGGGGCAGTCGATGAAGTAGTTGCTGTTGAGGAAATCTTCCGCAAAGCGGCGGTAGAGTTTCTTCTCCTGCAGCACTTCCTTCTTGTGTGACTCGAAGGCCATTCTGAAGAATTGGGGCAGGTCTTTTGCACAAACGCATGCTCCGTTCACGCCCACAGGGCAGTTTCTACACTGTTCCTTCAAAAAGAGAGAACGGGTCGTGGTCCCGTCCGTCGCCATGGTTGTCCATGGAACTTTGACTTTTGTTCTTTTTCATTTTTTTGTTGTTTTGAGTTGTTAATCGTCGAAGGCAGAGTCGAGAAGCGACACAGCCTCGTCCTTTTTCTGGTTTACTATCTTGGCATAGATTTCCGTTGTACGCACCTCGGTGTGACCCATCAACTTGCTCGTGGTGTATAGGTCGGCTCCCATGGTCAGCTCCATCGTGGCGAAGGTGTGACGCGAGACGTGATAGGTCACGTGCTTGGAGATACCAGCATCACGTGCCCACTGCGGCACGCATTCGTAGTTCTTGTCCGGGAGAGTGGGGAACACTCTGTCTTCGTCATCGGCATTGCCACGCTCAGGCATCCAACGCAGAGCCTGTTTGTTCAGCGGCAAGTAGAGTGGCTGCTTGGTCTTGTACTGCAAAATCTCCACGCGTGTCTTGTCGCCCTCGGTGACAACGTTCTTCCATTTCAAGGATTTCACGTCGCTGATACGGAGACCGCAGAAGCACGAAAAGAGAAAGGCTCTCTTCACGTCCTCTCTGGCGCACGGCGTATCAATCAGTTTCTTCACCTCGTCCACGGTCAGATACTCTCGCTTGTTACCGCCACCTTTGAGAACGTCCATGCGCAAACGTAGAACTGGGTTGCTGTCAAGGATTTCCTCTTCGATGGCCATATTGAAGGCTGCTTTGAGGCATTTGAGGTAGTTCATTACCGTGGACTTGGAAGGATGCGAGTTCTTGTAGGTCACATACTCGTTCAGCAGGAACACCATGAATCCGTTGCACCATTCCTTGTCAATGTCGGCAAGCGTGGCGTTTTGCGCATACTGTCTTACTGAGTTCAGCACGGCATTTACCCAGTTTCTTGCCGAAACACGACCTCGTTGCACCTGTGCGTCACGGAAGATTTCGAGCCAGTCCACAAGCCGCATTTTGATTCTCGACTTATCCTTCAGTCCAGCGATTCCGTTGGTGATGCTCATGATACGCTGAGCTTTGATGGCATACACGGCTTGCATGGTCTGTTTATTCTGCTCCTTGGCGGCAGCGTCAATCTCCGGGATGAGATAGAGCTTCAGATAGTCATAGGTGCGGTGTCCGTTGACGTTGATGGCGAGATAGACCGACTTGTTGCCGTTGGCCAAGTCCTTGAAGCGAACTCTTACCGGCTCCTTGGTCTTGGCGGTTCTCTTGCGTTCTGCCTCGGCGGTGGCAATCTCCGCCTTGACCTTCTTGGTGACAAGGTACTCCTTGTATTTGTCCACATCTTCGTCCTTGCCTGCGTTTGGTCTGTAGGTGAGACGCTTCACACGCTTCTTGAAAGTTCCGTTTCTCAAAGCGTCGTGACAAGCTTTGGCTTGCTTCTCTGCCTCTTTCCAGATTTCCTTCTGCGCTTCCTCGCTGTCTGTACGACGGAGGTACAACCCAAGAGACTCGTAGGCTCGCAGTCCAGTGCCGTAGATGTCGAGGAATAGCGATCTGTCACCGTTTCTCATCTTGCGGCTTCTCACAACTACCGTACAAGTGCCTGCGATTGGTTTGTTTTCTATCGGGTTGTCATCGAAACGCTCGCCGTTCAACTCACGGATGCGGCGTTCTTTGATGCGCTCGGCAATCTCCATGACCGTAGCGTTGTTCTGCTTGTCGGCCTCAGTTACCTCGGGATTGAGGTAGAGCTTCAGGAACTCGTACGTCCGTTCACCATTATTATATATATCAAGATATAGTGAACTACCCCCGTTGGACAAAGCCTTCATGCGGAGTGTGACAGGCTCTTGTTTCTTTGTCCGTCCTTGCTTGACAGAATTTTCATCTGTCTGTTGGGCATCCTCGGAACCACTAAACTTCCATTTGCTGCCTTCTCTGCCCAAGTCGGCAGGTATGGCTTCCGGCTTCTTTTGTACCTTCTTTTTCTTCTCAACCTTATCTTCCTTGGTAGGCTTGGAAGATTTCTTGGTCTTGATAGGGTGAGCTAAGGCGGTCTTCACCTGTTCAAGAACACCATTGGCGATGTCCTGTACTCTTTGGTTCTTGATTTCCTCAGCCTTTGCCAACGTCTCCCTGTTTGCCATCTTCGTGGCATTGTCCGTCTCTGGGAGGAGATAGAGCTTGAGGAACTCATAGGAACGCTTGCCGTCCTTGTACACGTCGAGGTAAATCGACTTTGTGCCATTCGTCAAATCCTTGTAACGGATGCGCACTGGTTCTTTGTTCTTCTTCATTGTTACTTTGATAATGTTACTTGTTACTGAGATTTGGTTCTCGGTTGCAAAGATACAAAAAAGTTTGGTTCTGTTACTCAAAATCAGAAACAAATAAGAACCAAATAAGCGGAAAACTGATGAAAATAGATGAAAAAGTAACAAGAAAACAACAAGGAAAATTTGCCAATAAATTCCGCAAACAACTGATACTATTTGCTTTTAGTTTCATTTACTTTCGTTTTGCCTTGTT
>CAVKZC010000266.1:0-3775 GCA_963660455.1 Sphaerochaetaceae bacterium | reverse complement strand
CACGCGCATGATGTTTTATAGCGCTTTTGCCCTTACAGGGCGCACGTCACACAACGTATTACCCAGGGCGCTGCCCTGGGCTATGCGCAGGTTGCCCTTTCAGGGCGCACTAACGACAAGGGCGCAATTGTACCAAATTATTTTTTTAACGGTTACTAAAGAGAAAAAGAGTAAAAAACGTATATGGACAAAGGAAACACTATAGAACCCATCATGGCCGCCAACAACAGCAACGGCCAGGACACAGTGATCATAGAGCTGCGCCACAAGCTGGACCTGCTGCTGCGCACAGGCCGCATTCTCGTGGAGAGCGCCGCCGACACGGCGCGCATCCTGCGCACCATGAAGAGGGCGGCTGCCTTCCTCGGACTGGACGAACGCTATCTGCACCTCTACGTCAACTGGAACGTGCTGATGGTGAACTACAGCGACGAGGAGCACTCCTTCACCAAGTTTCAGCGCTGCGAGAAACACGGCATCAACCTTACCGCCATCTCCATGGTGAGCAAACTGACGTGGCGCGCCATCAAGGAAGACTACTCCCTCGGGCAGTATGAGGAAGCCCTGCACGACATACGCACCCGCAAGCGCAACTTCACGCCCTGGCAGGTGGCCATAGGCGGCGGCTTTGCCTGCGGCGGCTTCTGCATACAGTTTGGCTGCGACTGGACGGCGTTCTTCTACTGCTCGTTGGCTGCCATCCTGGGCTTCCGCCTCAGGATGTACCTGCCCACACGCGGCTGCAACAACTATATTGCCATCGGCATCGCGGCCTTCGTCTCCACCATCCTGGCATGGCTCACCTCCTTCCTCTCGCTCAGTACGCAGTTCACGTCTGTACTGCCCTCCTTCATGGTGAGCGACACGCCCTGGCATCCGCTCATGGCGTGCGCACTGTTCATCGTGCCCGGTGTGCCGCTCATCAACTTTGTGAGCGATATGCTCGAAGGCCACATAGAGGTGGGCATGGTGAGGGCCATCAACACGCTCATCATGGTCCTCGCCATGTCGTTCGGCATCGCCTTCGCCATAGAGGTGTGCGGCATCGACAACTTTGTGCGCAACCTCAGCATGACGCCCCACCACACCTACCTGGAGTTTGCCATTGCGGCTGCCGTGTCGGCCATGGGCTTCTCTACCATCTTCAACATTCCGCGCCGCCTGCTGCCCGCCGTGGCCATGGGTGGCATCATAGCCGTCTGCTTCCGCAACTTTGTCAACCTCGGCCCCAGCAACGGCAACATCGGTCTTGACATGGGACCCATGGTGGGTTCCTTTGCCGGTTCGGCGCTCATCAGCATCATCGTCATCAAGGCGCGCCACTGGTTCCACACGCCCCACCAGTGCATCACCATCCCGAGCGTCATCCCCATGGTGCCGGGTGTACTGATGTACCGCGCCCTGTTCGACTTCATCGACATGCACGGCATCGTTGGCGAGCTTACCGTGGGCACCACCAACGCCATTCGTGCCTCGCTCATCATCGTCTGCATCGCCACGGGTGTGGCCATCCCCAACGTCTTCTTCCGCCGCTTCATTGCCAGCGAGCGCCAGAACAAGCTGCTCCAGATGCTGGTGGAGCGCAAACGCAAGAACGGCGAATTTGTCGACCTCCACGAGGTGGAAGCAAAGTAAACGGCAACCTGTGCCGAAGAAAGCCCGACCTGTTACGGTTGACATTATCATTCATGAAAGTTGGCCCCACACGCCCTGTAAGGGCAGAAGCGCATAGCCCAGGGCTGGCGCCCTGGGTAAGTGGCCGCAAAGAAGAGCGCCCTGTAAGGGCAAAAGCGCTAAAGCATCCAGTATACAATAGCGCTTTTGCCCTTACAGGGCGCAAGTCTAGCATCTATTACCCAGGGCGCCAGCCCTGGGCTATGAGCAGGTTGCCCTTACAGGGCGCGTTACAACCGTACTAGTAAAAAAGGTTCGACCTCCTTGTTTGCGGATTTGTAATCCGCACCCCCCTTGTACAGGACGAGGTTCTTAGTCCAAGAACTTGAAATTGATTTTGCTCTGAGGGTCTTGGTTGCCGGCATCGCCGCCCGATTCAAAAGTGGGATCGCCAGATGCGCACATGATGCTGGTGTCCGTTACCGGCATGACCTTCACGCGCGGACTTTTATACGTTTTCTTTGTTATCTTCTTCATTTCTACGTTATTTTTATAGATATACCTATTGGTGTTGCAAAGATACAACTTTTATTCCAATTCCCCAACATCCCCACGCACATTTTTTCTCGAACACGAATAACACAAATCAAACGAATCGGGCTCACGCCGGACATGTTTTTATCGACCACGGAAAGCGGAGACTCGTCGTAGACCCACTGACCAAAGGGAAGTAACAAACGGAAGGGCTAACGCCGTAAAGGAATTTCTCCCACAGATCTCACTGAATTCACAGAACCAACGGTCGGCGGCTGAAGGCGTGAGCCTCCGTGTAATCCGCGTAATCCGTGCCTCGAAAAAAACGTGGTCGGAAAATGCACCGAAAAACACACGAAACCACACGCAAGTGGCGGAAAACAGGAAACGCCCCTCTCCCGATGTTGTATCTTTGCAAGCGTAAAATGATCGTCTAACTTTCTAAATCTGTAAAACCTATGATCAGAGTAACACTCTACAAAAACAACAACGACAAGATGGGACAGGCCTACGGCAAGTGGTACCCACGCGTGGTGGTGGACGAGACCATCGGCCTCGACGAACTGGCTGAGCACATGGCGAGCCACAACACGCCGTTCTCAAAAGGCGCCATCAAGGGTATCCTCACCGATGCCGTGGCCTGCACCAAGGAACTGCTCCTGCAGGGCAAGAACGTGAAGTTCCCCGACCTCGCCATCTTCTCCATCGGACTGCGCGTGAAGGGCGGAGCACCCACCAAGGACGACTTCTCCGTGGCGAAGTACATCGAGGGACTGCGCCTGCGCGCCCGAGCCACCGGCGAACTGACCACCTCCAACCTCGACACCACCATCAAGCGCGTGGACACCGCCAAGGCGACAGACGCCGACGGCGGCACATCGTCGGACGGCACGTCATCTGACAGCGGAACCTCTTCGGGCGGCGGCACGTCATCGGGCGGAAGCTCTTCGGGCAGCGGAACGTCTTCAGGGGGAAGCTCTTCTGACAGCGGAACGTCTTCAGGGGGTGGATCTTCGGACAGCGACAACATGGATTAACATGAACCACTGAGAAAAACAGGGGGGCAGGATGCAGTCAGGAGTATTCCGATGACACACCGGGCTGACACACACAGCAAACTACTTTTCCAAACACCGTCATGTACGGGTACTTGCTCATCCTGCAACCGTTTAAAGGTAAAAAGGTAAAAAGGTAAAAAAGTAAAAAGGTAAAAAAGTAAAAAGCGTATGAAAAAAGAAAACTGGAAAACCGTCCTCAACTTCCTCATCACCGTGCTGACCGCCATCGCCTCAGCCTTCTGCGTGCAGAGCTGCAAAGGATAAAGGCGTGGTCAAGCAAAAAACAGTAATCAACTCTTAAAGAATCGAGTAAAAGTAATGAGAAAAATCAATCTGATCGTAATCCACTGCTCCGCCACCCGTGCGGACAAGAACTTCACCGTGGAAGACCTGGAGGCATGCCACCTGGCACGCGGATTCCGCACCATAGGCTACCACTACTACATCACCAAGGACGGCAGCATATACCCCTGCCGCCCAGAGGAGATGGTAGGCGCACACGCCAAGCGCTACAACGCCCACAGCATAGGCATCTGCTACGAGGGCGGACTCGACGCGCAGGGCCACCC
>CAVKZC010000265.1:2161-3811 GCA_963660455.1 Sphaerochaetaceae bacterium | reverse complement strand
CCTTTCAGGGCGCTGAGAGTAAAAAAGGGCGCAAGCTGTACCAAGTTATTTTTTTATCATCACTAAAATAGGAAAGAAAAATGAAGAAAACAATACCCGTGATAGGCATGGCATGCTCCGTATGCTCTGCCAACGTGGAGCGCAAGCTCAACTCCCTCGACGGCATCCGTTCCGCCTCCGTCTCCCTGGCTGGACGTACCGCCCTCGTGGATTATGACCCAGAGAAAATTTCTCTCGAAGATATGAAACGCGAGATTTCCAATGCCGGCTACGACCTCGTGATAGAGGCGGATAGAAGTGCCGAGGAAATCAACCGCCGTGAATTTACTTTATTGAAGCGCAAGACCCTCCTGTCTTGGCTCTTCGCCGTCCTCACCATGGCTTTCTCCATGGGATGGATCTCCATTGGCATGGAGTCGGACGGCATGAACAGTCCTTTCGCCAACCAGATTTGTCTGCTCTTGGCTTTGGCGAATATGCTGTATTGCGGTCGCCAGTTTTATGTTTCGGCGTGGAAGCAATTCAAGCATCATACCGCCAACATGGATTCGCTCGTGGCACTCAGCACCCTCATCGCCTTCCTCTTCAGTGCCTTCAATACCTTCTTCGGCGAACAGGTGTGGGGAACAAGGGGCATCGAGTGGCACACTTACTTCGATGCCTCGGTGATGATCATCACCTTCGTCCTCACCGGCAGATGCCTGGAGGAGAAGGCGAAGGACGGTACGGCAAGCAGCATCCGCCAGTTGATGGGCTTGCAACCGAAGACAGCCCGACTGGTGACCAACGAGAAACTGGAAGGCTCTGACGATTACAAGATGGAGGAAGTGCCCATCTCCACCATCGCCTATGGCGACATCATCGAGGTGCGTGCCGGAGAGAAGATTCCCGTGGATGGCACGGTGACAAAGGCCGAGAGCTTTATGACCGCCGATGCCGCCTATGTGGATGAGGCGATGATAACGGGCGAGCCAACTCCTGCCGCCAAGCGGGTGGGCGACGAGGTGTTGGCAGGAACCATCCCGAGCCAGGGCAAGCTCCGCATGCGTGCCAAGCAGATAGGCGAGAAGACCGCCTTGGCGCAGATTATCCGTATGGTGCAGGAGGCGCAGGGAAGCAAGGCCCCCGTGCAGCGCATCGTCGATAAGGCGGCATTGGTCTTCGTACCCACAGTGGCAGGCATCGCCCTCCTTACCTTTATAATATGGTGGTTGGTGGGTGGCAATGCCTGTCTGCCACAGGCGATATTGAGCGCCGTTGCCGTACTGGTGATCGCCTGTCCCTGCGCCATGGGCTTGGCGACTCCCACTGCCCTGATGGTGGGAATAGGAAAGGCGGCGCAGAAGCAAATCCTCATCAAGGACGCCACTGCCCTCGAAAACCTGCGCAAGGTGAACGCCCTCGTCATCGACAAGACAGGCACGCTCACCATCCCCAATCAGAACACCGACTTTACCAAGGCAGAGAATCTCGCCGCCCTTGCCCAGACCGACGAGGATGCCCTCAGCAAAGCCTTGGAAGCTCGCGAGACCCTCAAGCCCCATGCCGCCGAGGCGATGCGCCGGTTGCAAGAGGAAGGCATCGAGGTGTATATGATGAGCGGAGACAAGGAGGAGGCGGCACGCTATTGGGCAGGGAAGGCTGGCATCC
>CAVKZC010000265.1:0-1688 GCA_963660455.1 Sphaerochaetaceae bacterium | reverse complement strand
CGGCAAGTTGCATTGGCAAGCCTTGCTTTTGCTCGCGTTAATGTGGTTGTCGGAACGTTGAGATATGTTAAATATTTGGCAGTTTAGGAAAAAGACCTTAACTTTGTAGCGATTTTTAACATTGTCAGTACAATAAACTAAAAAACGCCATTGCCTATCGAACACATCTACTTAAGAAGAAAAAAGATTAAGAAAGATGAAAAATCTCAATGAACTGACCGACGAGCAACTTGCTGTCCTTTATGCAGAGGGCAACAACCGGGCGTTCGATCTCTTGTTGTCGCGTAGCGAGATGAAACTCTTTTCGTACATCATGTTTATGGTGCACGACGAGACTTTGGCCAACGACATCTTTCAGGAGACCTTCGTCAAGGTGATTACCCGACTGCAGAAGCACGAGTACATGCCCAACGGCAAGTTTTGTGCCTGGTGTATGCGCATAGCCCACAACATCGTCATGGACATGTTTCGCGACAACAGTCAGTGCCGCCTGGTGAATACGGTCTGCAGTGACAGCATGGGCAATGTGCGCGACGAGTATGTCGTGCTTGACAATGCAGAGAACGGCTATGTAAAGGAACAGGTGTATGCAGACGTGAAGCGTATCATGAACCTTCTGCCACCCACGCAACGCGAGGTGGTGTTCATGCGTTTCTATCAGCAGCTTTCGTTCAAGGAGATAGCCGAGACCACCAATGTGAGCATCAACACCAGTCTGGGGCGTATGCGCTACGCACTCATCAACATGCGGCGCATGGCGAAGGAGAACAACATCAGTCTCAACGTGGCAATGTTTTGAGACCGTGGATGGTGGCGCAGGGGTCTTCGCTCTTGAATATATAGCTGCCGCTTACCAGTACGTCGGCACCGGCCTTGACGAGGCGGGGTGCCGTTTCTTGCTGTACGCCGCCGTCTATCTCTATGAGGGCTTGCGAACCGCTCTGGCTGATGAGCTGGCGTAGCCTTCCCACCTTAGCTATCGTGTTCTCTATGAATTTCTGCCCGCCGAAACCGGGGTTCACGCTCATGAGCAACACCATGTCTACATCGTTTATAATGTCCTCCAGCACGTTGACGGGCGTGGAGGGATTCAGTGTCACTCCTGCCTTCATGCCTGCCTGGTGTATCTGTTGCACGGTGCGGTGGAGGTGGGTGCATGCCTCGTAGTGCACGTTCATCATCATGGCTCCCAGACGCGCTGTCTGTTCAATGTACTGTTCGGGATGAACTATCATGTAATGCACGTCGAGCGGTTTGCGGCACATCTTGGCTACGGCCTCCATCACGGGAAAACCGAAAGAGATGTTGGGCACAAATACGCCGTCCATCACATCGAGGTGCAGCCAGTCGGCTTCGCTGTGGTTTATCATCTCCAGGTCACTGCGCAAGTCCAGGAAGTTGGCTGAGAGCAGTGAGGGTGATATAAGGGTCTCCATGTCTGTGTGTCTGTTTTCAGTTGAGGCAATATGCCTCATAGTGTCCGTTCATTTTGATGGTTCGGTAGGTGTAGGCTATCTGCCTGATGAGGCTGAGTGTCTTCTCGGACGGACGCCTCGTTTCTTCTGGTGTAAAAAAATGCTTCATAGGCACATTCTTTATAATGGTTTGTTTACGTTCTTGCCTTTATAACGTGAGTGTTGGCGTAATATTATATCAAAAGCGGAAAATATTTTTCGCCGTGCCGGTCG
>CAVKZC010000264.1:0-3899 GCA_963660455.1 Sphaerochaetaceae bacterium | reverse complement strand
TCGGCACAGGAAATAAGCCGTACGCAGGACACCAACGCAGGAGAGGTGATACGCCGTGTGCCGGGCGTGAGCCTCATAGACGACAAGTTTGTCATGGTGCGTGGACTGTCGCAGCGCTACAACAACGTATGGGTCAACGGAGGAGCAGTTCCCAGTTCGGAGGCCGACTCCAGGGCGTTCTCCTTCGACATCATACCCAGTTCGCAGATAGACAACCTTACCATCGTGAAAAGTCCGTCGGCTGAATATCCCGCCGACTACTCTGGCGGTTTTATCATCGTCAACACAAAGGAAATACCTACTGAAAACTCTCTCTCTCTTTCCGTCGGTGGCAATTGGAACACCAGTACCTGCTTCAAGGATTTCTCTTACGCCAAGGGTTCCGCCACCGATTTTCTCGCATTCGACAACGGCATGAGGAGCCACCAGGGCGGTATCAACGGACAGCTTGCCCCGCAGCTCGATGCCAACGGAAATAAAATGGGCGACTATGCCACGTCGCTCCTCGGCAACGGACTGAACAACGACTGGACCGTAAGGCAGAAGAAACCTCTGGGCGACCTCAAGCTCGCCGCCAGCCTTAACCGCCGCTGGAACCTGGGCGGAAGGACTCTCGGACTGCTCGCCGCACTCAACTATACCAACGAGTACCGTACCTATACTGGTATGGAGAACAACCTCTTTGGCATCTACGACGCAGTGAACGACAAACCCAACTACCTGCGCCACTCCGTAGACGACCAGTACAACAACAACGTAAGGCTCGGTGCCATGCTCAACCTTACGTTCCTCTCACGCAATGGCAACCACAAATACCAACTCAAAAACATCTTCAACCAGCTCGCCAACAGCCGCTACACTTGGCGCGACGGCGTGAGCGCACAATCGGACATGGAGCGGAGCGCAGAGTATTACTACCGCAGCCGCACTACATATAACGGTCAGCTTACCGGCAAGCACACCTTCACCAGCGATGCCCTTGACTGGAGTATCGGGTATGCGTATGCCAACCGACATCTGCCTGACCGTCGTAGATACCTCATCAACGATGCTCTCGAATCGGGCACTTTCGCCCTGAGCAACGGCAACGACATATCCCGCGAGTGGACTCAGCTCGACGAGCACATCCTCTCACTCGCCATCAACGACAAGCACCACTTCACGTTCGGCTCCTTCGAACCAGACCTCAAGGCGGGCCTCTACGGAGAGTACCGCACTCGAGAGTACCTCACGCGCAACTATGTGTACAACTGGAACGTGGCTGACAACATCTTGCCCGCTGACTTCCGCCACGGCGACATTCCTGCCCTGCTCTCCAACGAGGCCTACATGGGCTACAACGGACTGTACCTGCAGGAAGACAAGCAGATGCGCAACAACTACCGCGGCAACAATACGCTGGGCGCTGGCTATCTGGCGTTGTCGCTCCCCTTGGGCAAGCTCGGTATACACGCCGGCGTGCGCTTCGAGCATAATGACATGGAACTCATCTCCAACACCCGCGACTATCAGAAGTGCGAGAGCAGCGTACACTACAAGACGGACGACTTCTTCCCCTCGCTCAACGCTACCTACAAGTTGAACGACCAGCACCAGGTACGACTCTCGTACGGCCGCAGCATCAACCGACCCGAGTTCCGCGAGGTGTCATCCTCGGTGTACTACGACTTCGACCTGGCCAGCAACGTGCAGGGCAATCCCCAACTGAAGAGCTGCTACATAGACAACGTAGACCTCAGGTACGAGTGGTATCCATCGCGCGGAGAAATCGTCTCCCTCGCCTTGTTCTACAAGCATTTCGACTCGCCCATAGAGTGGACCTACACTGTGGCGGGCGGTACTGACCTCGTCTATTCCTACAAGAACGCCAAGAGCGCCAACAACTACGGTGTGGAACTGGACATTAGGAAGAGCCTCGACTTTTTGGGGCTGAAAGACTTCAGTTGGTCGTTCAACGGGGCACTCATCAAGAGCAAGGTGCTGTTTGAGGCCGGTGCCAAGGAGGAAGACCGCCCCATGCAGGGACAGTCGCCCTACCTCGTCAACACGGGTTTCTTCTACAAGAGTGAACCGCTGAAACTGGATGTTGCCTTGCTCTACAACCGTATAGGAAAGCGCATCATCGGTGTGGGTCGGAGTGAGGGCACTACTGGCGATGACTCCAACGCACGCGTGCCGCACAGCTACGAGATGCCGCGCAACACCATCGACCTTTCCATAGCCAAGAAGTTCGGCAAGCACCTCGAACTGAAGTTCAACGTCAGAGACCTGCTGGCCGAGAAGGTTTACTACAAGCAGTTTGCCGACGTGACATACGCCGATGGCAGCCGACAGACTGTAGAGGAGATAACGAGGTGCTACAAGCCAGGTCGCAACATCGGGCTGCAGGTAATATGGAAATATTAAAAGATTAAAATATTAAAAGATTAAAATATTGATAGAGATAATAATTGTTTAACAAAATAAACATAAGCAAGATGAACAAGATGTATTTATTCGGATGCATGGGCATCCTCGCAGCCTCTGCCTTACTGAGCAGTTGCAGCAGCAGTAATGACGACAACAATGGTGGCAATCCTACCACAGAGGCTTACAAGTGGGATAAGGACGGCGACATCAAGACCTGCGACCATCTCCTCTTCGACGAGGACGGAGCAGAGAACGCCAACGGCAAGTACATCGGTACTGGCGACCGGCAGTTTATCTTCACCGGTAAGCAGACACTCAAGAAAGGAACCTACACCCTCCGTGGATGGATTTACATAGCCGACGGCGCACAACTCACCATCGAACCGGGTACCATCATCAAGGGCGAGAAGCAGACCAAGGCTTCGCTCATAGCCGAGCGCGGCGGCAAGCTCATAGCACAGGGCACAGCCTCTGAGCCTATCGTCTTTACCTCCGCACAGGAGGCTGGCAGCAGAAAACCCGGTGACTGGGGTGGCATCATCCTCTGCGGAAAGGCTCGCAACAACCAGACTGAGATGCAGATAGAGGGTGGCCCGCGTACTAAGCATGGCGGCAATGACGACACCGACAACTCCGGTGTACTGAGCTATGTGCGTATCGAGTTTGCCGGTTATCCTTACCAGACCGACAAGGAGATTAACGGTCTTACACTCGGCTCGGTAGGTTCCAAGACGCAGATAGACCACGTGCAGGTGTCTTACTCCAACGACGACTCCTTCGAGTGGTTTGGCGGAACGGTAAATTGCAAGTACCTCGTGGCCTACAAGGGATGGGACGATGACTTCGATACCGATAACGGATTCTCCGGCAAGGTGCAGTATGGTCTCTCTATTCGTGACAGCAAGATAGCCGACATCTCACAGAGCAACGGTTTTGAAAGCGACAACTGTGCTGACGGTGCCGCCGTGGAACCTTTCACCACTGCCACCTTCTCCAACATTACCTTCGTCGGACCGAAAGTGCTGGACAGCAAGTTCCAGAACACGGTAGAGTACATCACGGCCGGCGACTACTATCCTAACAACAATTCCGGTCTCGGCCGATTCCAGGCTGCCATGCAGATTCGTCGTTCCTCACGTCTCAACTGCATCAACTCCGTGGCTCTCGGATGGCCCATCGGTCTGATTGTAGACGGTGAGAAGGGTGGTACGGTACAGGCTTCCAAGGACAAACTCTTCAAGCTCCAGAACGTTTACTTCGCTGGTATGGATGCCGTTGGCACCGATGCCAACAAGATATACGACGACTGCCTCTATGACGCAGCCAACAAGAAGGTAATCGACGAGAAGCAGCCGTCGTACAGCCACACCTTCTTCTTGTCGGAGCAGAGCAACAAGTACTTTGATACATGGAATACCCTTGTGGGCAGCGACGGTTATATATAGTACTCCCCATTTTTAGACAGGGTTCGACATTGTTTTTCCAGCCAA
>CAVKZC010000263.1:0-3902 GCA_963660455.1 Sphaerochaetaceae bacterium | reverse complement strand
AGAGCAACTGACTCTTAATCAGTGGGTCTAGGGTTCGAATCCCTAAGGGTGTACTGCTTGAACGATGCGCAATGCATCTTCTAGAAAAGGTATAAGCGTCTGATACAGATGTTTGTACCTTTTTCTTTTGTATCCCTTTTCTCTTGTAACATGCATTTTTCTTGCCAACGGCTTGCCGTGTTCCATTTTTTTTGTAATTTTGCATCATCATTCACAAATTATTAACGAAAAACAACATGAACATGAACAAGAACCAAATGGTAGCCACCATCAGGAAACTGCTGTTCCTGATGATTCTCACGACAACGGCTGCTACTGCGGCAAGGGCGGATGAGAGTACCTCCACCGGACTTGAACCCGCAAAGGTTGCAACATGGTGGTACAGCGAAGAAGTCACAAGTCCGGGAGGCTCCTTCTACCTCTACAGTCCTTCGGCCAATGCATACCTTGACGAGGACAAGGAAAAAATGCAGGGAGACATCAACCATGCTGTGCGGTGGACTCCCAAGAAAAACACCCAGGGCAAGTTTACGCTCGAGGATACAAACGGATACAAACTCATGATCGAGCCGGACAACGCCAGCGACCTTACCGGTTCATGGCACGTGGACGTCAACCAGACGGGTACTGCCACGGCTCTCACCATGGAGCACATGGAGGGCGACGACTGCAACGGTTACGCCATCAGAAACCTGGCCTGGTATCTGTCCGCAAAAATAGAAACCTTCACGGGTTCTACGCTTTCCATCAGCAAAGACAAAGACAATGCGAGCTGGATTCTCGTAAGCGAAAGCCAGAAAGAGTGCTATGACAAATACTCGACCCTCTTCAAGAAAGTGGCCAAGATGTTCTCCGACAACGGAACGGCACTGCTCGACTCAGCCACGCACGACCGCATCGAGGTCATCTTGATGAAGACTTCGAACGGCACTTTCAATACCTACTATGATGACATAGACAGCCTGGAGACCGCCCTGAAGGTGTTCGCCACCACCACCAAGCAACAGAGCAAGTGGTTCCGCGGCGAACAATACCAGACTGGCTTGCCCTACTACATGTTCAACCCCAGCGAAGGCATCTTCCTTACGGACAGCACGCCCGAGGAGCACAGCATCGAAAATGCCCCCCTCTGGCTTCCCACCAAGGTAACGAGCAACGCAACGTGGACCTTCAAAAACCAGCACAACAAAGTACTGTACATGGAGAAGGTGAACAACGCCTACGTATGCAAGATCGACTCGACATCCACAGCTACTACCTTCCAAGTACAGCAACTGTCGGACGGCAGCAACGGTTTTATACTCAACAGCGTAGACTGGGCACAAAGATTCTGCATCGTCAATGAAGACGATGTACTCTCGTATGGTGTACGCCCCTACAGCCTTGATGACACCGACTTCAACAACTGCACCTGGTACTTCATCACGCCAGAGCAGAAAGAAATCTTCGTGAAGTTCAACAAACTCTTCTACGAGGTAAAGAATCTCAAATCGCCTTACGCCCTGGCGAATACTACCACGAAACAGCTCCTAGCGACGGCAATCGCCATGGCAGACACCTGCTGCTACTACACCGTAGCAGAAGCCATGAATGCCCTCCAGGAAGCCAAGACGGCTTACTACGCCGCACTGAACCAGCCCAACGCATGGTGGTATGGCGAAGACCCAGTAGACGGCACGAAGTACTATCTCTACAATGCGGGTACCGGCACGTTCCTTACCAACGTCAATACCCCGACCGAGACAAACATCGAGAATGCCATCACATGGACATGGAGCAACAAGACATTCTCCAACGACGACAACTATTTCGTATATCTCGAAAGAGCGGACAAGAAGGGTGGTGACTTCCCCATGTACTGGAGTGCCAAGGTTACAAACGACGGCAGCCTGGAGGCTTCCACACTCGACAAAGCGAAGGCTGTCTCCGACAGGAATGCATACATCTTCTATAAACTTGCCAACTTGTACAGCGGCAGGATGTGTTTCGGTGTGAGAGGAGGCCAATACTCCCCCTACTACTACCCACGGGAAGACAACTACCCCGAATA
Source organism: Sphaerochaetaceae bacterium (assembly GCA_963660455.1). GTDB lineage: Bacteria > Bacteroidota > Bacteroidia > Bacteroidales > Bacteroidaceae > Prevotella. The sequence continues at coordinate 1,852 of CAVKZC010000263.1, read as the reverse complement.
TGAGTGGATTCTCATCTCGCAGGAACAGAAAGAGGCATACATACAGTTCTTCGCCCTGTACAACCAGGTGGAGGAACTCGCCAGCGAGGAGAAGGTGCTGAACAACGACGACGTGCTGAAGGTTGCCAACGGTGCACTCGCCACCGCCGCCACCTGTACGTACAAGAACTATGCCGAGTGCATGATCAAGCTCTATACAGCCAAGCGCATGATGCAATCCCTGCTGGGCAAGGACAACAGCTGGTGGGAGGGCGAGACCCTGGAGGCCAACAAGCCATTCTATATGTACAACGTGGGCGGAAATATCTTCGCCAACGAAGAAACGCCTTCGGTATCCGTGATTGACGAGGCCGACACCTGGACTACAACGGACACGAAGAATGCGAAGTTCACCAGTTCTAAGGGCTACAATATCTACATGGACGGCCCCAACTCTGGCGCTGTTTCCAGATGGGTTGCCAAGGTGGACAAGGAACTGCAGGCTTCTAACTTATGGCCTGCCCAGCAGAGCACAAGGAATGCATACACGCTCAGCGCAGGATTCAACGCCAATTACAGCCTCTCTGTACTGACCGACAAGAACTCATACGGTGCCACCTCCAAATTTGACAACAAGGACGAGGCCCTGTGGCTCTTCATCTCCAAGGAGCAGAAGGCTTGCCACGCTACCTACGACAGCCTCTACACCGTAGTGGCCAAGTATGCCGTCAACCCCACCGTCCAGTCCAACGAGTCAGCCTACAAACTTGTGCTCAACGCCATGTCTACTGTGTCAAAAGGCACATATTCCAGCTACGAGAGCGACAAGGAGGTAATGCTCGAGGCCATACGCGCAGCTGAAGGATGCATACCTAGCTCCGCCAACTGGTGGTGTGGAGACACGATACAGGGCGGCGAAAGTTACTACATCTACCACCTCGACGATGGCTACTATGCCACCCAGGAGACGCCCCAGTGCAAGGACATCGACAACGCTACGCTCTGGACGCTCACATCGGACATGACAGACAACATCGAGGGATACCTCTTCAACGGCGAGAACGGATACAACTGGAACATCACTCGGAATGTCGATGATTACGAAAAATGCGACTTCTATGTGGCTAAAGACAAGACTGCTACCAAGCTGCTGGCAATCATGCCTGACAATGCGGTTAACGGCGAGTACCAGATAGCCTTTGCACGGGTATACTATACCGCGCTCACCACCGAGTGCACGTACATGCACTTGGGCATTGAGAACGGTGCCTACATGCACAGCGACTTCGGTTCTAGCAATTTACGCGACGAGGAAAATACTTACTACTGGCTCTTCATTTCCGAGAGACAGAGAAGAGCATACAAACTCTACACCAGTGCATACGAACAGGCTTACCATCTCTATATTAGCGACGAACTGAAGGGACAGGACGATGTTCTCAACGCCATGAAGGTGCTGATAGACGAGGCACAAAACGGTACCTATGCCACCTACGACAAGGACATAAAACTGCTCAACAAAGCCATCGAAATAGCCAACAAAGCCATAGCAGCTGGCATCGAGAACGTAGATGACGGCAAGGCCACCGCTTCCGATGCCAAGGTTGTGGCCATCTACGGCATGGACGGTGTGCGCAGGACTGTACTCGGCCCCGGCGTCAACATCCTCAAGATGAGTGACGGCACCACCGTCAAAGTGACAAAATAAGTGCACGCGTTGTTTTCCAACAATAAACGTTGCGTTTTCAAACGATAACGCAGACAAGCGAACTATAAAAGAAGGAGGCAAATACCCGCCATGGGTGTTTGCCTCCTTTCTTTATATTCATACCATTATTCTCTATATCCGCACCCTTCTTCTCTATATCTCCAC